>CBFCZU010000083.1:0-15880 GCA_965602635.1 uncultured Planctomycetales bacterium | reverse complement strand
CAGCTGAAGGGTGGGGGCAGCACGGCTGGGGCGCTATTTCCAGCTTGCGTCGAAGTAGCCCGACGGGCCGTCGGCGGTGACGGCGTAGTCGCCGCGGTAGGCGCCCTGGGCGAACATTTTGCACGCGGCCAGGACGCCGGCGGGGCTCTGGCCGGTGATCGCCACGAAGTAGTTCCCGGCGTCGCCGCGGGGGTACACGAAGATGATCCCCAGGTCCTTGCCTTCCTTCCTCCGGCCTGAGACGGTGATCCCCTTCGGGTCGATCTTCACGGGCGCGGCCGCGGCCACGCGGGCCATGAGTTCCTCGGCCTTCCACGGCCCGACGAGGATGATGCTCCGCCCGCCGATATCGCCCACGGAGATTTGCGATTCCGGCCTGACCTCCAGCCGCCCGTGGTGCCACCTCCGCCAGCGGGCGGCGACGATCTCGGCGGCGTCGAGCGTGGCCTTGTCGTTGGCGGCGGCGACGAGTATCAGCTCGCGGGTGAAGGCGTCGCGGATTGGCCCGCACAGCAGTAGGTCCTTGGCGAGCGGCCCGGCGGGGCGGGGGGCGACCCGCAGCTCGATCGCGCCCTTCTCCAGCGTCGCGTCGGGCACCGGCTTGCCGTTGAGCGTGACGTGCAGCGGCCTGGCCAGCAGCCGCGGCGGCGGGCGGAGCGTCAGCGCCGCGACGTTCGACGTGGTGACCGCCAGCCGCCCGCGGTCGATCCGGGCGTCGGCCCGCGCCGGTTGGCCATACGTCTCGAAGGCGTCGATGCTCAGCCAGTAGGCGCGGTTGTGGCGGAGGTGCGATGTCGCGCACGTCACCACCGGCGGGTCGGCGACGCGGCGGAACTTGCCGAACCAGTCCAGCAGGGCCTCATAGTCCACGTAGCCGGTGGTGTGGCCTGCGTTGGGGTGTGAGAGCAGGACGGTATCGGCCACCCGGCCGCCGACCTTGGCGAAGCCTTCCTTGTGGTAGGCGACCATTTTCTGCCCGCCTTCCTGCCCGCCGGCCTCGAAGCGCATGGGCAGGTGGCGGAGGTTGGCGAACAGCTCCTTGCCCAGCCCCCCGGAATAGACCGCCGCGGCGGCGAAGACGTGCGGGTGGGCCGCCGACAGCCGCGCCGTGCCCGCCCCGCCCATCGAAAAGCCGGCCAGGTACACGCGGTCGGGGTCGATCCGCCAGCGTTCGTTGACGGCCTTCCAGACGGCCCAGACGTCGGCCTCGCCGTCGTGGCGGTAGCCCTGCGAGCCGCGCCCGAACGGGTACACGAAGATGAACCCCTTCTTCATGCAGGCCAGTTCCATCGGGCCCATGTACTGCATGAGGCCCTCCCGCGGCCAGGGGTCGTCGCCCAAGAAGCCGTGCAGCCAGATGAGCGCCGGCAGGCGGTCGGTGCCGTTTGGGTCGTAGGTCTTGGGGACAGCGACGGCGTATGGCTGGCGGCTGCCGTCGATGCCGGAGGTGTAGAGGCACTCGTGGTGGCCCCAGACGGGCAGGAGGCCTTTTTCGAGGCGTGCGACGTGGTGCTCGATTTCCTCGGCCGCGTCTGCGGCCCGGTCCGCGCTGCGGGCGGTGACGAGGCCCTTGAGCACGCCGATCTTGGTCTGGGCCTTGTCGAGGCAAAGCAGTTCGTCCTCGCCCTTGAGCTTGGCCCGGAGCTTGCTCGCGCGGTCCCGGCAGATTCCCGCCCGCAGGCCGCACCTGGCCAATGCCTTGCCGGCGATCGCCACCTTCCGCCGCAGCGTCGCGACGGTGTTGCCGGAGGGTTCGATCAGCCGGGCCGTGAGCATCGCCTCGCCGTCGGGCATGTGCTGGTCGATCGCGAACCGCCCGTCGGGCGCCACCCGCCTCATGGGCAGCGGGTCGGTGGTCAGCAGGCTCCAGGCGACCCTCGGGGCGGGGCGGTCGGAGTCTTCCATGGCCGCCTGGATGCTGCCTTGCAGCTCCTCGCCCTGGCGGATCACCTCGTGGTTGACGGCCAGGGCGAACGACCCGACGTTCGGTGCGTACCTGACCCACATCGGGCGGGCGCTGGGCACTGCCCGGAAGGCGGCCTTGAGGATCTGCCGCTTGCGGGCCTCGACGGTCAGCGTCAGGGAGTTCGCGCCGGCGCCGAGGCGGTAGGGCACCCCGACCGATGCCAGGCCGATGCTATCGAGCCGGGCCTTTCGCCGCTCGCGTCGCCCGGTGGAGGTGAGCGCGACCGACGCGGCCGTGGCCGCCGGGCCCGCCAGACGCACCAGGGCGACGTTGTCGCCGGAGTGCCGCCCGGGCATGTACACGTTGGTGACGCGGACGCGCGGCAGCTTCTCGCAGAAGACCAGCAGGCCGAAGATGTCCGGCACGTGGAAGCCGCCCTTCAGCCGCGCCCAACTGGTGCACTCGTTGACGCCGCCGCGCCGGCGGTTGCGGCAGAGGTTCAGCCCCCAGACTTCGCCGTCGGCCGGCGGGGTCTTCGTCAGGCCCTTGATGAGCACGCGGCACTCGAGCGTCCACCGGTCGCCCCGCGACTTGCCCTTTGCCAGCAGGGCCTGCGGCTCGCCCGGCGGGATGGGCAGGTTGCTGGCCCCCAGCACGTTGCCGCCGAACTGCGCGTAGTCGCTGTCGCCGCGCCGGGCGTCGATGAATATCTCGACCGAGTCCTCGTACCACAGCAGCGCACGCCCGGTCTTCTGCACGTGGGCGTGAGCCATGTCGTCCTCCATGCAGCGGAAGGCGAGGTAGATCCACTTCTCGTCGCGGACGATGCGGGCTTGCGTCTTGCGAGGAGGAAAGGCATCGTCGCGGTTCAGCATGAAGTCCTCGAGCACGCCGGCGGCCCGCCAGCAGCGGTCGTTGAGGTTGCCGTCGAGCTTGGGCGGCGCGGCCGTCCGCGGGCAGTAGGCCACGGGGATGAACCGCTGGGGCAACTTGGGCGGCGCCGCGCACCCGCACGCCAGCAGCGACGCCGCCAGCGCAAAGCGAACCGGCTTCATCATGGACCCCTTCCAGACGGCCGAGCGAAAGTGACTTTGCGAGCGGGTCACCATACCTGCCCGGGCCGGTCCGGGCAAGCGTCATTGCCGCGCGGGCGGGGGCGATCGTGCCCGATTTGCGGTTTCGGCCGGCGGGTCGGTCGGCTAACATGGCCGACCTCCGAGGTGGGCCTGTTTAAGGAGTGGCCGATGTCCGAGGAAGTCCGCTACCAGATGCTCCGCCCGCATCAGATCGTCGCCCGGCGTGAGGCCTGCCCGGTGGCCTACGTGCCGCTGGGCAACCTGGAATGGCACGGCGTGCACAACCCCGTCGGGGCCGACACCCTCCAGGCCGAGGGCATGGCCATCCTCTGCGCCCGCACGGGCGGGGGGCTGGCGCTGCCGCCGCTGTACTACGGCGAGAGCCGCTCGGAGGAGCTGATGGAGGCCAACGCCGGCGACCGCGACAAGATCGCCGAGGCGATGGGCCTGCCGGCCGACAACTTCCTGCCTGAGCGGATGCCGTTCCCGCCCACCGAGCAGGCCGTCAACTATCACAAGCTGCTGCTGCACATCCTGGCCGAGGTCGAAACGCTGGGCTTCGACGTGGGCGTGCTCGTGGCCGGGCACTACCCGCTGATCGACCACGCCCGCGCGGCTGTGCTTCAGTTCGCCCGGCACCGCTCGGGCCGGCCCAAGCCGATGCTCGCCTGGGCGTTCGTGGACCACCTGCTCGTGACCGACCAGTACGACTGCGCCGGCGACCATGCCGGCGGGTGGGAGACCTCGCACGTCATGCACCTGCACGGCGAGACGGTGGACCTGTCGCTGCTGCCGGAGAAGGGCCAGAAACTCGTCGGCGCGGGCGGGCGGATGGCCCCACAGGACGCCAGCGCCGCCTTCGGGCGCGAGACCATGGCCGCCGCCGCGGAGGTTGCCGTCAAGGAGGTTGCCCACCGCCTGGCCAATCCGGGGATGTACCGCGGCCACGGCCGATGCCTGCAGCAAGGGCTTTGGAAGCAAGAAGATAGGTAAATCCTCCCCGCCGCTGCCGGCCTGGGCCAAGGGCTTCACCGCCGCGCCGTCCGTCCGCCCTGTCGCCAGGCATGAGCCCCGCCCCAGGCCCGGGAGGCTACGGTAGTTTCGTCCCCGCCTACCTTGGCGCAGCGGCCCGGGTCGCATATAATAAAGGTTTGGAGGGACGTTCGTGTGACAGGCTTTGTGCAGGCGGCGAGCTACCCCGCCAGCAGTCCGGGCCAGGCCGGCGGCAGCGCGGGCCGGCAGGAGGTTCCGTCCGTCAGGACGCGGCGGCGCAGACGTAGATGAATGATTGGACCCAAGCTGAGCGACGTGTAGAAGAAGCGCAGAGGCTTTTCGAACACGGTCAGTACGTCAAGGCGGCCGAGGAGCTACGCTCGGCCATCGCCATCAATCCCTACAACGCCTCCTGGCACTTCAACCTCGCGATCGCCCTGGATGCCGTGGGCGCCTACCACCAGGCGCTGGCCGCCTACAGCCGGGCGTCGGAGCTGGAGCCCGACGACCTGGAGATCCTCAACGGCATGGGTGTGGACTACACCCGCGTCGGCAAGCCCGCCCGCAGCCTGGAGTGCTTCGAGCGGATCGAGCAGCTCGACCCGACCTACGAGCCGGCCTACTGCAACCGCATCATCACCTACACGGAGATGGGCGACCACGAGCAGGCGGAGGTGATGTTCTACCTCGCCCGCCAGGTCAAGGAGGAGTGCCCGCTGTGCCTGTACAACGTCGCCAACAGCCTCTACGACCGCGGCGAGTACCATCGGGCGGTGGGCTGCTGGCAGCGGTGCATGGAGCTTGACCCCGGGCACCCGGCGGTGAGGGTGCGCCTGGCCGAGGCGCACTGGTCGATGGGCGACATGGACGAGGCCCGCCGGTGGTACCTGGAGGAGCTTCGCGACAACCCCGGCGACATCGACACGCTGCTGGACATGGGCGACCTGTTGTCGGAGATGAGCCTGCTGACCGAGGCCAGCGAGAAGTTCCGCCGCGTGCTCGAGCAGGAGCCTGCCCACCCCAACGCACATTTCGGGCTGGGCGAGCTGGCGGTGAAGAACGACGACTTCGCCTCGGCGGAGAAGCAGTTCCGCCTGGTGCTGCGGATCGATCGGCACTTTCCCGCTGCCCACATGAAGCTGGGCGAGGTGCTGCTGCGCCAGGGGCGCAAGGACATCGCCGGGGTACACCTCCTGGCCGAGCTGCGCCACGCCAGCGAGGACGCCGCAGCTCTGCTGGAGCTGGGCCAGCTCCTCCTCGAGGCCGGCAAGGTCAAGCAGGCCAACACCGTGCTGCGCAAGCTGGTGAAGATGCATCCCGACAACCCCCACGCCGAGCACAGCCTGGCGGTGAGCTACTTCCTCATGAGCAACCTTGAGGAGGGCATCTTTCACTGCCGCAAGGCGCTCAAGCTCAAGAGCGATTACCAGCTTGCCCTCTACAACTTGGCGCTGGCTCACATGCGTAAAGGCGACGTCCGCCGCGCCCGGCGTTACGCCGCCAAGGCCATCACCATTGCCCCCGCCGACGAGCAGATCCGCGCCCTGGCGGGCAAGCTCGGCATCGTGGGCTTCTGGAAGGGCCTCGCCGGGCGGATGCTCGGGCGGCGGAGGCCCTTCAGACGCCACCACGCCCCGCCCCAGGCCTGAGGCGGTTCCCGTCGCTCTGGACAGGCTGCCCCCCCCGCCGTACAGTGTCGGCCGTCATGGGCAAGGACAAGCCGATCGTAGTTGTGACCGAGCCGCTGGACGAGCGCAGCTTGGCCAGTCTCAGCGCCCGCGCCCAGGTGCGGCGGATCGAGATCGACCAGCTCGACGAGCACATCGCCCAGGCCGACGGCCTGGTGGTGCGGACCTACACGCAGGTGACGGGCGAGCTGCTGGACCGGGCGCCCAGGCTGAAGGTCGTCGGCCGGGCGGGCGTGGCGCTGGACAACATCGACGTGCCCGCCTGCCGCGCCCGCGGCGTGGAGGTCGTCCACACCCCCGAGGCCAACACCCTGGCGGTGGTGGACTACACCATCCGGATGATCGTCGAGCTGAACCGCCGCTTCTGGCCGCTGGCGGCCGCCGTCACCCCCGAGCAGTTCCTCGCCACGCGGAAGAATAAGTTCGGGCGGTTCCTGGCCGGCATGACGCTGGGGATCGTCGGGGTCGGCAGGATCGGCTCGCGCGTCGGCAGGGCGGCCCAGGCCCTGGGCATGACCGTCCTTTACAACGACATCCGCCCGGTCGAGCTGGACTACCCCTGCCAGGCCGTTGAGAAGCAGGATCTCTACGCCCGCAGCGACGTGGTGACGCTGCACGTGCCGCTGACGGAGCTGACGCAGAACCTGATCGACGCCGCGTCGCTTCGGCAGTTCAAGCGCGGCGGTCAGCTCATCAACTGCGCCCGCGGGGGGTGCGTGGTGGCGGCTGACCTTGCGGCGGCGGTCCGCGACGGGCACATCGCCGCCGCGGTTATTGACTGTCACGAGCCGGAGCCGCCGCCGGCTGACTACCCGCTGTTCGCCCTGGAGAACGTGATCCTTACGCCGCACATCGCCGCCCGCGTCCCCGCCGCGCTGGCGGCAATGTGCGATGTCGTCGAGGACGTCGCCGCCGTGCTCGAGGGCCGCCCGCCCAGGTTTCCCGCTCAGGAGGGCAGTTATTGACCCGGCGGCGGGTCGAAATCCGCCCCGTGCAATTTGTTGACACCGGCAGGCGCGAACCTATAATCGCGGAAAATCCGTCGGCCTGTCCATCGGCCGGCATAACGTTGGCTTTATCCGTACCATAACGGTGTTGCGGAGCAGGCGCGGAAGCGCAGTAGGTCATTCTTAACTGGCCCGTACCGTGTTGGGAGGCATCATGCGAAGCTTCGATTCCACTATAAGCGGAGCGGTTGCGGCGGTGTTGCTGGTGGCGGCGATTGGCGGGGGAGGGCTGCTGGCCCAGCCGGCGGCGCCCGCGGCGCCTGCGGCCCCCGCGGCGGCCCCGGCCCCCGCGGCCCCCAAGGCCACTCCGGCAGAGGAGAAACTGGCCGACAACTGGAAGCTCTTCCTGCACTTCGTCCTCATGGCCGAGCCGGACAAGGCCGGCAGCTACGGCGAGGCCATCCTCCTGGCCAAGCCCGACCCCCAGAAGCTGTATTACCTGGCCATCGACACCGACGACTACGGCTCGACCCTCGCCCGCGGCAGGCGGACCAAGAAGCTCGAGCCCATCATCGACAAGATCAACGCCCTCATCGACTCGGGCGCCAGGTCGGTCCGGACCGATCCCAACGAGATCGCCCGCTGGATCAAGGCGCTCGGCGGGCCCCCGCGCGGATACGCCATGGCCAGGGAGTGGCTCATCGCCTGCGGCGAGTATGCCGTCCCGCAGATGGTCTGGGCCCTGGGCGATGTCAAGACCTCGGCGACGCTGCGCGAGCGGATCGTCACCGTGATTCCGGAGCTGGGTCGCTCGGCCGTCAGGCCGCTGGTCGAGGCGCTCGCCGTCAAGGACGTTGCCGCCAGGGAGGTCGTCTGCCGGGCGCTGGGCAAGATCGGCTACCGCCACGCGGCTGCGGCGCTGAAGGAACTGGCCGAGACGAAGGGGCAGTTGCCCCGGACCCGCGACGCCGCGCTCGGCGCCCTGGCCGCATGCGCCGGGACCGGCGCGCTGAAGAAATCCGTCGCCGAGCTGTACTACGAGCAGGCCCTGAGCTACTACGACGGGCGCGAGTCGGTCCTGTCCGATTCCCGCTACCAGACCGCCAACGTCTGGTACTGGCACGACTCACTGGGGGTGACCTACAAGCTCTCCCCGCGGTCGATCTTCAACGAGGTTTACGCGATGCGAGCGGCCGCCAAGGCGCTGAAGCACAATCCCAAACTCGAGGATGCCGTCTCGCTGTGGATCGCCGCCAACTACCGCAAGGAGGCGAACCTGCCGCCCGGCGCCAAGGACCCGACGCTGCCCGCCAACGACCCGGGGGCGGCGTTCTACGGGCTGGCGTCGGGGACCAAGTACCTCCAGGCGGTCCTGGCGCGGGCGCTGAAGGACGGCGACGCGCGCGTGGCCGTTCGGGCAATCGAGGCCCTGGCCCTGGCCGCCGGGGCCGAGAACCTCGTCAAGCCGACCGCCAAGGGCACCCAGCCGCTGGTCGATGCGCTGGGCAGCACCTCGCGCCAGGTGCGATACCTGGCGGCAGAGGCGCTCGCCAAGGCCCTGCCGAACAAGCCCTTCACCGGCAGCGGGGAGGTCGTCGGCGTGCTCGTCGAGGCGCTCCGCCAGACGGGCAAGCGTTCGGCCGTGCTGGTTGACCCGGACCTGGCCCACCGCAACAAGGTCAAGGACCTTGTCCGCGGGTTCGGGGCGGACGTGTTCGACGCCCCTTCCCTGGGCAAGGCGCTCCAGGACGCCCGGGCCGCCGGCGGGGTTGACCTGATCCTGCTCAGCTCGGAGCTCAGGCCCGACGTGGCGGGCGCCGTGAGCATGATTCGCCGTGACACGTCGCTCCGCCGGGTGCCCGTGATCGTGGTTACCCGCCTGGCCCGATTGGCGGCCGTGCAGGAGATCGAAAGGGCCGACCGGCTGGTGGTCGCGCTGCCGGAGCCGAAGCTCAATGCCCCGGGCCTGCTGGCGGCGTTTGCGTCTATCGCCCAGAAGGTCGCCGGGGGAGGGCCCCTCAGCCCCAAGCAGGCCGTCGAGTGGGCCGTCCGGGCGGCGAAGTGCTTCCTCCTCCTGGGAGAGACCAACAACCCCGTGTACGAACTCGCCGGCGCCACCAAGAGCCTGACAGCCGCACTTGGCGACAAGCGGCCGGAGGTGCAGGTCGCCGCGGCGGAGGCGCTGGCGGTCATGGCCGACACCGGCGCCCAGCAGGCGCTGGCGGCCGTGGCCGACGACGCCGGCGTCGCCGAGCCCATCCGCCTGGCGGCGTACGCGGCGGCGACGAGGTCCGTGCGGCTGTTCGGCAACAAGCTGACGGGCAAGCAGGCCTCGGCCGTGGTTGACGTCGTTTCCGGCACGGGCTCGGTGAAGGTCCGCAACGCGGCCGCCCAGTTGCTGGGAGCGTTGAACCTGCCGTCCGAGAAGATCAAGGAGCTGATCCGTTAACGCCCCTTGACAAGGCGACCCGAGAGCAATTCCCAGGGGCGGGCCGGCGGCGGCTCGTCCCTGCTTCTGCGCCCCGGCAAGAATGCGGGAGACTAGCGATGAAACTGCTCGTGTTGGCGCTCATCTGGGCTTCGTTGGCGGCTTTCGCCGCCGCTGCCAGGGCGGAGGGGACCTGGCCCATCCCGGATTGGCCCAGGGCCGCGCCCGCGGACGTCGGGATGGACGAGGACAAGCTCAACCAGGCTGCGAGGTATGCACAGACTGCCGGCGGGTCGGGGTACATCATCCGTGGCGGCAAACTGGTCTTGGCCTGGGGCAGGGCGAGGCAGCGCTACGACCTGAAGTCCACCACCAAGTCGATCGGGGTCACGGCCCTGGGGCTGGCCTTGGCCGACGGGAAGCTGAAGGGCCTCAGCGACAAGGCTGATACTTACCATCCGGCCCTGGGGGCCGACCCGCCGGGCAACCTCAAGACCGGACACCTGGGGAAAATCACCATCGCCCACTTGGCGACACAGACGGGCGGCTTCGAGAAGCCCGGCGGCTACGGCAAGCTCCTTTTCGCCCCTGGCACCAAGTGGTGCTACAGCGACGGCGGGCCGAACTGGCTGGCCGAGTGCATCACACTCATCTACAAGCAAGACCTAAAGGAGCTGATGTTCCAACGCGTCTTCACGCCGCTGGGGATCACGCCGGCCGACCTAACCTGGCGGCGGAACGCCTATCGCCCTGCCACTATTGGGGGGATTCACCGGCGGGAGTTCGGCTCGGGGATATCCGCGAACGTGGACGCCATGGCCCGGATCGGCTACCTGTACCTGCGGGCGGGCAAATGGCGGGGCAAGCAGATCATCCCCGAATCCTTCGTCGATGCCGTGCGGACGACCCCGCCGGCCATCAAAGGCCTGCCGGTGGTTGGCAGCATCGGCAGGAACCCGCCGGCCTCGAACCATTACGGGCTTCTGTGGTGGAACAATGCCGACGGTGCAATCAAGGGCGTGCCGAAGGATGCCTACTTCTCCTGGGGACTCCACGACAGCCACATCGTGGTCATCCCTTCGCTCGACATCGTGGTCGCTCGGGCGGGCCGGTCCTGGAAACGGACCGGAAGGACCGACTACGAGGTCTTTGGCTCGTTCATCAGGCCGATCGTGGCGTCGGTAAGGGTCGCATCGACGCGACCGGCACCGGCCGCAACCACGCGGGCGGCGGAGATCGCCAAGGGCGCTCCGTATCCGCCCAGCAAGCGAATAACCAAGATCACCTGGGCCCCCGTCTCGAGCATCATCCGGAAGGCCAGAGGGTCCGACAACTGGCCCATCACCTGGAGCGACGACGATTGCCTGTACACCGCCTACGGAGACGGCTGGGGCTTTGTTCCGAAGGTCCGCGGTAAGCTGAGCCTGGGCTTTGCCAAAGTGAGCGGAGCGGCCGGACGGCTCAGGGGAGTCAATATCCGCTCCGCCACCGGGGAGCACAAAGGCGACGGCCGGAGCGGCAAGAAAGCCAGCGGGATGCTCTGCGTCGGCGGGGTGCTATACATGTGGATCCGCAACGCCGACGGCAGGGGGCGGCAGTCGCAGCTGGCAGTCTCGTCCGACCACGCCAAGACCTGGAAGTGGACAACCTGGCGGTTCGCCGAGTTCGGGTATCCATGTTTTCTCAACTTCGGCCGCAACTACGCCGGGGCCAGGGACGAGTACGTTTATGCCTATTCGCCGGACACCCCGGATGCTTACAAGGCCACGGATCGGGTGGTGCTGATGCGCGTCCCGATGGACAAGATCGCCCGCCGATCGGCGTATGAGTTCTTCGTCAAGCGGGATGCGTCGAGCCGGTGCATCTGGACCGCCGACATTGCCAAGCGAGGCGCGGTGTTCACGTTCCCCGGTGGCTGCAATCGCATCGATGTCGTGCACAACGCGCCCCTGAAGCGATACCTCATGACCATGCGCAGCCGGGCGGAAGCGGGCGGAAAGAGCCGCTTCGGCATCTACGACGCCCCCGAGCCATGGGGGCCGTGGACGACCGTCTTCCACGCCGAAAGCTGGGATGTGGACCCGGGCGAGTCGCAGCACATCCCCTCGAAGTGGATCAGCAAGGACGGCAAGACCATTCACCTGCTCTTTGCGGGCAACGACTGCTTCGCGGTCCGCCGGGCGACGCTGGCCGTGGCAAAGCCGAGGAAGTGACCCGCGGCGATTCTCCCTGCAAATGGGGTGACATTCCGCGCCCCTGGTATTACAATGTAATACAGACCCCGCCGCCCCGACCCGGGCGGGCGGAGAACTGAAGGGCAATCACCATGGCAAGGTCGAAGGCGGAGATCATCACCTTCAAGGCCGACCAGTCGCTGCTGGAGGCGTTGGAGGGCGTCGACAACCGTTCGGAGTTCATCCGGCAGGCGGTGCTGTCGGCACTGGACGGCACCTGCCCGCTGTGCGCGGGCAGTGGGACGCTGACACTCCAGCAGCGCAAGCACTGGGCGGAGATGGCCGCCGATCATTCCGTGCAGGAGTGCGGCAGCTGCCACGAGCGGCACCTGGTCTGTGCCAGGTCCGGCGGGCGGAGGCCCAGGCGATGAGGCCCCCGCTGCGGAGCGTGGCGGCCGAGCTTAAGGCCCACGTGCCCTTCACCGCACTCGGAGCGGCCACCGGCGTGATCGTCTTGATGGTCATGGTCAATACCGGTGTGCCGCGGTCGGTCTCCCAGACGCTCTTCGACGTGTTCCACCCCCTTCACGTGCTGCTCAGCGCCCTGGTGACGGCCGGCATGTACCGGCGGCACAGCCCCGGAAAGCTATGGGCGACCGTCCTGATCGGCTACGTCGGGGCGGTCGGAATCGCCACGCTGAGCGACTGCCTCATCCCATACCTGGGCGAATGGCTGCTGGACATGCCCAACCGCGGCGTCCACATCGGCTTCATCGACCACTGGTGGCTGGTCAACCCGCTGGCCCTGGTGGGGATCGCCCTGGCGTACCTCCGCCCGACGACCAAGATACCCCACGCCGGGCACACGCTCCTGAGCACCTGGGCGTCGCTGTTCCACATCATCATGGCCATGGGCGATGCCCTCGGCGCGCTGACCATCGTGCTGGTGGGCGTGTTCCTCTTCCTGGCGGTGTGGCTGCCGTGCTGCACCAGCGACATCGTCTTCCCGCTGCTGTTCACCCGGGAGCCGAATCACCGCCACGACCACCACCACGCGTGAATTCGTGAATTCGTGAAGTCGTGAATGCGGGGGTTACGGGTCGGCGTCGGCCCCGTTTCCGGTCCTGACCAGCGCCCTTGCCGCGCCGACGGAGCAGATGACGAACAGCGGGCCGATGCCGGCGATCGTCCCGAGCACCTTGCTTCCCAGCGCCGGCTTCAGGGCGATGCCCGCCAGCCCGGCCACCGGGCCCAGCGCGAAGCCCGCGCCGATCAGCCCCTCGTGTGCCCCGCCGGCATCGACGGAGGCGTTCTTGACGACCATGGCGTAGTAGAGGGCGGCGTAGTAGGTCATCCCCGCCGCCAGCCCGAAGAGCACCTCGCCGGCCAGCACGACGCCCAGCGACTTGCCGAACAGGACGATGAACAATCCCGCCGGCAGCGCGGGGATAACGCAGACCAGCGGCCACCGGCGCCCGTCCCAGGCGCGCCATCGCTCCAGCACGATAAACGCCGTCAGGCGGGCGGCGTCCACCAGCCCGGCCAGGCCCGTCGCCCAGGCGACTCCCACGCCGAGGCCCTTGAAGATATCCGGCGCCATCGCCGCCATTATCCACAGTGCGGCGTAGCTGGTGAGCATCGACCATCGGGCCGAGGACAGCAGCGACCCCAGGTGGCGCAAGTGCGCTGACGGCGGGCGGTGCGGGTGGCCTTCCGGCAGGCGAAGCGGGCGGGCCGGCAGCGGGCGAATCAGCCACAGCGCGGCGAGGTTCAACCCCGCCGGCAGGACGAACAGCCCCCTGGGCCAGAGGTGGATGATCGGCCCGGCCACGAGCAGCGTCAGTGGGATCGCGCTGGCCCAGGCGATGTTGAACCGCCCGATCGCCTGGGCAGTGTCGGCGACGGACCGGCCCCCGCTGACGTAGCTCTCGATCAGGGGCCACTTGAGCCCGTTGAAGAGCCCCAGGGCGACGGCGCAGACCACGACCACCCCCGTCACGGGCGAGCCGGCGATCACCAGGTGGGCGAGCAGTTGGGCGGCGATGGCTGCGGCCATCAGCCGCTTCTCGCCGACTGCCAGTGAGGCCCGGTGGCTGGCCAGCGCCCCGGCCACGTAGGCGACCCCGCAGCCCAGTGCCAGGGACAGGTTGCTGGCGCTGCTGAACCCGAGCTGGTCCTCGCAGAAGAAGAAGATCGCCCGCTGGACGCAGATGGCGGCGAGGCTCTCGATGAAGGTGACCAGCAGCAGGCGGGCGAGTCGGGGCAAGTCGGTACTCCTCAACCGTCACCGGTCGTGGCGGACGGCGGCGTGGGGCAGGCGAGGATCGCCTTGACCAGGCCGTCGGCGGTGTGCTCCTCGGCGACGGCGGCGGGGGAAAAGCCGGCCGAGCGGACCGCCCCGGCCGTGACCGGGCCGATCGCCGCCAGCCGCACCGGCGGGGCCATTGCCTCGCGGGCGTCCAGACCGGCCTCGGCCAGCAGGGCGAGGAAGTTATCGACCGTCGATCTCGAGGTGAAGGTGATCCAGTCAACCCGCCGGTCGCGCAGGGCGCCGATGGCCTCGCCCGGCAGCGCCGCGGCGGCCGCGGTGCGATAGAAGGCCACCTCCTCGACGCGGGCACCCGCCTGGCGGAGCCGCGTTGCCAGGTCGGGCTCGGCCGAAGCGGCCCGCGCCAGCAGGATGCGTTTGCCAGTCACGTCGCCGGCCGAGATGACGGCCTCGGCCAGGGCGGCGGTGGTGAAGCGCGCCGGGACGACGTCCGGCTCGATGAAGTGCCGGCGGAGGGCGCCGGCGGTCGCCGCCCCGACGGCCGCGACCTTCGAGCCGCCTAGCATACGCCCGTCGCCGCCCAGCCGCCGGCAGGCCCGGACGAACGCCTCGACGCCGTTCACGGAGGTGAAGGCGACGAGGTCGAATTGCCCTGCCTGGCGGAGTGCCTCATCGACGGCCGAGGGGTCCGCCGGCTCGGCGATCTCAATTGCCGGCGCCTCGATCACCCCCGCGCCGTGCTCGACCAGGCGTGCGCGAAGCTCGGCCGACTGCCCGGCCGGACGGGTCGTCACGACCGTACGCCCGAAGAGCGGAAGCTTCTCGAACCAGGCGATCCTCTCGCGGAGGTTTACGACCTCGCCGACGATGACCACCGCCGGCGGGGCGAGACCGGCCTGCTCGGTGGCGGCGGGCAACTCGCCCAGCGGGGCAGTGATCGTCCGCTGGCGGGAGCTTCCGGCGGAGGATACTGCCGCGGCCGGCGTCCGGGCGTCGCGCCCGGCGGCGATCAGGCGCGAGGCCACCTCGCCCAGCGCGCCGACGCCCATGTAAATCACCACGGTGTCGATTCCGGCCAGGGCCTGCCAGTTTGTCTCGCCCGCCTCCCCGGCCGGGTCCTGCCGGCCTGTCACGATGGCCACCGAGGAGGCGCAGCGGCGGTCCGTCAGGGGAATTCCGGCGTAGGCGGCCGCCACTGCCGCGGCGGTGACGCCCGGGACGATGCGGTAGGGCACGCCGGCGGCGGCGAGGGCGTCGGCCTCCTCCCCGCCCCGCCCGAAGATTAGCGGATCGCCCCCCTTCAGCCGCACCACCAGGCGCCCCGCGCGGGCCCGGCTGATGAGGATCTCGATGATCTGCCCTTGGTCGGGCCCGCAGCCGCCCGCCCTCTTGCCGGCGTCGATCCTCTCGGCCGAGGGGGGCGCCAGGCCCAGCAGCGCCGGACAGGCGAGCCGGTCGTAAACGACTATTTCAGCACGACTTATCCAGGAAACCGCCTCCCGCGTGGCCAGTTGCTCCTGGCCGGCGCCAGCCCCGACGAGCACCACCAGGCCCTCGCTTGTCTGCCCAACCGTCATGATCGCATTCTACGGACCGGTCCGCACAGACGCAAAATTATGCGCAAGCTATTCAAGCCGACCCCCTTCCAGGCCGATTCGAGCGTTGATGGGGTATCTTGGAGAATGCGATGCACACGGTAACATACTCCTTGCCTGAGAGAAGGCGACATCCGCGGACGCGGCTGCAGATGATGCTCCACGGCATTCGGCTGGACCCGGACGGGGGCGATGTCTGCGACAGGCTCGAAATGGTGGACATCTCACGTAGCGGCCTGGGGGCGGTCACCGACCGCTGGCTGTACCCCGGACAACGGATCGTCCTGACCGTGCCGCTGCATCCCGACGGGGGACGGCGGAGCCTCCCGGCCACGGTCGTCCGTTGCGAGAAGGACCAGAGCGGATACCGGATAGGGCTGGAGTTCGACAAGGCCTCGATCGCCACCAGCGCCTACAGCCCCGCCGCCGCAGTCGCCGCCTGAGACGCCGAACTCGGCACGAACGCAACTTGACGAGCGACTCCTGAAAGAGCCCGCCCGCGGCGATACGTGCTCGCCGGCGGGCTTTTGTCGTCCCCGGCCGCAGCCCCTCAACGCCGCCTTGACTATGGGCCGCCTGCGCATAAACTGTACTTGGCTGCCGCTGCCCGTCCGATACTATTGAGGGCATCACTGGGGAATAGTGTAACGGTAGCACGACTGACTCTGGATCAGTTAGTCGAGGTTCGAATCCTCGTTCCCCAGTCCTCCAGCCTGCTTATTGCATGAGCCCTGCCGGGCTCTTGCAACAAGCACCTTTGCGAGAAAGGGTTCTCTCGCAAAGGTTTCGACTCGGCGCTTCGCG
>CBFCZU010000082.1:0-15899 GCA_965602635.1 uncultured Planctomycetales bacterium | reverse complement strand
ACGAGCACACCGGCTCATTCCATTCGCTGGGCGTGGCGGACTTCGACCGGGACGGGAACCTGGACATCTTCGCCGGCGAGCAGGAGGACGCCTCCATGATGGCCAACGGCCTGCTGCCGATGAAGCCCGAGGGCCTCAAGGAGCGAGGGGTCATCTGGGTCAACTCGGGCGGCAGGAACCCGACCTTCGAGCCCGTGGTGATTCACGAGGGCAGGCCGGGATGGCACGACGCCGTCCTGGCGGACATCGATGGCGACGGCGCCGTCGATATCGTCAGCAAGGTCTGGAACACCGACTGGAACAAGCAAGGCCGCAACTACCACGTCGACTACTGGCGCAACGACATCAACCGCCCGTGAGCCGGTCCGCAGGGCGGCTGGGTCAGCTCGTCGCCCGCGGCTGCATCCCTTCCGGGTCCCAGCGCTCCAGTGCGGCATGGAGCCGGCGGCAGACAGCGGGATGTTGCCTGGCGACGTTTTTCATCTGCTTCGGATCGTCTCTCAGGTCGATCAGCGAGGGGCGCTCCTGCCCGCCCGGCCAGAAGGAGTATATCCAGCGCCGGTTCATCGCCTGCTTCATCTCCACGCCGTGACGGATGTATGCGTTGAAGGCGTTGGGCCGCTGGGGCAGCCGGCGGCCGGCGATTGCCGGCAGAAGCGACCGGCCCTGGTAGTCGGCGGGCGGCCTGATGCCGTAGAGGTCGAGGACCGTCGGCGCCAGGTCCCACGGCTGGGCGATCGGGCGGATTCGCCTGCCGCGATGCCGGGCGGGCAGCTTGACGATCAGCGGGATCCGCATGGTCCCGGTCCGCAGCGGCAGCCAGGTCGGCGAGGTGAGCCGGCCGTCGCCGCCAACCAGCCACGCGATACCGTCGTTGACGACCCACGGCTTGCCGACGAGGCCGGCGTCGCCTGGATAGCCCGCGTAGATGCCGTGATCGGACGTGAAGATGATGGCCACCTCGTCGGCCAGGTTCAGCTTCTCCAGCGTCGCCATGAGCCCACCGACGGCGTGATCGACCATCGTGCACTCGCCGCAGTAGCGCGCCTGGAGGTGCCTGACCTCTCGCGGCGTGATGCCCAGCTTGCGGTAGTATCCGTAGGGCGGCGCCTCGATCACCCGGCCGGTGTAGCCGGCGTCGTATCGGCTGACGTACCAGTCGGGCGGGTCCCACGGCTCGTGCGGGTCGAACGTCTCGAGCCACAGGAAGAAGCTCTCGCGCTTCCAGTTCCGCTCCAGCCACCGGCAGGCGGTCTTGTAGGTCGCCGGCGCGAAGTAGTCGTCCTCGTGGCGGCGATGGTCGCGGTTGACCCGAACCTGCTGGTAGTGGGCGGGCCTGTAGCGGATCAGCTCGGGAGGGACCGGCAGCTCTTCCGGCACCGACGCGTCCGACCACCAGGCGTCGCCCTCCTGCCCGCGATTGACGCAGTAGGCGTTGAAGCCCTTGAACATGTTCCGCCCCCGCACCACGCCGTTGGCCACGTCGGTGATCATCATGGTGTGGACGCCCGCTTCGCTCAGCAGGGCGGGGAAGGTCGTCTCGTCGTCGGCCAGGTTGGTCCACGGGTTGAATGCGTGACCCGGGGCGTGGCCCTTGCTCAGGTAGATGTCGCGCCGGTTCGGCCCGGTGGGGAACGACCCGGCGTACATCTGCTCGAATACGTTCGCGCCCGCCGCCAGGCGGTCGAGGTTCGGCGTGTGGATCGCCCGGTTGCCGTAGAGGCCCAGGTGATCCCGCCGAAACGAGTCGGACATGATGAAGATGACCTTCATTGGCCTGCTCCCTTTACCCCCTTCGATCAAGGTCGTGCAGCATACCGCTCAGTCCGATGCCCCGGCAAGTGCGGCCAGGGGCAATCGTCGCGGCGGGCGGGTCATGAGTGGCGCCGCATCCCCAACCGGCTCATCAATGCCGCCGCCCACTCCTCCCGGCAATGGTGCCTGCCGATTTCGGGCAGATCCGCGTGAAAGTGAACGTCGGTGCCCCCGGACATCAGCAGTCCGCGGCCGCCGGCGTAGCGGGCGTACCGGCTGACCTGCTCGCCCGTGTGAGAGGTGTGGCCGACCTCGATGCCGTCCACTTGCGTCGCGGCGACAAGTGCGTCCATGCCGGCTTCGCCGCGCGTTTCCAGCGCCCGGCCGGGGTGGGCGAGAATCAGCATCGCCCCGACGGCCTTGAACTGGGGCATGACGTCCTCGGCGCGAGGCAGCGGGGGCCGGCCGCCGCCGATCTCAAGGGCCTTGCCGAGGAGCGCGCCGTAATCGTCGCCCGGCGCTACCGCCCCGTGTTCCACCAGCCACGGACGCAGTCCGTGGTTGGGCAGGCGGACCTCGCCTTGCGTGGCGCGCGCCGGGCCGGGGCGCCATTCGTCGAGCATGCGATCCGCTTCGGCCCGGCCGAAGGGAATGCCCATCTCCGCGAAGCCGGCCAACAGGCAGCGGTTGAAGTCGCGCATCCAATGGCGGTAGCGATCGACTACTTCGGCCAGGCGCTGCGGAGCGTCGAGGGGCACGTTGAGTGCGACGATGTCGAACCCGGCGGCCTCTGTGGCGACGGACACTTCCATGGCGGGGATCCATCGCACGGTCGGATGGGCGGCGGCGGCCTCGGCAAAGGCGGCGAAGCCGTCCATGTTGTGGTGGTCGGCGATGGCCAGGGCCTCGACCCCGGCAACCTCGGCCGCGGCGAACAGGTCCTCGGGCGACAGGTGGGCGTCGTAGGAGTACCAGGAATGTACGTGGAGATCGAATCGCCGCCGCGGGACGGTGCTCTCAGTCTCTGGCACGTTGTTGACCCTCATCATTTTCACCCCGGCGGCGAGGTATCGCACTCACCTTCAGCCGAGGCTCGGTTTTCGGCTTCGTCAAAGCTCGATCGCCAACTCGTGCGACTCCGACGCTCCCGGCTGGACCAGCACCGAGACAAACGTGGAGCACTCGTCCCGAAATATCAGGTGCTCCGGCTCCTGTCCGTCCAGGTGAATGCTGCGTAAGACGGGTTCGCCGCGCAGTCGGCAGCAAATAGACCACGAACAGGGTGGAGTGTAGCCGGCGTGGCTCACGGTCACTTTGAGGGCGCTTCGGTTCGGCATTTCGCGCTTCGGCCAGGTAAAGGCGGTCCGGTTCCGCCAGATCTCCGCGCACGACTGCCGCCGCTGCTGGGCGTCGGGGCCGGCAGGGCGAACCGAGCAGGAGAAGTTGCCGATCAGGATCTGGTTGGGGTAGCCGGCCTCGTCCTGCCAGCCGAGGCGGCGGCTGCCCTGCTCCAGCAGGCCCGCGATCGCCGCTACGGCGCTCTCGCCGGCCTCGGCCGGGGTGAGGGTCAGGTGGTTGACCTCCATCCCGAACGCGACACTGTGGAAGCGATCGTAGCAGGCGCCGCAGAAGAAGTTGTTGTAGGACGCGTCGAAGGGGACGCCCTCCACGTCAAACGGATATCCCTCCTCGGCCGCCGCCCGGGCCATCTCCGCCGCCAGGCGGTGGTGGATCATCTCGTCCACGGCGCAGCGGCCGGTGTGGGCGGCGATGACCGCCTCCACGTCGCTGCCGCCCAGGCTGTGGACGTCCACCACCGCGTCCGGCGTCAGCCGTTCGGCGAGGGCCAGGATAGTCCGCTGCTCAAGCTCGCTCAGGGCGTCACGGGGGGCGTGGAATTCCTCCCGCACGCAGCCATCCGGGTTGGCCACCGGCACGACCACCACTCGCTGCCGTTGCCGCGTCTCGGCGGCAATGTCCGACGCCAACCACTCCAGCAGGGCGGCGCCAACTGCCCGCGTGCCCAACTCGCCGCCATGCCGCCCACAGACGATTATCGCCACTTGCTTGTCTTCCGGCCGGACGGCGCGATCGGTCACCTCCACCGCGAGAACATCGCGCCCTTCGGGTGACTTGCCTAGTGAATCCATGCAGGCGATGGCCGGGCTCCGCTCGACGAACCCGGCGGCCTGCTCGCAGATATACTCAAAGGATTGAGATTGCCATGACGCCGACATGCCTACCTCGCCTGTACTTGCCGGTGAGAAGAACCCGTCCGATCATCACCTTGCGGGCGTGCGCTGCGACTGGAATGCCCACCTTCGAACGGCCATTATAGGTTCCCCTGCCCATCATGCACCAGATACCCCAACATGAAAGCAGGGATTCGGGGACTTCACGTGATCAACAACACCCACGAGGATACGCCCTTCTCTTCCTCTGCCTAGATTACACACAGCAGAATACGCTACCTTTCCAAAGACGGACATGACGCCCACCGTCAGGTCTGTAGAATGATTCTCTATACAGCGGCCTGAACTTGAGGAGATTGCCATGATAGTCGACTTCCACCAGCATCCGTACCCGGGGGTACACGAGTTCATGCAGCGGAACCACATCACCGTCACGGTCCTGCTGCCGGGCCCGGGGCAGAACGACCTGGTGCTGAGATGGGCCAAGAAGTGGCCCGGGCAGTTCATCCCGTTCTACTGGGCGGACCTCTCTAACCCTGCCGGGGCCGCAGACGACCTGGAGGTTGCGGTCAAGCAGCGGGGGCACCGCGGCATCAAGTTCATACCTCCGGCCCAGCGCTTCCGTCCTAACGAAGCCAGACTGGCGCCCATCTTCGCCAAGGCCCAGGAACTCGGCATACCGGTGCTGTTCCACTCCGGGGTCGTGGCCTTCAAAGAACACTACTCCGAGTACGCCACGTGCACACACATCGACGAACTGGCGGACAGGTACCCGGAACTGAAGATTGTCATCGCCCACCTCGGCGGGAATTACAGTTACGAGGCCACGGTCATCGCCGAGAAGAGGCCCAACGTCCACCTGGACACCGCGTACCTCCATTTCTTCTGCGAACGGTCGCTGCCGAAGGTGACCCCGATCGACATGATCAAGCGGGCGGTGGAGTTCGCCGGGCCCGAAAAGGTGCTGTACGCATTCGAGGGGACGCCGCCGTCGGTGATACTGGACTCGGACATCCGCCACGAGTACAAGGAACTCATCCTGTGGCACAACGCCAAGCGCTTGCTGGACCTCCCGGAACCGGATTGGATCGGCCGCGACGTCTGATTCGGCCGTAAAGGGGGAACCGCGGCGCTTGATGCCCGCGTGCAAAGCCCGCCCTTGGCCATCACTTGCAGAAGGACGCCAGAGAAAGCTCCGGCATCCCGTCACCGCCATCGCGGCAGAGAGAAGTTGACCTGGTAGTTGGAGAAGTTCGGCCCGGGGCGGGCGGGGTCGTATCGCTTTGGCCGCTTCCTGGGGCGGACCTTGGGGGCGTACACGTGCAGGCGCTGCTCGTCCCAGACGATGATCTGGTCGAAGCCCCAGCCGAACACGTCGTGGACCTCCATGTACTTGCCGGGCCGGTCGTCGTTGGGGAAGGGCATCACCAGGTCGAAGTGCTCGTCCCACAGCCCGCCGTCGCCGTGGCGCGGCGAGAAGGCGATCAACTCGCGCCCGTCGCCGGTCCAGTTGACCGGTTGGCAGACGGCTCCGGCCGCGTAGCGCTCCAGCTTGCGCAGCAGGCGGTTGCCGGCGTCCATCATGACGATAATGCCCTCGTTGCCGTGATACGTCACGATGATGCGCTCCAGGCCAGGCCGCTCCGGAATGAAGTTGGCAATCGAGAGATGCTGGACGTGTCCGAGGTGGAGTTCGGCGATGCGGCCGTCTTCGCGTTCGTCCACGAAGCCGGCCTCGCCGCAGGGGTGCAGGTTGTGCCGCAGCCCATGGCAGTCCACGTAGCTGAAGCACCCATCCGGGTGGTCGCCGAGATATAGACGGCCTATGAGATTGCCCTTGCTGTCCACCCGCGAATAGCCAAGCAGCACCTCGTCTAACCCGTCGCCGTTGATGTCACAGGCGTAAGGGTAGTGCCCGGTATTGCACCGGTGATGCCACAGCACCTTGAACGACTTGCCGTCGAGCGCCCAGACATTATGGTAGCGGTCCTTGAGGAACAGGTCGCCGTAAGGGGCTCGCCCGGTGAAGTTGCACAGCCGCATGCTGTCGGGGATCAGGCGCGGCACGTCGTCGCCGTGCCCGTCGCCCCAGTACATGTTTATCTCGTCCCAGTAGGGCTCCATCTTCGGGGGGCGCGGGGTGGGTACCTTCCTTCTCGTCTTTCCCGTCAGCGGGTCGAGCACCTCCAGACTGGCGCCGAGCGCCGCTACGACCTCCATTCCCCGCCCCCGCTCGGCCACCTGGAAGGGAAGGTCCGCGGTGAGATCCGTGCTGTCGGGCCTGATCCGCCCGCGCTCCCAAAGCACGTCGCCGTCCAGATTCAGAGCCGAGAGACGGGCAATCTTGCCGTAACGCCACTTCCGGCCGTTATGCCAGGTCGGCACAGCGAACAGGACCTCGGCCCGGCCGTCGCCGTCGAGGTCGGCAAAGCGGATCTGCCGCCCCACCGCGTGCCCGCGTACGTCGATCTCCGCCACCAACGCCATCTGCGGCAGGGCCCGGCGCTTCCTGGCGACGCGGGCGAGACGCCGCCCTTCTTGCTTGGCCACGCGCGCGGCTTCGGTCTGCGTGGTCTTGACCGTGACCGGGCCGAAGGCTGCCGGACCGTTCGCCCAAAGACCTATCCCTCCAGAGGCGATGCAGCCATCGCGGGCCGTCAGTGTGACTTTTCCCGTCTGGGCCGTCAGCCGGCTGCCTTCCACCCACACCGTTACGACTATGGGAGACTTCGGCGGCGACATGCGCGCCGAGTCCAGGACCGTCGGCGTCCCCTCCAGCATCCGCAGAAGCTTGAAGACGCCCGACTCGAACACGGCGGCATAGAAGTCGCGGTTTGTCCGGTACCGGGCGACCACGCCCACGGGCAGGACGTCCTGCACGGCTACCACGGCCGTGACTTTGAAATTCCGCCAAGGCCGCTGGCCGCAGGTGAGCACCACCGGCGGGCCCCAGGGCTTCGTGCCGCGGGGCAGACCGACCGTGCGCCCGCCACGCCTGCTGCGCACCACGAACGGCGAGTGATCCTGGTCTGCGCCGGCCCCGGCGTTGGCGTTGTGATACCAGCCGCCCGGATTGCTCGGGACCGTCATCGCCATGTACTCGCCTCGGGCGGTATTGTCCCTGTGCAGCGAGCCCGTCGGCAGAGACGACCAGTCCTCTTTCAGCAGCGTCCTGGAATATGCTCTTGCCATCGTTCACCTCTCATGGGTTTCAGGAATCCGAAAGCTGGTTGATTACTGGCAACACTTCACCCATCCGCAACGGGTTGTACGGGTAGCGGAGGTAGGCGGCTAGGTCAAGGCTGCGGTCGGGTTCGCCGAGGGTGAAATAGGGGACAGGCAGCTTTCCGGCAAAGCTGAAAACTGAAAGCTGAAAACCAAGACAGGCACGTCTGCTGTTCGCTGGGCTTGAGCCAGTCCCCGTTTCTCGACTGGCGCCCAGCGGTGATCCGTCATCCCGTCGCGCGTATCACTTTGGCTTTCTGGTCGTGGGGAGCTTGATCCCGCTCATGGCCGGGGGGAGGCGATAGACGGTCAGCTTGGGGTGGGTGACGAAGGGATTGTACAGCGGGTCGGCGATCAGCGGCATCCGCCCGAGGTCGTTACTTGCCCAACCGATAGAAATCCTTATTTGAGATGCCGTCCTCGGGCCTGAGATGGAACTTACGTCGAGCGGCCTCAACATAAGTTCGTGCGATGTCGTCCCCATCGCGGACAGCCGGTATCGGGAACTTTGTGCCGTCAGGTGCGATCAACAGATAGTGCCGCTTCCGCCTGTGTCCTACGCTCTTGGTGCGCTGCGCGACGATGTCAAAACGGGCGAACATCCTCTTCAAATCACGGAATTTGACAGCCTTCGGCGGCTTCATCTCGCCGCGGCCAGAGCGTAGTCGACGCGACGGATTGGCTCGGCCCCAATGTGATGCTTTGTAACACGCTCCGGTGGTTCGTAGGCCCTTGCGTTGGCGAGCCGCTGCCAATACTCGTCGGGCGCGGGCGTAAAGAGCTTATCGACGGTCCCGTCTTCAATGGCAGCCACAAAGAGATCTTCAATAAGCTCCTTCAGCAGTTCGATGGCTCTTGGTTTGCTTCTTTCAACAGCAACAACGTCAAGCTCCAGGCAATGGGCCACGCACTTCTTGGGGCTTTCTTCACACGGATAGAGCAGAAAAGTCAGACTCACGGTGGCTGCCCGCCTGCGCCGCATTCGGCACCTCCTTTCCCCCTGGCTGCAAGCACAGTGTACCAGGGGGGCTCAATATAGTCAATCCAAAGTGATCCATCGGCAAGAGCGAGCGATCGGTCGAGTCAAAGACTACGCATAGGAGGGCGAGCGACAAGAGAAATTGCAGAGAAGTTTCCTGCTTGGGCGCTGGCCAGCGGCGAGTCAACCTGAAGTCGGGAATGGCCTCCCCTTTAACCGCTTGTTTCTAACCTAGTTACAACTCTTCCCCAGCTACGGCCCAGATCTGAACTGTACCCCGTGCCGGCCGGCGCAGTCGTTGTCTCCCGCCTGGGCGACGATCCGTCATCCCGTCGCGCGTATCACTTTGGCTTTCTGGTCGTGGGGAGCTTGATCCCGCTCATGGCCGGGGGGAGGCGATAGACGGTCAGCTTGGGGTGGATGACGAAGGGATTGTACAGCGGGTCGGCGATAAGCGTCAGCCGCCAGCTCGCGTGGGGCACGCTCTTCCAGTAGCACTCGGCCACGGTGTAGTGCCCGGTGAGCAGCAGGCCGAAGAAGTCCTCCGGCAGGGGGAACGCGGCCAGGTATGGCTCGTTGACGGCCCCGCAGGTGGCGGTCACGCCGTTCTGGATCATCTTGATGCACCACTGCTTCGAGGTCGGCGAGCGGAGGTGCTGGGCCTCGAAGCTGGCGATGTGCCAGCCGACCGCCCCCTTGGTCCAGGTGAAGGCGGGCACGTACTTGCGGACGCTGTACCAGCCGACGTACAGCCCGGCGTCGGGGCAGCTCCGCGGCGGGAAGAGCTCCTTGCGCGTGTCCAGCACCACCGGGACCTTGGTGTACTTCTCGACCATGCCGGCGGTGTTCCTGAGGTGGACGTCGTACGGCGGAAACTTGCCGCCGGCGTCCACGTAGAACTTGCCCGCGATGCCGGTCTTCTCGGTGGCGATGGAGTCCTTGATTATCCGCAGCGCGTCTCGCGGCGTCGGCCCGTCGATGCGGGCGGTCATGATCAGCCGCTTGGGGACGTTGGCCGGGCGGGTGGTCGCCGCCCTCAGCCGCCAGTTCATGGGGTTGGGCAGGGCGCCGCTGAGCCGGTAGTCGTCCTCCCAGAGCAGCGCCAGCTCGCTGTCCACCGAGGCGTCCTCGCCCGTGCCGGGGGCGAGGATCCTGCCCTGGCAGAACTTGTGGGCGCCGGCGATGCCGCGCAGCGTCGAGGTGAGCTTCACGATCTTGTGGGCGATTTCGGGCGTCCGCTCGCCGAGCAGCAGCTTGTTAAGTTCGGCCTCGGCGGCGGCCATCTCCCTGCGGATCTGCCCGGCGGCGGGCACGCCACCGACGGGCTCGGCGGGAAGGTTCTCCAGCAGCGTCGCCAGCCCGTAGGTGTCCATCCGCAGGGCGGCGAGCTGACGCAGGGCTAGGGTGCGCTTCTGCCTGTCGGTGATCCTGGCGACGGCCAGCTCCTTGCTGCGGAGCAGGTTGGCGAACTTGGCCAGCAGCTTGTCGGTCTTGCCGGGCTCATCGAGCTTCCCGACGGCCTTGGGGTCGAAGAGGTGCCCCAGCGGGCGGAGGGTCTCGGTCCGCGGCGCCGGGAAGGTCAGCCCCACGGTCCCGAGCAGCGTCATGTTCACCGCCGCCCGCCCGTGGAGCCGTTGATATGCCGCCTGCCAGGCGACCTGGACGCGGCGCTGCTCCTTGGTCAGCTTCGGCCCCAGCACCCTCACCGGCACGCCCCAGACCAGTGCCAGGCAGCGGATCTTCTTATCGATCTTGTAGTCGGTGAGGAACTTGCGCAGCGGGTCTCGGATGTTCTTGTTGTAGTCGTCGCGATCGACGGTCAGGCCGGCGGCGGTCTTCAGCACCACCAGGCGGTCTTCGGGGAGGATGTTGCGGGCGGCGCAGTAGTACTTGGCCAGGGCTACCGAGCCCTCGGCGTTGGCATTGGCGACGACGACGACCTCCTGGGGCGCGAGCTGCCCGCTGGCGGTGGCTGCGGCGAGCATGCCCGCGGCCACGAGAAGCATCCCCGTGATTGGGCGTCCACGATGCGGCATCTGGTGCCTCGCACCCGGCCGGGGCCGGGCTAATTCCAGGCGGCTTCCCGTTTCACCGGCGCTTCCGGATTGCCGATGTCAGGAAGGGTGCGTCTCCGCTAAGGAATAGTATAACCGACCGATGGGCGATACGGCGAATCTTGGGCCGCTCCCACCGGCCACCAGAGCTGTCCTGCGCTGGGCCGTCCTGGTCGGCGTGGTGGGCCTGGTGGCCTGCACCAGCGGAGGCTTCACACAGGCGTCTGAGGACGACTGGACGACCTTGATCCTGGGGGTCCTTGTCCTGTGGGTGGTCTGGCTCTACTGGCGAACGGCCGAGGCCGACTGCCGCGTGCCCGTGCACCTTCTCCACGCCCACCTCGCCGTGCCGATACTCATACTGCTGGGCCACCTGCTGTGGGAGGCGCGCGTGGACTTGGCCGACGGAGGCTTCGAGCTGGTCGTCGCGGGCGAGACCAGCACGCTGATGCGGCTGATGACGCTGGGGCTGCTGGTGCTGGTTGCGCAGGACGTGCTCTCGCGTGTGCGTCACCTGCGGTGGCTGCTGACGGGTCTGGGGCTGACCATGGCAATAGGCGCGGCCTTGACCCTGGCCACCTCGCCGGCCGCACCCGGGGGCCTGGCGGTGGCGCTGATCGGCTTTGCCGGAGTGGGGATCCTGCTGACGCCGTGCCTGGTGCCGAGGCTCGGCCCCGACCCGTATCGCCTGAGGCGTGACATGCGTCTGGCCCGGGCCGGGGTCGCCGCGCGGTTCGCCGTGGCGGCCATGCTGGCGGTCTGGATGTGCGCCCGATCGCCGCTCGCCGCGGCGGTAGCGCTGACGGCCGCGGGCGGCGCCGCGCTGCTGTCGGGCGCCTTCCTCAAGCACCACCGCGTCCGCCTGCTCGTAGGCGGGGCGGTTCTCGCCTTCGGGGGGGCGCTGGCCATGTACCGGCTGGGCGTCTCGCCCCCGCGTTGGCTGGGCGCTGTCACCCTGCTGGGCTCGAGGCACTCGCACGACCTGGTCACCTCGCCCACCGAGTCGGGGCTGCGGGTGCTGGGCAGCTCGAGCGGCTACCTGGGGATGGCGGCCGTGTGCCTGGGGCTGCTGGGGGCCCTGTGCCGGAGCCTGCATGCCTGTCGCCGCGCCGCCCCGGGCGATCAGGCGCGGGCCGCCTGTTGGGCGGGCGTCGCCGCCGTGGGCGCCGCTGCCCTGCTGGGTGAGGGCGGCCTGGCGATTCCGGGCGTGATGGTAGCGGCGGCCTTGGCCTTCGCCCTCATGCCGCACCTCATGGCTCACCGCGTGGCGCGGGTCCGGGGCTGGTTGGTGGCCGTAGTCTTCGCCGCCATGCTCGGCGTGCTGGGCACCCAGTGTCCCCTGGGCAAGCAGCGGTGGCTGGACCTTACCCGCCGCCACGGGGACCTGACCATGCACTTCTTCGCCGCCATGGTCCTGACGGTCGTGCTGTTCTGGCAGGCCCGCCCGCGGCGCTGGTGGCAGGGGGTGCTGTGCGCCGTCGGCGGGGCGGTCCTGGCGGCACTGGGCGAGGTGGCCCAGGAACACATCGTGGCCGGGCGTTCGCAGGAGTCGTCCGACGTCGCCGCCGGAGTGCTGGGGGCGCTGGCGGCACTGTCGGTCTTCCTGCTGATCCGCGCCGCCGGGTGGGTCGAGCGCATCTGGCGGTACCGCCCGACGAAGGTCACCTTCGAGAAGTACCAGCTCTGGCGCGTCTCTTGACAGCCTCCCCGAGCCGGCTTAGGCTCGCCGGCATGGTACGCATCGCGCGCATTGTCCTGGCGGGCGGCCCGCACCTGCTCTGCCAGCGAGGCAACCGGGGTGGCAGGCTGTTCTTCTCATCCGGCGACCGGCAGCGGTACCTCGAGATCGTCGGTGCCTGCTTTCGGTCATGCGGGGTGAAGCTGTGGGCCTACCGCATCACCGGCAGCGAGGTGCTCATGGTCGCCGTGCCCGCCGCGCCCGAGGCACTCGGCGAGGCCCTCCGCAACGCCCACGGGCGGTACAGCCAGTTCGTCAACCGCCGCCAGAATACGGCCGGGCATCTGTTTCAGGGGCGGTTCTACAGTTGTCCGCTGGACGGTGACTTCCTGGCGCTGGCGGTGCGGCACGTGGAGCGCTTCAGTGGCGCCCTGCCGCCCGCGACCGCCAGCTCGGCGGGGCATCACTGCGACCGCCGCCGCTCGGGCGGCCCGCTGGCCGATGACCTGCCGCTGCTGAAGACCGTCCGCGACTGGCGGCGGTGGCTGGCCCGGCCGATCGAAAGGGCGGAACTGGCGTATCTGCTCGGGCGGCTTCGCGTGGGCAAGCCGGCCGGCTCGCCGCAGTTCGTCCGCCGGGTCGAGAGGCTCACGGGGCAGAACCTTTCGCGCCCCCGCGGCCGGCCGAGGAAGCACAAGCCCGCCGCGCGGTGACAGGCGCTTTGGATCCCGTCTTGCCGGCTGGGCGCGAGCGCGGGCCTATAGCTCGGGCAGGGCTACCTTGGGGGTGTACTTGCGGACCAGCCGCAGCAAGTCGGGCTGCTCGGAGTTCAGCTCCAGCGAGCGGTGCCAGGCGTCCATCGCGCTGTCGCGAACCTCGGTCTTGCTCCGGTCGGTGAGGAACTGGCTCATGTACACGACGCCGATGCCGCGAAATGCCGCGGCGTTCCCCGGGTCGAGCAGGGCCGCCTGCTGGTAGGCGGCCAGCGCCTTGGGCCAGTCCCGCTGGAGGTAGTGGCACGAGCCGAGCTGCTCCCACCCGGGCGAGAAGTTCGGGTCTTCCTCGGTGGCCAGCTCGAACGCCCGCTGGGCGTCCTTGGGGCGGCGGAGCCTGGTGTAGGTCGCGCCCAGGTTCAGCAGCAGCTTGGGCTGGTGGACGTCCAGCTCAAGCGAGTTCTTGTAGGCCGAAATGGCGTCGTAGGGGCGGTTCTGGGCGTCGTAGATGATTCCAAGGTTGGAGAAGGCGTAGGGGTTCCTGGTATCGATGTTGATTGCGGCCTTGCAGTACTGCTCGGCCATGTCGTACTTGCCTTCCTGGAAATAGCAGGCCGAGAGGTTCAGGTTCGCGTCGAAGTCGCCGGGCTTGAGGGTGACTGCGCGGAGGTACACCAGCACGGCCTTGCGGACGTATATGGCGGCCGTCCGTGCCTGCTTCGCCGCCGCGGCCAGGACCTGATACGTCACGCCCAGGTTGTAGTGCGGCGGGAAGGCGTAGGGGTTCGTCTGGCAGGCCAGCTCGTAGGCGTTTGCGGCCTGATGGTTGTCACCCCTCTTGCGGTGGATATTGCCCATGGCGGCGTAGGCCAGGGAGAGCTTGGGGTCGGCGCGTACGGCCTTGGCCAGTTCGGCCAGCGCGGCCTCGTACTTGCCCTGTTCCATCGCCAGCGTGCCGGCGACGTAGTACTCGACAGCCTGATCGGAGTTCCAGGTGACGTCGCAGCCGCCGAGCGCCCCCCCGGCCGCCAAGAGCAGAACGATCCATGTTCTTTTCATTGTCCCCGCTCCTGCATCCGTGCAGTTCAAGGGCACTTGATTTCTACCGCATCGGCCCGGGTCGCGTCAAGGGCCGATCCAATTCCTTGGCGAAGACTTATGCACCAATTGTAAGGGCTCGGGGCGGGCAAGTCCAGACGGCTGGGCACTTTCTCCGGGGCGCACTTGGCGGTAACCTTATGCCTGTGCCGAGCAGTGGGCGAGGGTGTCGAGGAATGCCGTGAATCGCAGGCTCACCAGGATCGATCGCCTCAAGACGCGCGGCGACCTGACGCGGGTCTTCCGCGAGGGGCGCAGCGCCGCCGACGCCGCGCTGCGGCTGCTGGTGCTGCCGAACTCGCTGGGGCGCCGCCGCGTGGGTGTGGCGGTATCGGTTCGGCACGGCGGGGCCGTCAGGCGCAACCGCGTCAAGCGCCTCTGCCGCGAGGCCTTCCGCGCCTGCCGCGACGAGCTGCCCGAGGCCTGCGACTTTGTCCTCCAGCCCCGACCCAGGCGCGAGCACAGCCTCGAGGCCCTCTGCCGCTCGCTGCGCGGGCTCTCCAGGCGGCTGGCGGGGGAGGGCGGGCCGTGAAAGACAACCATCCAGGGCGACCGGGCCTGATCGGCGGGCTGCTGATACTGCTCGTGCGGATGTATCAGCAGGCGCTCTCGCCGCTGGTGGCGCAGCAGTGCCGGTTCGTGCCGACCTGCAGCGAGTATTTCATCCAGGCCGTGCGAAAGAAGGGCGCCCTCCGCGGCGCGGCCGCCGGGCTCTGGCGGGTCGTCCGCTGCAACCCCTTCTCCCGCGGCGGCTACGACCCGGTCGAGTGACCCCAGCCGGGGCGTCGAGCAACCCGACGCGTTCAGGGTGCGGGCGCGGGCACGGGGCGCACGGCCCCTTGTGCCTCCTTGAGGGCCTCTTCTCGCCTGACGGCCTCTGCTCGCGAGCTCGTCCAAAGCATGGCCGGCATGCCCATAAGCATCGTGGGCTCTCCGGGCAGCCGGGCGGTGACGGTCGCGTTGGCACCCTTGGCGGTGGCCTTGATACTCCCTATGAACTCCGCCATCGGCTTGAGCATCGGCATGCGCTCGGCTGCGCGGGCCAGCTCCTCGCGCCCCTTGGCCATGTGGCCGTTGAATTCCTTGACGGCCGCGGCGACCTTCTCGACGTCGGTGCCGATGGCGCTGAGCGTCAAGTGCAGCTCCTTGGGACGCCGCTTGGCGGTGAGGGTCAGCGTCCGCAGCGGCGCCAGCAGCGATGACTGCCGGTAGGTCTCGCTGATGCAGCAGGCGGCCCAGATCGGCCCGCTCCGGTCGGCCGACTTGATCAGCTTGGCCATCGGCTTGTTGTCGGCGAGCTTGCCCTTACCGGACTTGAGGGCGGCGGCCATCTCCTGGATCGGCAGCTTGTCGCGAGACGGGCCGGCCAGGAAGATGAACCTATCCTTGCTCGCTAGTATGACGGCCGCATTGCCCTGGACGCGAAACAGTTCCAGCCCGCCCATCTTTTCGCTCTCGAGTCTCAGCCTGTTGATCATGATGGAACGGACGGCCGCCGGGTCGTACAGCCCCCGGACCACGAAGACGACATACCCGCTCCCGTTGCCAACGTCGTCGGCCACGCCGAAAGTCACGCCCTCCAGCCTGATGTTGCCGAGCTGCACGGCCAGGGAGATGATTACCTCATTAACTGTCGCCAGCGCCGCTTCCGCGCCGCCCTCCGGCATCATGGGCGCGAGCTTCTTGGCGACTTGCTCGACCGAGATCGGCTTTCCGGGCGTCAGTCTGACTTGCCCCACGGCCGCACAGTTGCCCGGCAGCAGCCAGAGGTCCGAGGCCATCGCCTTGCCCGAGGCCCCGGTGCGCTTGAACGGCTTGCCCTCGATGCCGGCGATCGCCGCCGCCGCGTATTCGGCCTCGAACACCGCCTTCGACTTGAGCAGCTTCCGCAGCGCGGGCAGGGCCTCGCGGTCCTTCCGCTCGCCCAGCGTCCGGATGGCCATCAGCCGGCGGGCGGTCCTGGCCGCGCCCTTCTTCGAGAGGCTGGCGATGAGGCTGTCGATCCTCATGGCCACCTCGGCGTCGGGCGACTTGGCGGCCTTGCGCAACTGCGGCAGCACGCCCGGGCCCATGGCCTCGAGCTTCCGCTGGGCCTGCTCGCGATCGGCCTGCTGGGACGCCCCGAGCTGCTTTATCAGCTTGGAGGCGTCGGCGGCCTCCGCGCTCTTCAGCTCGCCCAGGAGTTTGGCCGTCGTGACCTCCACC
>CBFCZU010000081.1:0-16123 GCA_965602635.1 uncultured Planctomycetales bacterium | reverse complement strand
GCGGAGATCCCCAAGGCCATGGCCGAGGCCTTCCGCGCGGGCAACTTCGGGATCATGGACTATTACCGCATGCGGAACATCCAGGCCGATACCCAGATGCGCGATAAGATCGGCGGCGGGCCGGGAACCGGCGGCGACAAGCCCCAGACCTGACCGACGGAGACCGACGCCCGGCAGAGGCACGAGCGATGACTGGTGACTGCTACCACATTCTGGCCGCGGACGAGAGTATCTGGCGGCTGGTGCCGATCATCGCCCTGCTGGTCATCGGCGCCATCGCGAAGCTGCTCTCCATGGCGAAGCAGAAGTACGAGCAGGAGAAGGCCGAGCGGATGGAGCGGGAGTACGAGCAGGAGCACCGCGCCCGCTACGGCGGCCCCGCGCGGGAGTCGCCGGCCAAGCCCGCGGCGCCTGCGCAGCGCGAGCCCACCCCCGGCCAGCAGGTGATGACGGTCCTGCGGCAGGCACTGGCAGGCGAGCAGCCGGCCGCGCCCACCAAGCCCCCCCCGCCTCCTCCGGCCCAGACGCAGCGGCGCAGGCCCAAGCCGGCCCCCAAGACCGCCAAACGCCGGGCCAGCCCGGGTGAAGGCAGCGTTGTTTCCCGTGAACTCGGGAGCCCCGCGCGCAAGCTCGGACGCCTCGATACCACCGCCGCGGCCCCGCCTCCGGACGCCGAGAGGGCCCAGCCGCTCGCGCTGAAACTGAACCTCGCCGACCGCAACGAGGCCGCGCGGGGGATTGTGCAGGCGGAAATCCTCGGCCCGCCAAAGGCCCTGCGGCGGGGGTCGGAGATCTGGGATCTCTGAGGACGCACTGGCATGGTCGAGATCAAGAAGATCCTGTACGCGACGGACTTCTCCGACCTCTCCGCCTGGGCGCTTCAGTACGCGGTGAGCCTGGCCGTCAAGTGCGACGCCGAGCTGCACTGCATTAACGTGGTGGACGACAGCTACCAGTACTGGCTGACGTTCGACGCGGCCACGCTTCCGGCGGGCCCGGCCATCGAGGACCTCCTGCCCGCCGCCGAAAGGCAGCTCGACGATTTCCTGGAAGGAAAGCTCCCGCCCGACCTGCCCGTCACCAAGCGGCTCCTCCGCGGCCGGCCGTTCGTGGAAATCATCCGCTACGCCCGCGAGAACGACGTGGGCATGATCGTCGTGGGCACCCACGGCTGGGGCGCCCTGCGCCAGGCGCTGATGGGCTCGGTCGCCGACAAGGTCGTCCGCAAGAGCCCCTGCCCCGTGCTGGCCGTCCGCCACCCCGAGCACAGGTTCGAGATGCCGTAGGAGAGCGCCCGCCCGGTCGGTAAGCAACGCTACCCTCGCCGCGCGACTTTCGTGGGATCCGCCCGTGAGTGCACAGCTAGATCAGCTTGACCGCCTGCTGCTCGACGAGGTGCAGCGGTCCGTGCCGCTGGTGCCCAGGCCGTTCGCGCAGCTTGCCCTGTCGCTGGGCGTGGATGAGGCGGAGGTCATCGCCCGCGTCTCGGGCCTCTCCGGGCCGGGCGGAGTGATTCGGGAGATCGCCGGCATCTTCGACGCGGCCGCGCTGGGCTGCGCCACCACGCTGGTCGCCGCCCGCTGTGCGCCCGGGCAGATCGACGATGCCGGGCGGATCGTCGCCGCCCACCCCGGCGTCTCGCACTGCTACGGGCGCGACGGGCAGCTCAATCTCTGGTTCACGCTCTCGGTGCCGCCGGAGTCGAGCCTGGGCCTGAGCGCGACGATCGACCGCCTGGGCGAGATGATCGGCGCCGAGTCGATCTTCTCCCTGCCGGCGGTCCGTCGCTACAAGCTCGACGTCCGCTTCAACATGTCCGGCGGCGGGCGGCCGGGGGCGACCGCCGATGCCGCCACGGGCGCTCCCGCGGCTCGTCTCGAAGAGGCCCCGTCGCCCGAGCAGGTCCGCGCGATTCGGGCCCTCCAGGTGCCGCTGGCGGCCGTCGCCAAGCCGTTCGCCGACCTCGCGGCGGGCGCGGGCTTCTCCGCCGATGACCTGCTGGTCCACGCGGCGGATTTCCTCTCGGCCGGGTGGATGCGACGGTACTCGGCCGTGCTTCGCCACCGCCTCGCCGGGGCCAGGGCCAACGTCCTGGTCGCCTGGCAGGTGCCGGTCGAGGGGGCGGACGCCTTCGCCCGGCACGCGGCGCGGCTCGCCGCCGTCAGCCACTGCTACCTGCGCGCCGCCCAGCCCGACTGGCCGTACAATCTTTACACGATGGTTCACGGGCGGGATCGAGACGAGGTCGCCGGCGCGATCGCGTCCATCGCGGCCGCCGGCGGCGACTGCCCGCGCGTCGAGCTGCCCACCGCCGCCGAGTACAAGAAGGCCAGGCTGAAGCTCTTCTCGCCGGAGCTGGCGCGCTGGGAGCGGCAGGTCGCGCGCTGAGGCCCCCGCCGGTCACTCGTCCTTGGCGTACACGCGCTGCTGGATTTCCTCGCGCGCCTTTTCCAGGAACGGCGCCGGGTCGTCGCTGTCGCTGTCCAGGAACCTGTGAAACGCCACGGAGACGTATTCGGACATCTCGCCGATGACGCGCGGCTCGGGGGCGGCGTAGGCCTTATCGAGCGTCTTGCCGACCTCGAGGATCCAGTCGGCGACGCGCCCTTTGGCGTACATGTCGCGGGTGACGGGCATCTTGCCGGCGGCGATGATCTCCTTCTGGGCGTAGCCGATCATCGCCTCGGAAAGGAACTGGGCGGCCTCCTTCTGGCGCTCCGTGCCTTTCAGGATCATCCCCCCGTGGACGGCGATCAGCGAGCCGACCCGGTGGGCCTCCGGCAGCGGCGCGAAGCGGATGTGCGGCTTCAGGGCCTCGTTGCGCTGGGCCCACTGCCCGCGCGACTGCCAGTTGGGGAACATCGCCGTTATGCCGCTCTTGAAATCGTCGGCCGAGCCCATCGGGTTCTTGCACGCGGGGCTCACCAGCCCCTTCTTCCACCACCGCTTGAGCATGCGGAATACCTCGTGCGCCTCGGGGCTGGTCAGGTTGAGGTGCCCGTCGTCGTCCACCGCACGCCCGCGCAGCGAGCGCAGCAGGACCAGGTAGGTGTTCTGGAGGAAGAAGAAGTTCTGCGCCAGGCACAGGCTCATGCCGTACTGCTTGTTCTTCGCGTCCGTGAGCTTCTCGGCGTAGGCCTCGAACTCGGCCCAGGTCCGCGGCGGGTCGGTGAGCCCGGCCTTGTCGAAGAGGTCCTTGCGGTAGTTGAGCACCTGCACCTCGCCCATGAACGGCAGCAGGTACAGCTTGCCGTCGGCCCTGCTGCACTCGAGCATGCCCGGGAACATGCGGGCCTTGAAGTCGGCGGGGATCAGGTCGTCCAGGGGGTCCACCAGCCCGCGCAGGTTGTACTGCTCCACGTTGTAGTTGCTCGGCGAGAGCATCAGGTCGAAGGTCACCTCCCCCATTGACGCCTGGAGCATCATGATGGTGTCGTAGCCGGTGGGAAGCTGCTCGAGCCTCACCTCGATGTCGGGGTGCTGGCGGCGGAAGCGCTCCACCTGATCGACGAGCTTGAATTCGGCGATCATCCAGCCGGCGGCGCCGATCCGCAGCACCTTCCTGCCACTGATCACCGCCTTGTCTCGCAGGGTGAACTCGTACACCGCGCCGGCGACGCACAAGGCCACGAACACCATTGCCGCTCTCTTGAGCATACTCTCGCCAACCCTCCCCTAGCCCTTGATCGCCCCGGCGGTCGCCCCGCGGATGAACTGCTTCTGCAGCACGATGAACAGGATCATCACCGGCAGGAACGACAGCATCACCGTCGCGAAGAGCATCCCGTACTCCCAGTGCTGGTACTGGTCGCGCAGCATCATGATCCCCACCGGCAGCGTGCGGGCGGCGTTCGACCAGGTGATCGTCAGGGCGAAGAGGAACTCGTTCCAGGCGCCCATGAACGTCAGCACCCCGGCGGCCACCAGGCCCGTCTTGCTCAGCGGGATCATGATCTCCCAGAAGATCTGCCAGGTGCCCGCCCCGTCGATCCGGGCGGCGTCGATCATCTCCTGCGGGATGCCGCGAAAGACGTTCCGCATGATGAACAGCACCAGCGCCATGGACCCGGTCGTGTATGCCAGGACCAGCCCGCTGAGCTTGTTGACGAGCTTCAGGTGGAAGAACAGCTCGAACCTGCCAATCAGCGCGATCTCGCCGGGCAGGAACATGGAGAACACCAGCGTGTAGAAGAGGATCTCGCGCCCGCGGAACTTGAAGCGAGCGAAGCCATACGCCGCCAGCGAGCCGATCAGCAGCGACAGGCCGACCGTGCCGGTCGTCACCAGTAAGCTGTTGAGGTAGTACCGGTCGAACCCGATCATGTTGCGGAACAGGTTGCGGTAGTTGCTCAGCGTGACCTGGCGGGGGATGAAGGTGAGATCCTTGGTGTGGATCTCGGAGGTCGGCTTAAAGCTGCTCAGGACGACCCAGAAGAAAGGCAGCAGGTTCAGGGCGACCAGCGCCGCCAGGATAGTCCAGGTGACCCATGGCCGGCCGGCGCGGGCCCTGCGTCCCCGGGCGGGCTTGAAGGCGGGCGCTTGTCTTGTCGCGTCAGCGGTCGCCATGGTCCGCCTATCTGTCCACCGGCCTGTTGAGGCGCGAGGAGGCAATCGCAAAGGTCATGATGATTATCGCCAGCATCACGGCCAGCGCGGCCGCGTATCCGAACCGCAGGTAACCGAATGTGAACGCCGTCTGGTAAACGTACATCACCAGCGAGAGGGTGGAGTTCTTAGGCCCGCCCTGGGTCATGATGAACATCGGCCCGAAGACCTTCAGCGAGCCGATCAGCCCCAGCACCATCACCAGGTAGATCGCCGGGCGGAGCAGCGGAAGGGTGACGTGCTGGAATGTCTGGCGGCGGTTGGCGCCGTCAACGTCGGCCGCCTCGTAGAGGTCCTGCGGGATGTTCGCCAGGCGAACCAGGTACAGCAGCACGTTGAAGCCGAACCCGTGCCAGACGGCCATGGCCACCAGCGAGGGCATAGCCGTCCGCTCGTCGCCCAGGAAGCTCAGCCGCTCGTATCCCGTCAGCCACTTGGCCACCACCGTCAGCGGGCCATAGGTGGCGTGGTAGAGCGTCGTCCAAAGCACCGCCACCACCGCCCCCGACACCACCACCGGCAGGAAGGTCGCCACCCTCATGAAGACTTGCCGGCGGAGACGGTCGATCAGGAAGGCGATCGGCAGCGGCAGTAGCACGTACAACGGCAGGAACATGGAGGTGTAGAACAGCGTGTTCCGCAGCGACAGGTGAGTCTTCTCGTCCTCGATCAACCCCTCCTTGTAGTTGCCCAGGCCGATGAACTTGGCCTTTTCGGGGCGGAGGAACTCGTAGTCATGGAAGCTCATGTGGATCGACCGGCCCACCGGGTAGGCGGTGAACAGGAGGAACATTGCCAGCGCCGGCGCCAGGTACAGATACGGTTTCCAGCGGCTGTCCATTCACTCTCCAGGGGCTTGCTAATCCCCGCAGCAGGCCCGCGTCACTCGGCCGGGCGTGTCACCAGCCGGTTACCCCAGCCGGCCTGGCCCACCTTGAACTTCTCGACGGTGACGAGACCCCATTTGTCGGCCGTGACGACGCCCTTGTCAATGATCTTGGGCGTCTTCGGGTCGCTGCAATCAATGTTCTGCCAGGCGTACTTCTTCCCGGCGGCGCCCTTGAACTTCCGCGTCCGCCGCGGCGTGACGTCCACCCTGGCCGTCTCCTCAACGCGCGGTCCGCGATCCGGAGGAGGGATTGTACGCCGCCCGGCGGCCGACGTAAATGACCCCCGGTGCCCGTCGAAAAGAGGATTCCCGCCGCGTGCCGCTTGAAAAGCTCTCTCGGGGCGCTCATGCTGTTGTGGGGTCAGGAAAGGAGCCGTGAACATGGCGAAGGTCATCGGCATCGCCGGCAGCCCGCGGAAGAAAGGCAACTCGACCACGCTGATGCAGGCCCTGCTCGCCGCCGCCGAGGCCGCCGGGGCGGAAACCAGCATCGTCTATCTCAACGAGCTGACCTTCCGCGGGTGCCAGGGGTGCGACCCCTGCACTCCCGACCTGACCTGCCGGGTCACCGACGAGCTGACGGGCGTGCTCAAGGCCGTCGGCGAGGCGGACGCGTGGGTGCTGGCGGCGCCGATCTACTTCGACGGCGTGTCCGGCCAGATGAAGCTGTTCTTCGACCGCCTGCGTCACCTGACCAACGATGCCGGCGACCACCACCCGATGCTCCCGGGCCGGCGGGCGGCGGCCGTGATAGTCACCTACGAAGACAAGCCGCGCCAGGACTACCTCAACGTCGCCCGCGTGCTGGCGAACTACCTCGCCTGGATGGGCGATTTCGGGGAGGTGGAGATACTGTCGGCGGGCCGGCTTGGTCCGGCCGACGCCGCAGCCGCCCGGGCGGACCTGCTTCAGGAAGCGGGCGATATCGGCAGGAAGCTCATGGACCGCCTGGCCGAGGCGTGATAGCAGATGTGAGCGGGGCGCGAGCGGCCCGGGTGGCGGATATGGCGACAGGTCCGACCCGGGGACGCGCCGCAATTGCCCTCGCCGGGACGCAATACCCTCCCGGTCTGGCCGTTAAGCAGGATAGAGCCGAATAATGGAATCCCAGCAGCTTCGGGCGATCATTGCCTCAGCCCGCGCCGGCGATGAAGAGGCGTACCGCCAGCTTCTGGCGGCCTACGGTCGGCGGCTTTACGGGTATTTCTACCGGGCGACTCGGTCGCACCACGAGGCTGAGGACCTGCTGGGCGAAGTGATGCTGAGGCTCGTGCGGCGGCTGGGCGACTACCAGCACCGCGGGCGGTTCGAGTCTTGGCTGTTCAGCATCGCCGCCAACCTGGTTCGCGACCGGATCCGCCGGGCCAGGGCGAGGGCGTCGCCGATGTCGCTGGAATCCGGCGGCGATGGCGATGCGAGCCTGGGCGAGTCGCTGGACGGCGGAGCCGAGCCCGCGGATCGGGCCCTGCTCGCCGGCGAGGCCTCGGGCCTTCTGGCCGAGGCCCTGGAGCAACTCGACGAGCGGTCGCGGCACATGGTTCTGCTGCGGCATTTTGGTGAAATGAGCTTCAAGGAGATTGCCGAAGTCTTTCAATGCCCGGTCGGGACGGTGCTGGCCAAGGTGCACCGGGCCTTGAAGTCCCTCCGGGCGATCCTGGAAAGAGAACAGTGAACGCGACGAATGAAGATTACGAGTTGGTGGCGCGCTACCTGGACGGCGAGGAGGTGACTCTCACCGCCGCTCAGCTTGCCCTGGCCGAGGAGGTGGTCTCCGACGGCCGGCAGGTCGGGCGGGCGCTGGAGGTGCCTTCCCCGGCCGGGACGCTCCACCGCGTGCACGGGCGCATGGTGCGCCACCTCAGGCCAGCGAGCCGCCTGTGGCGGCGGGTGCGCTGGGCGGCGCCGGTGGCCGCTGCTGCCGCTGCCGCGGTCATACTGGCGCTGGTGCTGCTGCCCGGCGGGCCGGCCAGGCCGGTGCCGGAGCCGACGATCGCCGCGGCCGATTACGTCGATCACTTCACCAGGAGCCCAACCCAGGAGCTTGATCTCCGGGTGGATCTGCTGGCCGAAGAGCTGGCCGACTATCACGTCCGGTTGGCCCTGAACGGCTCCTGGGCGTTCGAGACGGCCGTGGCGGGTGTCGAGGAAGAGATGGAAGATCTGTTGCTCGGCGATGAGGCCGACGCGGCGCCAATGTTGGAAACGTGGGAGGAACCCCTGTGAGAAGCGCCAAGTTTCAGGTCATGTCGAGAGGTCGGCTGCTCATCCTGGCGTTGTCGGCGGCCCTGGCGATGGCATTAATGGAGTCGAGCTTCGGCCAGGAGAACGCCTCGGGCCGTGCGCCGGCCAAGGGCGGCGAGGCAGCGGCGAAGAATCCCCTCGCCACGGCTCCGGCGGCCAGCAGGCCGGCCCGCCCGCGCCGGCGCCCGAGGGGCGGCCGGGCGCCGCTGACGGACGAGCAGAAGGCCGAGATCATGGCCTTTGCCAAGGAATACATGCCCGAGCTGTATGCCCAGCTCGACAAGCTTCAGAAGGACGATCCGCGCCAGGCGCGGAGGCTGCTGCTGCAGCTCCAATGGGTGTGGCGCCGGGTGCAGCGGTATCCGGCCGGGGAGGTCCGCAAGGCCGCGGTCGCACGCCGCCAGTTGAGCGTCGAAATCTACAAGGTCCGCAAGGCCCATGGCGAGGCCACCGATAAGGCCCAGAAGGCCAAGCTCCGAGAGCAGTTGACCAAGCTGGTCGGTGAGCGGTTCGACTACGACCAGATCGTCAAGGAATACGACGTCAAGCGGCTGGAGAAGCAGCTCGCCGACCTGAAGGCGGAGATCGCGGAGCGCCGCCGGAACCGGGCCAAGACCGTCGCCGCCATAATAGAGCGGCTTCTGAGCCCGCCGACCGCCCGCAGGTCGCCCGGCAGGCCAGGCCCGTAAGCGGAGCCTGGTAGCTCGTGCCGGCCGGCCCGCGTGACTGCTCTGCGTTTGATCCTCTCGCGGGGGTTTCCGCCTGGTGGCGCGGCAGTGGTGTTTCCTCCTGCCCCGGCTGGGCGTAGAATGATAGCGTGAGCCTCTATGAAGTCAGCGCCGATGCCGCCTTCAGCGCCACCCACAGCGTCCGCCGGCCTGACGGGTCGATGGAGGCCCCCCACCAGCACGACTGGCGCGTGACGGCTGCCTTCCGCTCGGGCACGCTCGACGCCGACGGGTTCGTGATGGACTTCCTGTCCCTGCGCGAGGCCCTGGCGAAGGTCACCGTCTCGCTTCGGCAGCGGGACCTCAACGCCGCCCTGGGCGCCGCCGAGGGGGGTGCCTCGGCCGAGCGGCTGGCCGAGAGCATCGCGCGCCGCCTGGCCGAGGAACTAGGCCGAGAGCCCCACTGCGTCCGCGTGGTCGAAGCGCCGGGGTGCACCGCCGCGTTCTTCCCCGCGGGCCGGTCGGCTTGACGCAGGCGCCCGCCAAGGCCTACCATAGGTGCCCGGCGCGACGGAAGCGGCAGAATGAAATTCAAGTGCGAAAACTGTGACCGCGAAGCCACCGTCCACCTGACCGAGATCGCCGACGGGCAGAAGGTCGAGCGTCACCTCTGCGAGGAATGCGCCGCCGCCGAGGGGATTACCATCAAGGCCCAGCTGCCCATTTCCCAGCTCCTGGAGGAGCTGGTCCTCCAGTCGGCGGCGGGCAAGGAGCTCAGCGAGCTGCGCTGCGACGTCTGCGGGATAACCTTCCTGGAGTTCCGCCAGAACGGGCTGCTGGGCTGCCCCAACGACTACCAGGCCTTCGAGGACGTGCTGGTGCCGCTGCTCGAGCGGGCACACGAGGGGGCCACCGTCCATGCCGGCAAGGTTCCCTCCAACGCCGCCGACAAGGAGCGCAGGCAGAACGAGCTGCTGCAGCTCCGCGGGCAGTTGAAGGAGGCGGTCGCGGGCGAGGACTACGAGCTGGCCGCCCGGATTCGCGACCGCATCAAGGATCTGGAGGGACTGTGAACCTCGCCGACCTGACACGCCGGCTCGCCGAGTGGCTCAAGGGGACGGGCCCGCTGAGCAACGTGGTCGTCTCCTCGCGCGTTCGCCTGGCGCGTAACCTGGCGGGAATGCCCTTCCTGAGCCGCTGCAGCAGCAGCCAGCAGCGCGAGATCGCCGAGCAGCTCCGGGGCATGCTGGTGAAGACCCCCCTGCCGGGCGAAATGCTGTACGTGGACGTGGAGAATGCCGACCCGCTGGACAGGCTCATCCTCGTGGAGCGCCACCTGATCTCCCGCCAGCACGCCGACGCCACCGGGCCGCGGGGCGTGGCCGTAGCCGGTGGCGAAAGCGTCGCCGTCATGGTCAACGAGGAAGACCACCTCCGCGTGCAGGTGCTTCGCGGCGGGCTGCAACTGGACTCCTGCTATTCGGAGATCCGCCGCCTCGACGAGCTGCTCGAAGAGCGGCTGAGCTTTGCCTTCTCCAGCCGCTTCGGATACCTGACTGCCTGCCCCACGAACGTGGGCACGGCCCTTCGGGTCAGCGTCATGCTCCACCTGCCCGCCCTGAAGATGACCGGGCAGATCGAAAAGGCGCTCCGCGCCGCCCGGGACATGCACCTGGCCGTGCGGGGGCTCTATGGCGAGGGCACCGAGGCCGTGGGAGACCTCTTCCAGGTATCCAACCAGGCGACACTGGGCAAGGCGGAGGAGCAGATCGTCCACGAGTTCAAGGAGCAGATCGTACCGGGGATCATCGAGTACGAGCGGCGCGCCCGCGAGGCCCTGCTGAAGAATCGCCGCGTCGCGCTGGCCGACAAGGTGCACCGCGCCCTGGCAACGCTTTCCGCCGCCAGGCTGATCTCCTCGGAGGAGACCATGTACCTGCTGAGCCATGTGCGGCTTGGGCTAAGCCTGGGGATCGCCGACGGCGTCTCGGCCGAAACGATCAACGAGCTGTCGCTGCTGGCCCAGCCGGGGCATCTGCAAGTGCTCCACGACAAGCCGGGCATGGCACCGGCCGAGCGGGGCGAGGCGAGGGCGAACCTCGTCCGCCGGAAACTGGGCTCTCTCAAACCGGAAGCTGAATAGAGGCCGGCATGATACGACTGGGCACGGTAGCGGCCGTTGGGTTTGACGAGTTCGACCCGGCTGAATGGCTCGGGTGTTGGCGCAGCTTCGGGTGCGAGGTGGTCCAGGCCTACCGCAACCGCGGCAGCAACGTCTCCGTGGGCCAGATGAAGGACGCCATCGCCGCCGGGGGGATGCCCTGCGACAGCCTCCACGGGCTCTTCGGCGAGGAGTTCGACCCATCCTGTCCGGACGAGCTTGCCCGCCAGTTCGCGGTCGAGACGTTCAAGCGCGAGGCCGAGCTCTGCGAGGCCCTCGGCGGGAAGCTGGTCGTGGTGCACTGCGGCACGATCCGCGAGGGGGGCGTCGGTGAGGCCGAACACAAAGTCCGCCTCACCCAGCTCAGGAAGTCCATCGCCGAGCTGGGGGAGTTCGGCTCCACCTGCGGGATCGAGTACGCCTTCGAGAACCTCCCCGGCTACCACGTCCTTGGCTACGACGTGGCGGAGCTGGCCGACGTCCTCACCGAGGTGGCGGCCCCCAACACGGGCATGTGCTTCGATTCCGGACACGCCAACATGGTCGGCGACGCGGTCGAGGCCGTCGGGCAGACCCGCGGCCAGATGATCTACACACACATCTCCGACAATTCAGGCGAGGCCGACGAGCACGAGCTGCTCACCCTCGGGACGATCGACGCCGACGGCCTGGCCGGGGCCCTGCGTGAGGTCGGCTACGACGGGACGTTCATGCTGGAGGTGTTCTATCCGGCCGAGCGCCTCCGCCAACTGCTTGACGAGGGAGTGGCCGATCGGCTCGCACGCATAGTCCGCATAGCCAACGGGCAGGAGTAATCCCAGGCCGGCCGGTCGGCAGAGGCCTTCCGGCGATTGCCCGAGACGGCCCGTGCCGATAGGCTGACGGCATGATTCGCGTCACCGACGCCATCGCGATTGACGAGCGCGAGATCCAGGAGGACTTCGTCCGCTCGTCGGGGCCAGGGGGGCAGAACGTCAACAAGGTAGCCACGGCCGTGCAGCTCCGCTTCGACGTGGCGAACTGCCCGTCCCTGCCGGATGACGTCCGCGAGCGCCTCATTCGCCTGGCGGGAAAGCGGATCACCGCCGACGGGGTGCTGATCGTCGAGGCCCGCCGCTTCCGCACTCAGGAGCGCAACCGCAGGGACGCGCTCGACCGGCTGGTGAAGCTGATCGTCAGGGCGGCTAGCAAGCCCAAGACCCGCCGCAGGACCAGGCCTACCCTCGCCTCCAGGCAGCGCCGCCTCGAGGCCAAGCGCCGCCAGAGCCAGGCCAAGCGCCTGCGCAAACCCCTCGCCGGGGGCGAAGATTAGCCGCTCGGGCGGGCAGTCTTCGTCCAGCCCTTCTTTGCCATTGGGTGTGCCTTGCCATAGACGGCCTTGAGCCGGGCGGTGGTCAGGTGGGTGTAGATCTGGGTGGTCGAGATGCTCTTGTGGCCGAGCAGCTCCTGTACGCTCCGCAGGTCGGCGCCGCGGTTGAGCATGTGTGTGGCGAAGCTGTGACGGAGCGTGTGCGGGGTGACGTCGGCCGGCAGGGCCGCCTGGCGGATGTACTTGCCAAGGTTCCGCCGGACAGACCGTGCGGTTATCCGGCCGCCGTGCTTGTTGACGAACAGCGGCCGCCCCTGCCCTGCGGCCTTTGCGGCTTGGCCGGGCGCGGCGCTGAAGGCTCGCCCGCGCTGGTCGAGGTACGCCTCTATGGCATCGGCGGCCTTTGAGCCCAGGGGGACGATCCGCTCGATCTTGCCCTTGCCGCGCACGCGGAGCGTCCCGCCGATCGGCTCGATGTCCTCGTCGTTGAGCCCCACCAGCTCGCTGATCCTCAGCCCGGCGGAGTAGATGGTCTCCAGGATGGCCGTGTCGCGCATGGACAGCAGCACGACGATCGGCCGGCCCCCGCCGTTGTCCGGCGCCGCGGCCTGGGCCGCCTCCGCCGGGGCCGAGAGCAACGCCTCGACCTGGGCCTCGTCGAGACAGCTCGGCAGCCGCTTGTCCTTCTTGGGCGTACGGACCACCGCCACGGGCGAGGTGTCCAGCTTGCCGCGCCGGATGAGCGACTTGTAGAAGCTCCGCAGAGTCGCAAGCTTCCGGGCGACGGTGGACTTGGAGTAGCCTGCGCTGCGCAAGGCCGCCAGGAACGCCCGCATGTCGGTGGGGGTGGTTGTCAGCAGCCGGCGGGTCAGCGGCCGCGGGGCCAGGCCCCCCTGCCCTTCATCGGTGTCGAGCGCCTCGGCCGTTGGCGACGCCCCGCCCGCCAGGAAACGGCAGAACTGCCGAAGGTCGATCTGGTAGCCCCGGATCGTGTGGGCGGAGAAGTTCCGCTGCTGGTCCAGGTACTCCAGAAACTCGCCGATGACCGGGAGGATGACCATGTGCGTTCCAAATGGCTTGGGCGACATTGGTTCCATCGACGCTCCCGGGCGGCAGGCTTTAGGCGCCCTGCCCGCCGCCGCGGGACGAGCACCTGCCCCGCGAGGGCGCCCCTGGCGTTCATGCCGCGGTTTGGATATCCTCTCGGCCTTGGCAGCGACCCTGACAGGAGTGTCCCCGTGCCCAAGATCGCGATCGTCGGCGCCGGATCGATGGTGTTCAGCAGGAACCTGATTTCCGACATCCTCTCCTTCGGCGCCCTGAAGGAGACGCACTTCTCGCTCATAGACATCGACGCCGACCGGCTGGCGGTGGCGGGGACGATGGCCGAGTCGATCAGCCGCACCCGCGGCGCGGGCGCGACGGTCGAGACCACCGCCGACCGGCGCGAGGCCATCGAGGGGGCCGACTACGTAATCAACACCATCGGCGTGGGCGGGTTCGAGGCCACCAAGACCGACCTGCTCGTGCCCGAGACCTTCGGCGTCAGGCAGGTCATCGGCGACACGCTCTGCATGGGCGGGATCTTCCGGACCGTCCGCTCGCTGCCGGTCGTCCTCGAGATGGTCCGCGACATCGAGCAGCTCGCCCCCGACGCCCTGCTGGTGACTTACACCAACCCCATGGCGATGCACGTGCTCGGCATCAGCCGGGCAAGCGACGTCCGCGTGGTCGGGCTCTGCCACGGCGTCCGCTACACCCGCGGGCGGATGATCATGCTCGCGCGGCTCGCCGAAATGGGGCCCGACCGGGCCGGGAAAATCCTCGACTCCCGCGGCGGCGGCCACGAGCCGGGCGGCACGTCGTTCATGGACTTCTACCACGAGTGCACCTTCGACGAGACGGTCCACACGCTCTGTGCGGGCATCAACCACATGGCCGCGTTCCTGGAGTTCCGGCGCGGCTCCGAGGACCTCTACCCGCTGCTGCGCCAGGCCGGGCGCGACGAGCGGCTCCGGCGGCTCGAGGCCGTCCGACTCGAACTTATGGACCGGTTCGGATATTTCATGACCGAGACCTCCGGGCACATCTCCGAGTACCTGCCCTGGTTCCTGCACCTGGACGAGGAGGTCGAGCGGCTCGCCCTCCGCCCGGGGGCGTACATCGGCACCTGCGAGGATCTCGAGCGGACCTTCCAGGACTACAAGCGGCGCGCCGCAGCCGGCGAGGCGTTCGTCGGCCCCGACGAGCCGGTCAGCGCCGAGTACGCCTCGCGGATCGTCAACGCCATGGAGACGGGCGGCCCCTACGTCTTCAACGGCAACGTCCACAACCGCGGCGGGGCGCTGATCTCGAACGTGCCCGGCGACTGCTGCGTCGAGGTGCCGTGCGTGGCCCTCGGGGGAGACTTCCGCCCGACGCCCGTGGGCGAGCTGCCGCCCCAGATCGCGGCCATGATCCGCACCAACGTCAACGTCCAGGACCTCACCGTCCGGGCGATACTCGAACAAAGCCGCGAGCACCTGTATCACGCCGCGATGCTGGATCCGAACACGGCCGCCAGCCTGTCGCTGCCGAAGATCCGCCGGCTCGTGGACGAGATGATCGGCGCCCACGGCGAACTTATCCCGCAATACCTCCGGGGGTGAGGCGGGTTCCATTAAGGTCAGTTGTGATTTTCGCCGGCTCGCCGTGCCCGGCGGATTCCGGGTAACTGCCCTGGTCAGAGCGTGACGAAAGGTCCGTGAGCCGGCGGCATGCAGGAGTGTCCATGATTCGTCGTATTGCAGTTGCCGGTTTGGCGGGGCTTTGCGTTGCATGTTTCGTCCTTGCCAGCGCCCCCAGCGCGGGGACAGGTCAGTCGCAGCGGGGCTCGTCGCGCCCGACGTCGAGACGCTGGCGCCGCCCGCGGTCTCGGCCGGCGCGGTGGCGGCCGCGCGGGAATCCGCAAGTCTATGCCTTCCCCGCGGCGACCCGCCCGGCGACCGCCACCCGGCCGGCCGATGGCATGACCGAGGCCATCTGCCAGGCCGCCGTTGACTGGCTCGAGCGCGCCGAGCCGATGGCCAAGACGCTCGCCCCGGCCGCCGAGGCCGCCGCCGAACGGCTCATGGCCGGCGGGACGCTCTACGCCGCCGGCAACGATGGCTTCGCCGAGGAGCTGCACTACCGGGCCGGCGGGTTCCCGTTCACGCTGCCGTGGAAGGGCGAGAAGCTCGGGCCCAACGACGTGCTGCTCATCGGGCGCTTCCGCCCACACGACGCGCCCCTGCGATACGCCAGGCCCAGCTACGTCGCCGCCGGCCACCGCCAGCGGTTCGGGCAGGCGATGGTCGTCCACCTGGCCTCGCACAACTGGCCGCAGATCCGCCGCACACTCGCCGCCCTCAGCGGCTACTCCTGGGGCGACCAGCTGCACATGGTCGATACCGGCGCGCCCAGTGGCGGCTCCATGTCGGACCTGGCTCTCGGGCAGCTCTCGACCGCCGCCCTGGCGTGGGCCTTCCACGGCGAGATCATCGCCGCCGCCACGCGGAAGGGAAAAACCCTCGCCACATACGCCAGCGACTGGGAGCCGGACGGGCGGGCGTGGGACGCATCCGTCAAGGGCAAGCACATCCATCCCAAGTACGAGGTGCCGCCGATCCCCGCCGGGAAGATCGGCCGCCAGTACCTGAGGATCTGCCGCCAGCAGATCGCCGCCTTCGGCGCCACCCAGGGCGGGCAGGTTCGGCTCGCGGCCGGACGCATGGTCGAGGCCATGAAGCGCGGCGGCATGGTGTGGATCCTCAGCGACGGGCACATCCACGCCTCGGGCTCGGCCGTGCCCAGGGAGCTGCCGCGCGTCTTCAACTTCGGACGCAGCTACGACTGGCGGCTCTTCTCGCGCCAACTGCCCCACGGCGACATGGTGCTGTACATGGGCTACCTGCGCTACCCCAGGGGCACGATCAACGGCGTCCTCCGCCGCGGCTGCGACGCCGTGGTCGTCTGCGTCGATCCGGGCGAGACGAACGAGCAGAAGACCCACATCCGCGGCTGCTGGAAGAACTACGACACCGTCATCGACCTGCCGGACTACCCCATCCGCGTGCTGCCTTCGTCGGGGGTGGTCCAGACGCCGCAGTGGTACAGCCTCATGGCCGAGATGCTCGCCGCCCAGCGGGCCAAGCCCGCAGCCAAACCGCCTCGCTGACGCCCGGCCGCCGTCCCCGGCACCGGGGCGAACGGCAGGAACCGCCCGGAAGGGG
>CBFCZU010000080.1:0-16479 GCA_965602635.1 uncultured Planctomycetales bacterium | reverse complement strand
CGATGCATCACCAAGATGCGCGGCGTCAAAAACACCCCTGCAAACAAGCCCTGCTGTCGCCCGCGGGCCGTGAAACGCTTCACTGTGTAGCCGCAGGCATACTGTCAAGCCGGCATTATCCGCTGGCGGGGTGGGTCAGTCAAGCGCGAAAGTTCGGCAAAAACCGACCCGAGTTCCACCGCCCGCCGCGGGCCCAAGGCGTGCTAGACCCATCGCTTTATCCACGACCGAAGGCGCCCGGAGGCCTTGACCATCACCAGCGGCTTGTCGCAGAGCCTCGCGACGGTGTCGGAGACGTTGCCGCGAGCGATCTGGCGGATCATCGGCTCGCGGGTGCACCCCAGGATGACCATGTCGTGGTCGGCGGCCTCGGCGAGGATGGCCTCGACGCCGTTGCGGGAGGTGACCTGCTTGGCGTGCACCCGCCCGCGGGCCAGGTGAATCCGCGACTCGTGGAGGCTGAGGAATGCGTCTATGTCGAACGGCTTCCTGCCGTCGTTGACGGCGAAGGCGGTGATCTCGCCCTCCTCCTCGTCGGCCAGGACCGAGGCCACTTCCAGCGCCAGTGCGCCGTTGGGCCCCCCGGCGAGGGGGACGAGAATCCGTTTGAAGACGCGGTTGCCGCCGCAGTCCTTCAAGATCAGGACGTTGCAGGGCGTGCGCTCGATGATCGGGTCAACCGTGCTGCCCAGCCTGAATGCAGGGCGGCTGCGGCGCCCGTGCCAGCCGATGATCAGCGTGTCGATCCGTTTCTCCCTGACCGCGCTGATGATCCCTCGCGCGGTGCTGCGGCAGTACCGAAGGTGCGTGCTGGTGGGGTACTGCGGGGCCAGGTACAGCATCGATTCGAGGATGCCCTCCCTGCCCTCCAGCATGTATTGCTCCGCGTCGCTCAGCGCCACCTGCTCGGGCACCGGGACCATGTGCAGCAGCTCGACGTGCGGCTCGTCCCTGGCGGCGCACAGCCGGTAGGTGATGCGGATCATCTCCAGGGCGTTGACGGGGTTGGCCACCGCGACCATGATCCTGGTGCGCCCGGGGGCCTCGGCGCGGTGCTCGTGGAGGACCTGGATCTCGTCGGGTGTCGTTATGGCCCGCCTGCGGGAGTAGGTGTGGTAGATGACCAGCCCGGCAATCACCCACGCCGGGCCGATCACCCAAGCCACGAGGCTCTCCCTGACTATGCCGCCGGCGACCGCCGCCAGGCTGACGATCGCCAGGATCGGCAGCAGCGGGAACAGCGGCATGACGTAGCCGTACTCCAGCTCGTCGCCCATGTTCCGGCGGATCTTGATGACGCACACGTTCACCAAGAAGAACAGGAACAGGAACATGATGCTGGCGGTCGCGGCCCCGTGCTTAGGTGTCAGGAGGGCCGCGGGGATCAGCACCATGACGGCGGTGAGCATCAGGGCGACGTGCGGAGTCCTCCGCCGGCGGGAGATCCTGGCGACGGCGGCGGGCAGCATGCGGTCTCGCCCCAGGGCGTATGAGGCCCGGGTGGCCGAGAAGATCGTGGCGTTGAGCGCCGAGGTGGCGGAGAAGATGACCGCCAGCGTCACCACCAGCCCGCCCAGGCCCGGCGAGGTTAGGCCCTTGACGGCCTCCCTGAAGGCGCCTATCTCCTTGTGCATCGCGATCCACTTCCACGGTGCCATGCCCCCAAGGGCGGGCGAGCCGGCGCCCACCGACACCACGGTGGCGAAGGCGACGGCGACGTAGGTCAGCGTCACGATCAGCACCGCGTAGAGCATGGCCTTGGGGATGTTGCGCTTGGGGTCGATGGTTTCGTCGCCCGCCTGGGCGATCACCTCGAAGCCCTCGAAGGCGACGTAGATCACTCCCATCGAGCCCAGCAGCTTCCACCAGCCGTTGGGCATGAACGGTTTGAAGTTGGCGATGCGCTCCGGGTAGATCCCGGCCGTGATAAGCCCGGCGACGCCGATGGCCGCCATGAAGAGCATCTGCCCGCCGGTGAAGATCACCCCGACCTTGCCCGTCTCGGCGCTTCCCCGGTAGTTCGTGTAGATGAACACACCGGCGGCCGAGACGGCGAAGAGCTTTATCAGGACCAGCTTGTGCGTCTGGGCGAGATCCCAGCCGAGCAGCTCTGTGAGGTACTCCAGCGTGAACGACGCCAGGATGATGGCGTAGAACGCCCCGGCGAGGCTGGAGGCGAACCACTCCATCCACCCGGCGATGAAGCTCGCCCCGCGCCCGAACCCGACGCGGGCGAAGTTGTATGCCCCGCCGGCGCGTGGAATGGCCGAACTCAGCTCGGCGAAGCTCATGGCCGTGAACAGGGCGATCATGCCGTTCAGGGCGAAGGTCAGCATCAGCCCACCCGGGCCGACGCTCTGGATCGACATGCCCATGCCCACGAAGACGCCCGCGCCGATCATCATGCCCAATCCCATCATGACGATGTGGAAGAGGCCCAGGTCGCGGGACAGCTCGCCGGTGATCTGCTTACTGTCGGCCACGGTCCAGTTCCCTGGTGATCTCGCGGGCGGTCCTTCCGCGGCCGGCGGCGATGCGCTCTATCCTGCGCCGACTCCAGATGACCAGGGCAATGATCACTCCAAGCGCCAGCACGCCGGCGGCGCAGCCGACCCAGATGTCGAGAGTTGCGCGGTCCATTCTCCGAGCTGTTACATTAGGGGGCCGGTGCCCCGGACGCAAGGCCCGCCCGGGCCTCACGCCCCCCGCGGGGGGGCGCGGGCAGCTTCTGTGGAAAGCCTCCTGCTGATGCTATAGTATCGCCCGCGCCAGGCCGGCGGGTCGGGCCAGCGGAGGCGCGGGACACGAGGCGGCGTTTTGGGTTTCACCTTCCAGTTGCGGAATCCAAGGGAGGCACAGCTATCATGAGAGCGGGCATTCGAAGTCTTCTGATCCTGCTGGCGGTCGTGTCGGGCCAGTCGCTTTCGGCGGCGAAGGAGCCTCACATGGTGACGCGGCGCTGGGGCACCCCTCCCGGCGCGCCGGCGGCCAAGGGCGTCCGATCGCCGCTGCCCGTGGGCTATGCGCCGAAGCTCCGCGCGGGCGCCTCCGCCCCGAAGATAGACGGCAAGCTGACCGACCCCTGCTGGGCGGCAGCGCCGGCGATGGCGCTGGCAAAGTCGCTCAGCGGCAACGCCCGCGCCGCCCAGCCGACGGAGGTGAAGGCCCTGCGGGACGCCGATACGCTTTACTTCGCCTTCCGCTGCGCCGAGCCGGCGATGGACAAGCTCCGCGCCACCCGCCGCAGCCACGACGGGGCGATCTGGTCCGACGACTCGATGGAGATGTTCCTGGGGTCCGGCGCGACGTACTACCACTTCGGCGTCAACGCCTTGGGCAGCACGTACGACGGCAGGGTCAAGGACGCCTCGTGGAACTCGGGCGTGCGCGCGGCCGCGGCCAAGGGCCCCAAGGAGTGGACGGCCGAGCTGGCCATTCCGCTCAAGGGCATGGTTGACGCCAAGGCGCTGGCGGCGGGCAAGCTGCCTGTCCGCTGGGTAGCCAACTTCAACCGCAACCGCTACGTGACGGGGCGCCTCCAGGAATCGGCCTGGTCGCCGACGCTCAGCGGCGAGAGCCACGTGCCCGCCCGGTTCGGGAAGCTGATGCTCTCGGACCCGCCGGCCGAGAAGCCTCAAGCCGTCGTCGAGAAGGAGTCGGTGACGATCCTCCCCGCCGCCGGGGGCGAGGCGGTCGTCCGCTTCGACCTGTCGGCCCTGCCCAAGGGCGCGAAGATCTACCGGGCCGACCTGCTCGTCTTCCGCAAGCAGCTCGTCACCGGGCGCGACGACGAGGCCATGGTCGATATCGAGATCCACCCGCTCTTTTCGCCCTTCAAGGCCGGCGCGGCGCCGAAGGTCTCGGGCAAGCCGCTGGGGCTGCGGGCGCCCTGGCTGGACCGATTCGACGTCACCGAGCCCGTCCGCCAGTGGGCCGGGGGCAAGCCAAACGGCGGGTTCTTCGTCAAGGTCTGCCCGTTGATCGACGCGGCGGCGACCTGCCTGGACGTCGCCTACCGGGGCGAGGCCGGCGACCTCCCGCCCCAGGCGACGGGCGCGGGGGCCTTCCACCGCGCCGGGCAGACGTTCATCACCTGGAAGGAGATCGAAGACCCGGCCGGGAGCGACACGATCCGCTGGGCGCAGCTTCGGGGCATCCTCGCCGGCCTGGACGCCAAGCGGCGCGTCCGCTACTGCATCTACAGGTCCGACAAGCCCATCGACTCCGCGAGCCTCCACCAGGCCGAGCTGATCGCCGCGGTCGCCCCGCTGTCGGGCTGGAACGTCAACGGGCGGAACGTGGACAAGCCCATCGACGACATGCTCGGCAACCAGTACGCCCTGGCCCACCACCAGTGGAACCCGTTCGTCGGGGCCAGCGTCGAGGGCAAGTACGGCGTGGACTGCCTGATGGAGCGGCTGGTCATACGCGACGGCGAAAAGCCGCTGCCGCGGGACACCGGCCTGTACGTGCACACGGCCAACAGGAAGGGCAAGGCCTACTACGCCGTCGTCACTTCCATCGACGGTGTGGAGAACACGGCCGAGTTCTCGGGGAAGAACTCTCTTGCGAGCCCCGTGACCGAGACCCAAGGCGCTGGCGAGCCGGTGCTCCAGAAGGTCTTCCCGCCCAAGCCGTACTTCAACTATCGCGAGAAGCGGCTGCACTACGTCCGCTGGGTCTCGCCGCCCTACTGCAACCTGTCCAGCCAGTACTACAACTGGTCGGTGGGCGTGCCGGAGGGCGCGACCATGGGCCGCGCTGCCGGGTCGGAGAAGGCGGCCGGGAAGATACCAGTCGAGCTGAGCCTGCACCGCGACGGGCGAAGCTACTACCGGACGCAGTACCGCGTCGAGAACGACAGCGTCGTGCTTTCGCCCCACGACTTCCCCGTCAAGACGTGGTGGTATGGCTACCACGAGTCGCTGGGCACGCTGAGGTCGCTGCGCCAGGGGAGGATTCACAATTACACCGAGCGGCGGCTGCTGGCGTTCATCGACTGGCTCGGCGGCAAGATGCCGATCGACCGCAGCCGCATTCTCGTCACCGGCTGTCGCGGCGGGGCCGCGGGCAGCGGCGCCCTCCACCTGGGCATCCGCCACCCGAAGGTGTTCAACCTGGTCCTGTCCGGCTACGGCCTGGCGAACTACGCCGGCGAGATCGAGGCGCTCGCCAAGGTCAGGCGGGCCGGGGCCATGCCCGCCGAGATGGCGTCCGTCTGGGGCAGCGTTGAATGGGGCCTCAAGACCGACACCGGCAAGAGCGTCTGGGACGAGCTGAACCTCACGAAGACCGTCGCCGCCCTGCCCGCCAAGACGGACCTGCCGCTGGTGACGCTCACCGGGCGGGGCATGTCCAAGCCGACGCGCGATTTCGTCGTCGCCATGATCGAATCGGGCCAGCCGATCATGTGCAGGTTCGGCGTCTATGGCGGCGGGACGCTGATCCCCGTCAGCCGGACGGGCACGTGGTCGAGGATGGTCGGCCAGGACATGCGGCTGGACCAGTCCATGCCCGTCTTCCGCGGGCCCGGCTCGTCGTCGCTCTGGGCCCAGCCCAAGGAGCCGTCGGGCAACCTGGTCGTCTCCGACGGGATCAGGTGGTGGTGGGGCGTCATCAACACCGACTTCCGCTGGAAGACCGACGACCTGGTGGACAAGCGCTCTCGGTACGAGATCACGCTCTTCTGGGCGGGCAGCCGGAGGGTGAGGAAGCCCTACGCCGACGTGACGCTGCGGCGGATCCAGAAGTTCGGCATCCGGCCTGAGTGGGAGTATCGCTACGAGTTGCGCAACCCGGCCGGCGAGGTGGTCAAGAAGGGCACGGTCAAGTCCGGCAAGAACGGCACCTTCGCCTTCAAGGGCGTGGTCATTCCCACCGAAGGCGTCCGGCTGATCATCACACCATGAGGCCACGGCCACGAGGCCGTGAGGAGCCAGCCATGAGAAATACGGCGTTGATGTTGGCGTTGCTTGCGGCGGCGGCGAGCGCGCCGGCGCAGTTGATCAGCGAGAGCTGGGGCCCAAGCAGCAAGCGGGGCGCCGCCAGCCCCACCCCGCAGATCAGGTTCACGCACCCGGGCACGCTGAAGGTCGTCTCGGCCGGGAAGGTTCCGAGGCTCATCTTCGACGTCTCCGCCGTGCCGAAGGGCGCGCGAGTCCACGGCGCGTCGCTGCACCTTTCGGGCGGGCAGCCGCGGGAGCCGGTGCGGATATTCCTGACCGGCGGGCTCGGCGCGGACGCCCAGCCCGTCGCCGCCGGCAAGCCGCTGAAGCTGGGCGGGCCGGGGCTTCGCTCGTTCGACGCCACCGAGGCGGTGCGCCTCTGGGTGAAGGACCCGGCCAAGAACCTCGGCTTCGCCGTGGTGTCGTTCGGCGGCCGGCTGGCGGGGTCGTGGCTTGCGATCCGCTACGAGGCCCCCGCCGGCGCGAAGCCGGCCAAAGTCCCGCCGCAGGTGGAGGGGCTCGGCGCCGTGCATCGCGACGGCCAGACGTTCCTGGTGTGGAAGGAGTTGCCCACCTACCGTCCGCCGGCCAAGGAAATCCTCTGGATCACCCGGGTCTCGGGCAGGGGCACGACAACCGAGGCTGGGCCGGGCAAGGACGTGCACGGCTATCCCCGTCCCGCGGCGATCAAGCTCCAGACCCTCCGCAACATGCAGGGCCTGGCCGTCCGCGACAAGGCCATCGGGCAGTGGGCGCGGGCGATGCCGCCGTTCAAGCGGCTGCGCCAGGTGCCGACCGTGTACTACCGCGTCTATCGCCACGGCGAGAAGATAACGCCGGCCAGCCTCAAGGACGCCGAGCTCATCGGCCAGGTGGACGCCCTGTGCGCCTACCAGGGCGGGTTCGTGCACATCGACTCGCACGGCGAGTACTATGCCCCCCGCGAGCGGGCCGACTCGGTCATCCCGACCTGGTCGGTCGGCCCGGGCGAGCCCGTCTGCCCGGGCGAGGCGTACTACGTCCACACGCCCAAGGCGGGCGGGAAGTCCTACTACGCGGTCACGGCCGTGCGCGATGGCACGGAGAACGCCGCCCAGGTCGCCGACGCCAACAGCCTCGCCGCGCCGCTGGCCGAGACGGCCGCCGATCCCAAGCCGGTCCTCCAGTTCGTCACCGTCAACCGGACGCGCTACGGCAACTCCACCGCAACGGAGTTCTGGCACGCCTACTGGCTTGGCCCGCCGCTGGCCAACATCCCGGCCAACCTCCCCCGCCGGGTGGTGATGGCCATTCCCAAGGACTGGCCCCAGCCAGGGGCGATGAAGCTCAACACCCATGCCTACATGGGTCCCGGCTGGAAGGTGGACGACATCAAGACGGCCTATCTCCACGTCGAGCAGGACGTTGCCTACGCCGGCGACCTGTGCTACCACTCCGGCAGGGGCACGCTGCTGAGCTTCCGCGAAGGTAAGGTGGACTACTTCTCCGATCGGTACGTCACCAGCGCCGTCCGCTGGGCGCTGGGCAAGTGGAAGGTCGATCGCTCGCGCATCACCTCGAGCATCGGGTCGCATTACGGCGTGAGGCACCCCGAGCTGTTCCCGATACTATGGTTCGGTCCCTACGAGGTGGACTACGACCAGAAGTGGAACCCCTGCTACGGATCGCTGTTCTCGCGGCTCGGACCGACCGACCTGTCCCGGACAGTGGACGGGCACCGCGCCTGGGACGTGTTCAGCATCGCCTGGTACCTTGCCCAGGACCCGGGCAAGGACATCCCGTTCTGGGTTCACGACGTGGGAGGCAAGGAGTCGGGCCACGCCGTCGAGTACGGCTGGCAGGACGACGCCAAGGGCCTGGCGGCGCTCCGCGACTTCCGCCAGCCCCACGTCGCACACTGGGGAGGCGGCGTCATCAGCCGGGAGATCGTCGTCGGCCTGCGGTCAATGAGCTGGACCAGGAGCGTGCCGGCATTCAGCAACTGCTCGCTCGACTCCAGGCCGGGCAACGGCGACCCCGCCGACGGCGACCCGTGGGGGCAGATCAACGGCTTCCTCTTCTGGGAGTTCAAGACCATCCAGGACGAGAAGGACAACTGGGCGATGACGGTTTACCTGACCGGCGACTGCCCCGACCAGGCCTGCACCGTGGACGTCACGCCCCGCCACCTGAAGAAGTTCAAGCCCAAGGCGGGCGAGAAATTCACCTGGACCAACACCAGCGTGGCGGAGAAGAGGAAGGTCCGGTCGGGCAACGTCACGGCCGACAAGTGGGGCCTGGTGACGCTGCCGAAGGTGCAGGTCACCAAGGGCAGGAACCGGATCGAGATCGCCCGGGCGCCCTGAGCCGGTCGCCCGCCGGGTCGCTATTGCGGCCTGGCCAGGATGTGAAAGGCCCGGACCACCAGCTCGACGGCCGCCTCGACGGGCCCGCTGAGCGAGTCGCCGAACTCGACGCGCTGCGGCTGGATTCCCAGCACCCAGCAGGGGCACGGGTGCGCCATTCCCAGGGCTTCCAGGAAGGCGATCGGCGCGGGCCCGTGTGTGCTTGGCCCCTGTCCGCCGACGTCGCCGGCCGGGGCGAGGTCAACCGCCCCCGGGGCGGCGCCGAAGTCCAGCGCGTCGATCAGCACGACGGACTCGGGCTTGCCGGCGGCGATCTTCATGAGGAAGTTTTCCGGGGCGGTCTGGGTGTCGAACATCCGCCATGGCAGACCTGCGCCGAGCTTCCCGGCGACGGCCGGCCCGGCCCCGTCGTCGCCGCGGAGCTGGTTGCCGACGCACACGATGGCCGAGGAAGGCGTCAGCACGTTGGCGAGCTGCTCGGCGAGGCGCTCGGCGGAATCTACCCCCCCGCGGGTCGAGCCGGCTCCCTCCCGGCCGCGGCGCGGCTGCTGCCCCTCGGTCATCACTCTCCCCACAGTTCGCGTATGACGCTCGTCCGCCGGCAGGCGGGACACATCACGCGCATCATGTCGCTGCGCGCCAGGGCGGGCTCGTCGCCGCGACCGGCGTCCTTTGCGGCCAGTGTCATGCTACCGTCGGCCGAGACGATCAATGTGGGGTTGGCGTAGGCCTTCGCCCCGAGCCGCTCAGCCACCCAGCGCAGGTGCTTGGGCGTGCCGACGATGGCGCCGCACACCTCGCAGATCACCAGCTCGTGGTCGATCCGCTCGACGCACTCGGAGCGGTCCAGCGTGGACATGTCGTAGATCTTGGTGAGCTTGACGCCCTCCTTGGTCGGGCAGTTGAGTTCGCACTGTCCGCAGAAGATGCACTTGTCGTAGCGCAGCTCGAGCCTGCGGGCGGGCGGGTCGGCGTCGGCGTCGTCGGTGACGCGGATGGCCAGCGCCGGGCACACCTCGGCGCAGGCCCCGCAGCCGATGCAGTGGTCCTCGTCGAACTCGGGCTTTCCCCGGAACCCGTCCGGCGGCGTGTGGGGCTCGAACGGAAAGCGAGTCGTGTAAGGCCTGGAGAAGAGGGCCCGGATGGCTTCCTTCAGCTCACGAAGCTTCGGCTTTCTCACCGTCAGTGACTCCTTGTTGGGTCTGGGCGGCGCGGATCTGCTCGGCGCGCCCGGCGAAGGCGTCCTCCACGCTGCCTTCCCAGAGCGGCACGCGTGAGATGTACGCCCCGCGGCAGACGGCGTGCGCGGCCACGGGGCTCGTCAGCAGCAGGAACGCGATGCAGAGGACCGCCTTGACGACTGTCGCCGCCTCGCCGTGGCCCAGCGCCGCGATCACCACGCCCAGCAGGATCATGCAGGTGCCCAGCGTCACGCACTTGGTGGCGGCCTGGGCGCGGTTGTAGATGTCCGGCAGCCGAACCAGTCCGATGCACCCGAACAGGTCGAACCCCAGCCCTATGCCGATCATCCAGTATGCCACGGTCTCAAGCATCGTAGGACCTGCCTTCCAGGTACTTGGCCAGTGCCAGCGTGCCCACGAAGCTGATCAGAGCCCAGGCGATGGCGATGTTCATGTAGAACTCCCGCCGGGTCCACACCGCCATGAGGCAGCAGAACCCGACCACCAGCGTTCCCAGGATGTCTATGGCCACGGTCCGGTCGGGGGCGGTCGGGCCCCGCCCGATGCGGAACAGGCACAGCGCCGCACTGAACGTCAGGATGATGAACGCGATCTGAATGAAGAGGCTCATTCGAAGATCCTCCGCAGCAGCGGCTCGAACCGGCCGACGATTTCCTTCGACCGCCCGGCCGGGTCCTCGACGCTGATGTTGATCCAGTGGATGAACAGGTCCTGCCCGTCGATGTCCACCGTCAGCGTCCCGGGCGTGAGGGTTATGCTGTTGGCCAGGAACGTCTTGGCCATTTCGCCCTCGAGCGTGGTGTGGACCTTAACGATCCCCGGGCGGATGGGCACGTCGGGATGGATCACCCGCAGGGCCACGTCGATGTTCGCCTTGATGCAGAAGTAGAAGAAATACGGCAGGTAGATCAGGAAGTAGAACCAGCGCATGGGGTTCAGGACCTTGGCCAGCCCGTCGGGGAAGACGTCGATCAGCAGCGCGCTGGCGATGAGGGCGACCAGCGCGCCGGCGACTATAACCCACAGGTCGGGCGACCAGAACAACAGCATCCACAGTCCGAAGACGGCCAGCAGACACATCAACCATTTCATGGCGCAACTCCCACCAGCAGGGCCTTTGTGCCGTTGAGCAGGATCTCGCCCGCGGGATCGAACAGCACCTCGCGGAGCTGGACCATCGCCACGCCGCCGAAGATGCACACGACGGCCAGGACGAACATTGCCGAGTACATCAGGGCGGGCGCCTCTCTGGCCTCAGCGGCGCCGGCGGCGGGGACGCCCTCCAGGGCGTACCGCTGGACCTTCACGAAGCTCAGCAGCGTCATCATCGCCACCAGCACAGCCAGCGCCGCCAGCAGCGGGTGCCCCGCCAGCACCAGGGCGATGATGATGATCAGCTTGGAGAAGAATCCGTTGAACGGGGGAACGCCGGAGATGCTCAAGGCGGCGATCCGGCAGCAGAAGCTGGTGATGGGCATCCGCTGGGCCAGCCCGCCCATGTCCTTCAGCCAGCGCGTCCCCGCCTGCTGCTCGATGGAGCCGGAGGAGAGGAACAGCAGGCTCTTGAAGGCGGCGTGGTTGAACATGTGGAACAGCCCGCCGAAGATGCACAGCCCGGCGATCGCGCGGTCGCCGCCGCTGGCCAGCAGCCCCGCCCCGGCCCCGAGCGCCAGGACGACGTAGCCCATCTGCGAGATGCTGTGATAGGCCAGCAGCCGCTTGAAGTCCCACTGCCCCACGGCCAGGAACACGCCGATGACCATGGAGACGGCCCCCAGGACCATCAGGATGGTGGCGTAGGGGCCGCTCGGTCCCAGGACGTTGAAGACGATCCGCGCCAGGGCGTAGATTCCCGCGGCCTTGATGAGCACGCCCGAGAGCATCGCCGAGATGGGCGCCGGCGCCGAGGGGTGGGCGTCGGGCAGCCAGGCGTGGAAGGGGACCATCGCGGCCTTGAGCGCCAGGCCTCCTATCAGCGCCGCCGCCGCCAGCAGCACGGCCGGGCCCGTTGGGCCCACCTTCGGCAGCAGCTCGGCCACCTTGGCCATGTTCAGGTGCCCGGTCAGCGAGTAAAGGACCGTCACGCCCAGCAGGATGAACGCCGACCCCACCGTGCCCAGCACGAGGTACTTGAACGCGGCTTCCAGCTCCTCCGACTCGCACCCGAAGCCGACCAGCGCGTAGGAGGCGATGGCCGCTATCTCCAGGAACACGAACATGTTGAACAGGTCGCCGGCGAGCACGACACCGTTCATCGCGCCGGTCATGAGCAGGAAGAGCGAATGGAACAGCCAAACGCTGGTGAACCTGCGCATGTAGGCGCCGGCGTAGATGATGGAGACCAGGGCGATCAGGTTGATCGTCACGAGCATCATCTTCGCCAGGCCGTCGCAGACCATCTGGATGCCGAGGACCTTTCCCGGTCCCCAGCCGCCCACGAATATCTGCGGCACGTCCGCGCGGAGCGAGACTATGGCGGCCACGAGGCAAAAGAGCACCGCCGCCGCCGCCAGCAGGCCCGTCAGGCGCTTGAGGCCCGGAATGTGGGCGATGGCCACGATGGCGAAGGCGACGCCCAGCGGCACAACAACGAACAAGGGTACAACCGCTTCCATGGTCTAACCCCTTAGTTTGCGAATCCTGTCCATGTCGAACGTGCCGTACTTTTCGTGCAGTCGAATGGCCAGCGCTACCATAAGGGCAGTGAGCCCCAGGCCGATGACGATGCTGGTGAGGACCATGGCCTGAGGCAGGGGGTCAACGGCCGTCGCAGCCAACTCGGCTGGCGACTGGCCCTCGGCGAGAATCGGCGGCGTGACGCGACCCTCGCCGCTGCCGCGATATCCCACAAGCACCAGCAGCATGTTGATCGCGTAGTCGATGATCAGCACGCCGACGATAATCTTGATGACGTTCTTCTTGGCCACGACGGCATAGACGCCTATCAGCAGCAGGGCGAATGTCAGCAGGTAGATCGCTATGCCCATGTCAAACCTCCTGGTTCGGCTTTGCCGGGCGGAATGCCGACAGTGCCAGGAACGCCCCGGCCAGGCCCGCGCCGACCTTCACCAGGATCGCCAGGTTGGAGATCGGGATGGTGCCCGCGGAAGCCAGGTGACCGAGGCGCCCGAGAGGCGCGAAGTTCACGAAGAACGTTCCGGCCAGATAGCCCAGCAGTGCGATGGCCGCAAAGAGCATCGCCCCGCATGAGTCGCTGACGTGACAGATCCGCTCGGTTATCACCCTGGAGGCGAACTCCCGCCCGAAGGCCAGGACGATCAGGACGGCGGCTGCCGCCAGGATCACGCCTCCGGCGAAGCCGCCCCCCGGGCCCAGGTGCCCTGTCAGCGCGACGTAAACTCCGAACACGGCGATGAACCCGCCAACCAGCTTGGCCGTGTTCTTCACGATCAATGTCATCCCTGCCTGTTTCATTGGCACTGGATTTCCTCTCGCCTTCCTGCGGCTAGGCGTGGCCGGTGGGCCCTTTCCCAAGCTCCCCGCCACGAGTCCGCCCGACGCGTCTGAGAATGGCATAGGCGCCGATGATGGAGACGAAGATCACGGTAGCCTCGCCCAGTGTGTCATAAGCCCGGTAGTCCAGCAGGACGGCCGTTACGGCATTGGCCGCCCCGGTGCCCTTTGCCGTGTCCGTTGCGGCATTGGCCAGGTAGTCGGCCGAGACGCCCGGCTCGACGGCGGCCTTGCCGCTCAGGACTGGCTCGCCGAAGGGCGGCATGGTGCCGGTCTTGGAGAATCCCCCCACGGCGAACAGCACCGCCGCGAGGAACACACCGCAGGCCAGCAGGACCGCTCCCGTCCGCAAGGCGTCGCGCGGCGCCGAGGTCGAGGTGTCGCGGCGCGTGACCACCACCCTGATCAGCAGCACCAGGGCAATGACCTCCACGACCACCTGGGTGATGGCCAGGTCGGGCGCCCCCACCAGCAGGTCGATCACGCTCAGGGCGAAGCCCGCCGCCCCGAGCGAGATTACCGAGCTGAGCAGGTCGCGGGCCTCAACGGCCAGCAGCGCCGCGATCAGCGTGAACACTATCAGCGTCAGGACCAGGATTTCTACGCCCATCGTCTTGTGTCCTTGAGCCCGGCGGCGCTCCTAAGGCGCCCCGGGCCGGCCCGTGGTCAGCAACAGGTACACCAAGCTCGCGATCACCCCGAGCACGCACCAGGCAGCATACAGGCTCAGCAGCCCGGTGTGCTGGGCGCGGAGCAACTGAACGAATGTATTGCCGTGCTTGCCCGACCAGTGGTAGGGGTCCATTGCCCCGTCCTGGCCGTGGGCCAGCAGCGGCCCGATGACCGGCAGCTTGGCGATAGTCTCGTAGAAGTGCGTCCCCGGGACGCGGAAGCGGTCGTCGTTGGGGGCGGCTACCTCGCCGGCCAGGAATGGTCGAACCACGCGCATTCTGGTCTTGCGGCTGGAGACCCACACGAACAGCGACCCCAGCAGCAGGCCTATGACGAGCAGCCCGGTCGCCTGGGCGGGGCTCCACAGCCCCAGCGAGCCGGTGGTCACGCCCGATGCAGCCGCGGCCAGCGGCTCGCCCGTGAGCGCCGCCTCGCCGAGGGCGGGGGCGAGGACGCTGTTGATCATGGTGTACGGGAACAGTCCCAGCACCACGCACAGGACGGCCAGCACGACCATCGGGGCGGCCAGGAAGAAGCTCTCCCGGGGCTTGGGCTTCGAGCGGTCAACAGGCCTTGGCGCCGGCGAAAGGAAGGCCGAGTACATCACCTTCACGAAACTCGCCAGCGTCAGGGCGCTTCCGAACACCGCCACCACGACCAGCGTGATCCCCAGCCCGTGGCTGGTGACCTGGAGCGTTCCCTGATAGACAAGCCACTTGCTGACGAAGCCGTTGAATGGGGGCACGCCGGAAATCGCCGCCGCCGCGATCAGGCCGCAGATGAAGGTGACCGGGAGGTATCTTGCCAGGCCGCCCATGTCCTCCAGCTCGTCGCTGCCCGCAGCCCGGGTGACCGTCCCGCTCATCAGGAACAGGTTCGACTTGTAGATGGCGTGGTTGACCATGTGGAACAGGCCGCCGATCACGCCGATGGTCGTCCCCGTGCCGATGCCCAGGACCATGTACCCCACCTGGCTGACGGCGTGGAATGAGAGCAGTTTCTTGAGGTTGTGCTGCATCATTGCCATAAGCACGGCCGCCAGTATGGTCACGCCGCCGATGACCATCATCACCACCTGCATGGCCGGATCGGGTCGGAACATGCGCAGCGAGAGGACCGCCAGCAGGTAGATCCCCAGGAGCTTGTCGACGGCGGCCGGCAGATACGCCATGACCGGCGTGGGGGCGTCCTGTGACATGGCCGGGATCCAGGTGTGCAGCGGGATGGCGCCTGCCTTGGCCAGCGCGGCGATCATGATGAGCACGTACACCAGGTAGCCCATCCACTCCGCCCCCAGGGCGGCGCCGACGCCGCTGATGGCGCGGGCGGGGCTGCCCATGAGCAGCGCGTCCGAGCCGCCTGCCCCCACCAGCAGCGCGATCGCCAGCAGCAGGCACGCGTCGGCGAAGCCGAGCATCCCGTAGGCCTTGGCCGCGCCTGCGCGGGCGTCGCGGTCGCCGTCGTGCCGCCCCTGGTTGGTCATCAGGAACAGCATTAGCGTGGTGATCTCCCAGCCGATCAGGAGCACCAGCAGGTTGTCGGCCAGGCCCACGATGCAGGCGCCACCCAGGGCCCAGATGAGATACGCGTAGAACTTCCCCTCCCAGCGCTGGCCCTTCATGGCCCGGAGGCTGTAGACCGTTATCAGCAGGGCGAAGGCGGCGCTGCCAATCACCACGATGAGGCCAAGGGGGGCGGTGGCAAGATCCGCTCTGAGCGCGACTCCGGCGACGAGCTCTTTGCCCCAGGTCCATGAGACTTGCCCGTCGCCCATCTGCCACAGGTCGATCCCGCCGGCCAGCGCCCCCGCGCCGGCGATCAGGGCCAGGCACTTGCAGAGCCACGGCGACCAGCGCGAAAGGAAGTACGCCAGCGTTCCCGCCGCCAGGGCCAGTGCGATCGGCCGGACCATTGGGTGTGTGAGGATGTCGGCGATCTCTTTCATCGCGTACTCACCATTTCTACGGCTTCCCGCCGGGCGGGAAAGGACGGTGCGAGCCCTTGAGCAGCTTTTCGGTCTTGAGCTGCGAGAGCCTCACCAGGTCGGCGAACGTGTACATGGGCTTGTGCGTGTCGGCATCGACCACGGCGCACATCCGCTCGGTGCAGGAGTAGCACGGATCGACGCTGGCCAGCGTGATCGCCACATCGGGGATCTGCAGCCCGATGCACGAAGCCTTGAACGTGGGAATGTTGTTGAAGCTGGGCGCGCGGATCTTGTGGCGGACAGGCCGGTTCGACCCGTCGGAGCGGACGTAGTGCAATGTCTCGCCGCGCGGGGCCTCGACGTGCCCGACGCCCTCGCCGGGCGGGATTTCCTCGACCTTGGCGTCGATCTCGCCGGGCGGCATGTCCTTGGCACACTGCTTGATGATCTTGATCGCCTCGAAACATTCCAGCAGTCGGACGACGGCCTTGCCGAACACGTCGCCGCCGGGCGCGGTGACGACGTCCCAGTCAACGCGGTCGTAGGCGGCGTAGGGGTCGTCGCGGCGGACGTCGATGGGCAAGCCGCTGCCGCGGGCGGTCGGGCCCAGCGCCCCGTAGGCCTTGGCGGCCTCGGGGGTGAGGATGCCCACGTTCTTGAGCCTCGCGTGCAGCACCGGGTCGTCCAGCACCGCCTTGGTGAGCATCTCCAGCGGGCCGACAAGCTCGCCGCAGACGCGGCCGATCTCCTTGAGCTGCTCGTCGGTCATGTCGCGGCGGACGCCGCCTATCTTGCAGTTGGCGTAGGTGACCCGGCTGCCGGTGGCGATCTCCAGGATGTCCATTACCGGCTCGCGGTACTTCCACGCCCACATGAACACGGTGTTGTAGCCCAGGAAGTGCCCGGCCAGGCCC
>CBFCZU010000079.1:0-16505 GCA_965602635.1 uncultured Planctomycetales bacterium | reverse complement strand
GGCAGCGAACTGGCCGCCTGGCTGCGGGAAAGGTCGTAGCTCCGCCCGGCCCGTCGGGCCGGCGGTTGCCGGATGGCCCTGGGTATGAACTGCGGCATGGGTCAGCGGGATATCTCTGAGCTTCGAGTGGAGCAGGCTGGCCCGGGCGCTGGAGGAGATAAAAACAGTCTTGAAAGATGTCCTGCAATGAAACGGGTAACCCGCTCAGAGCCGCCCTTCCCCCCCGATGCCCTCAGCTCCGTCGCCGTCAACTTCGCCGAGAAAACCGGTCACATCGCTCCACAGCGCGGGTCAGATGCTTTTCTGCTCGGCGGGGCTCGTCTGCCCAACCCGTTGCAGATAGAAAGCTTATCGCACTGGGCGTTGCAGGACTCGAACCTGCGACCTCTTCCTTGTAAGGGAAGCGCTCTAGCCGGCTGAGCTAAACGCCCCTCGAGGCAACGCTGTCAGTATATCTGCCCCGGTGGAGATTACCAAGCCGCGCGCAGCCCCGAAGCGTTGACGGGCACCGGCACGGCGGGGAAGATACAAGTATGGAATACCGCAAGATCGCCGACGGACAGTTGGAGGTCTCCACGATCTGCCTCGGGTGCTGGGCGATAGTGGGCGGCCCGACGTGGGGCCCGCAGCAAAAGGACGACGCCATTGCCGCCATCCGCAGCTCGGTAGAGGCGGGCGTGAACTTCCTGGATACGGCCGAGGGGTACGGCGGCGGGGCCAGCGAGCGACTCATCCGAGAGGCACTGGGGGCCGGCCGCGACAAGGTCGTCGTCGCCAGCAAGGTCGCAACCAGGAACCTCGCCCCCGACGACTTGCGGGCGGCCTGCGAGGGAAGCCTCGAGAACCTCGGGACGGACTACATAGATATCTACTACCTCCACTGGCCCAGCCGAACCGTGCCGTTCGACGAGACGGTCCGCGCGATGGACGAGCTGGTGGCCTCAGGTAAGGTCCGTCACATAGCCGTGTCCAACTTCGGCGCGGCTGACCTGGCGGGAATCCTGCCGCTGACGCTGCCGGCCGCCGACCAGCTCGCCTACAGCCTGCTGTTCCGCGCGATCGAGTATGAGATTCTGCCGGCCTGCCGCCGCGCCGGCGTGCCGGTCATGTGCTACAGCCCGCTCATGCAGGGGCTGCTGACGGGCAAGTTCGCCGGCGCCGACGACGTGCCGGCCGGGCGGGCGAGGACCCGGCTCTTCAGCAGCGCCCGGCCCGAGGCCGGCCATGGCGAGGACGGGGCCGAGGACGAGACGTTCGAGGCGGTTGCGGCGATTTCGGCCACGGCCCGGGAGGCGGGGCTGGACATGGGCGCGATGTCCCTGGCATGGCTGGTGAGCAGGGACGGCGTCGCCAGCGCGGTCGTGGGCGCGCGCAACGCCGAGCAGGCACGGCGCAACGCGGCCGCGGGAGACCTCCCCCTGCCGGCGGACGTGGCCGAGCGGCTGGACGAGATTACCGAGCCCCTGAAACGCAAGCTGGGGCCCAACCCGGACATGTGGCAGAGCACGCCGCGGATCCGCTGAGCTGGTCGAACTGGACGGCGACGGGAAAGATGCTCGCTTACGTACTGACCTTTGGCAGGCTGGCTCTCGCCGGGGCGTTCGCCGCGTGCGTCGCGGCGGCCGGGGCGGGGGTCATCGCCCCGCCCTGGGCGGCCGTCCTGGTGGCCCTTGCGGTGGCGGTTGAGTTGACGGACTTCTTCGACGGGATCGCTGCCCGGCGGGCGGGCAAAGCCAGCAGGCTGGGCGGGCTGCTGGACCCGCTGTGCGACTCGCTCGCCCGGCTGACGATGTACTTCTCAGCCGCCCTGGCAGGTTGGGTTACGGTCGGCGTCCCGCTGATGATGGTCGGGCGGGACCTGGTGGTGGCGTATGTGCGGACGGTTCGAGCCCACGTGGGCGGGCCGACGTCCGCCCGCCGTAGCGGCAAGACAAAGGCCATCGTTCAGGGCCTGGGGATCATCGCCCTTGTGCTGCTTGCCTCGACCGAGGCCAACTGGGCCCCCGCCGGTCGATGGGTAGTGGCCGGCAGCGTGCTGGCCATAACCCTCCTGAGCATGATCGATTACCTCCGCGCCGGGTGGGGGTCCGTGGCGGATCTGTACCGAATGGACATTTCGCCCCGCCGCGAGGCCTGAGGCCCCCGCCGCCCGCGGACAGGCGGGAGTTTGTCCTTTATCCGGCAAGTCGTATGAGCCGATTCTGGTAATGGGGCGTACAATACACTTGGAGGCCCCGCTGCAGCCTGGCCCCTGGCCACGGCCGCAGGTACTGAGAGGATGATGGCCATGCAATCGCGCTGGTATCTGTCAGCAGGTCTGATCCTGGCGTTGGCCGGTCACGCCGCCGCCCAACCCGTCATGACTCAGTACGGCCGGGCGCTCGACGCCAACCCCAATGTCATCGCCGGGCGATACAACAGCGTCCGCCGGGCCAACCCCGCCTTCGACGGCAACCGGCTCGTGACCGGCCAGGTCACCGGCGGATTCCATTTCCGCGGAGCGGCCGGTTACGCTGCGGCCAACCAGCTGCGCCTGGATCTTCCCTCCGCGCGGCTTGATGACTTCGTCCGCAGCTCGGCGGGGGCGGGACAGATCGGCTCAGGGAGGACCTACGGCCCGAGCGCGTACCTCTCCCCCAGCCGGACGGTCCTGGCGCCATCGGCGATCACGGGGGGATTGAACCAGCCCGGCAGCTCCGTGCCGCGGGCGACGTACGTCCCGCCGCCGTCGGCGCGCAAGCTCTACGACGACGCCATGGCGGCCTATAAGCCCATCCTCCCGAACACGGGCAACCAATTGAGGATCAACCCGCTGATCCAGCCGCAGGTGGCGCCGGACGAGGCAATGTTCCTGAAGACCCCGAAGACCAGCGCCGAGCTTGAGACCCGGGCGTACAGACCCGCTGCCAGCCCCCTCTTCGGCATCGTCGGCAGACAGGACCAACAGGGCCCAGCCGAGGGCGAGGAACAGGCCGAACCGGGAGAACGCCCCGAGGAGAAGCTCAGGCCGAAGAGCCGCCTCGACTGGCAGGTTGAGGGCGTCCCCGGCCAGTCGAAAACGCGCTCCCCCTCCGACAAGGAGAAGACTCCGCTGGAGGCGCTCAAGGCCGGGCCGGAGCTGCTTCCCGGGCTGGGCCAGGACGTCTTTCTCGACCTGCTGCGGACCCTCCGCGAGGCCAGGCAGCCCGAAGGTGAGGTGCCGGCCGGTTCCGGCGCCAAGACCGGGAGGGAGCCCCAGCCGGCCTTGCCCGGGGCGCGCGCCGCCGAGCAGCGACCTGGGCCCGCCGTGCCGCAAAAGCTCGTGGAGCGGATCCGGGGTCAGATAGTGATCCACAGCCTCGCCGGCACGGGGCGCGACTTGTTCAACATGCGGATGTCAAAGGCCCAGAGCGCCCTTACCAACGGCAGGTACTACGATGCGGCCGGGCATTACCGCGTCGCCGCCGTGCTCAACCGTGGCAACCCCTTGGCCTCCATAGGCCTGTCGCTGGCGCTGTTCGCCGCCAACGAGCCAATGACCAGCGCCTATCACCTTCATCGGGCACTGAGCCAGACTCCCCCGATGATGGAGCCCAGGGTGAACGTCAAGAGGCTGCTGGGCGAGAAGGTCGTGGAGATCCGGATAGCCGAACTGGAAAGTGGCCTGAGCGAGAAGGGCGCCCCACCGAACCTGTCCCTGTTGTGCCTTGCGGCGTTCATCCGCGCGGGCAACGACCAGCCGGACAAGGCCGCCGCCCACGCCCAGCGCCTCGCGTCGCTGGCGGAGAAGCGGATGACCGAGCTTAGGGGGGAGCTGGCCGCAGCTCACGAGAAGGGCCCCAACGAGGTCGACAGGATCAAGGGCCTGTTGGCGGCGCACGAGCTGTTCGTGGCCTACTCCAAGTGCCTGCGCGGGGCGGGGAAAGCCCAAGCCGCGCCCACGACGCGTCCAGCCGCCGGGGCGACGGCCAAGAGCGCCGCCCCCAAAGGCTCGTAGCGTCCGCGGCTCGCGGCAGGCGGGGGGAAACTCCCCTCATGCCCGAGGTCGCCTCGGTACTCTGCGCGCCCCCCCAGCGGGCCTGCGGGACAGTGCCCTGTTGAATCTCTCCAACCCCGCGCGGAGGTGGGCAAGGCAGTAGCCGATGTACGCCCGGCTGTGGGCGGGGCGGCCTTGATGCTCCCGCATCAGGCCCTCGCGGATGGCGGAGATGAACTCCTCCATATCCTTCCGCCTCAGCGGCTCGGGGCAGCGACCCCAGGCAACAAGCTGGCGGAAGAGATCCCGCATACCGGGCTTGGCCGTGTGTTGGGCGGCGGTTATGAAGCTGCCAGGCTTGTAGTGAATCTGTAGGCCCTTCAAAGCCACGACGATCGGCTCATAGTTCAGCCGCGGGTTGAGCCGAAGGAACTTGAACTGCTGCACCCACCTGCCCCGGCTGCCGCCGCCGTACTCGCCCGGGTCCCGGCTGCGCCGGCGGGAGGTCTGGCTGAAGAGCATGTGCATGTCGGGCTTCTTGCGGATGATCTCCTCGCCGCAAAGCCGCCGGACGCGGTACTGCCCGTCTTCCCAACGGCCAAGGTCGCCGGTGAGGGCAAAGAGGCATTTCATCACGCCCAAAGGGAGCGGGCGGTCCTGAACCGGGGCCTTGCTGGAGCGCAGCTGGAGCGAGACGTGCAGGCTGTGCGGGGCGATGTCGTAGAACTTCACTGCCTCGTGGACGATCTGGTTCAGCAGCCAGGGGTCGTCCGTGATCGGCTTGGAGATCTCCGCCTCCACGGACAGGGAGCCCAAGGCCAGCTCGAAGAACCCGCGCCGCCGCCGCATGGAGCTCTTGACGTAGTGGTCGTCCACGTGCCCGCCGACCTTCCAGGCCAGAACGTCCAGGGCGAAATCGCGGAAGTACACGAACCCGTCGTACTGCCGGTCGGGGTATTGCTTGCCTGCGGGGTCAAGTATCACGCCGTGGCCGGTGTTGGAGAATTCCAGCTCCACCCCCAGCGGGATCGCCCCCCCGCCCATGTGGTTGCGAACGTAGCGGATGGCACGCCTGGCCAGCGCAGGGCTGTAGACGTGCCCGGCCGCGATCACCGCCCAGCGGACGTACTCGATCGGCTCGTGCGACCCGAACGGAAGATCGGTCAGGATATCCCCGGCCAGCAGCTCCAGCAGCGGCCGCTGGGCGTTGAGCACCCGGAACGCCGCCAGCGCCGAGATCGTCCGCTCGTAGAACCGCTCGGAGATCTTCATGGCGTCCAGCTCGAAGCGGAAGTCGTCCCGGATCCGGTCCTCGACCTGGTTGAAAAGCACCTGGCGGAACAGCAAGGCCAGGTAGTTGGGCGCGACGCTGCGAACCTCCGGCTCCAGCGCCAGCTCGCCGAACGCCGGCAGCGGGTCGTCGGTGATTGCCTGGCGTATGGCGAAGGTGCTTATCCCCCCCGCGTCGAAGTGCCGGCGCACCAGGTCGCGGATCGTTCGTCCGTGGAGCTCACTCAATGCCCGCCGGGTCATCTCCTCATCGGTATGCAGCCGGCGAGTCTCGTCTTCCAGCAGCGCGGTCTCTATCTTCCCCCGCAGCAGAATCTCCTGTTTGAAGTGATCGCGGAACTCATACCCGAAGGAATGGCGAAGCTCCTCCAGGTTGCCGACGAACGCCACGGCCTTGACGGGCCCGTCCGCCGTCTGGACCCGCACTCGCAGCCGGTGGTAGTTCTTCCCTTCGTAGCGCTGCAGCGCGGTCATGCGCTCCCCGGGCAGCGGGCCGATCACGTAGCCGTGAATCCGCCCCTGCGGCTCGGGCACGGCGTACAGATAGGTGTTGTCGGGCGAGACCTTCGTGTACCCGGGCAGCACAGCCTCGCGGGCAAGGAAGGTGTTCTTCCCGTCGGCCTCGGAGGGGTGTTGGACCATCCGACGGCCCAGCACCGCCCGGAATACCATAGGGTGCGTTAACGTGCCGTACACAAAGAGATGGAACGGGCTGGCAGCGGTGGTGCGACTCTTCCTCGGACTCGAACGCGATCTGGCCATGCAGCGTCATTGTACCGCCGCAGGCCCGTCGAGGCACTGTATCGCATCCGCCGGGAGATGCTTCCGCGCGACAGGACATGATTGACGCCGGGCCGGGAGGCGGATAAGAGATGTCCGGCGGCCGCAGGCCCGCACCCGGCCGTGGCCAGGACTGCCGGAGCCCCCACTGTTTCAGGAGAGTGCAGATGCCCAAGCAGCTTTTCTGCCCCAGCCCCGAAAAATTCGAATGGCGCGACTACGAGGATCCCGAGCTTGAGCGAGGGCAGGTGTTGATCCGGAGTCAGTTCACCGCCGCCAAGCACGGCACGGAGCTGGCGTTCCACAAGGGCTACGCCGCCGCCCGGGGACGCTTCGACGGCCAATACAAGGTGTTCATGCCCGTGGAGTCCACGGCTCCGGGCGCGGGCGGAGGGGGCAACATGACGGTCGGACCGGTGGCCGCCGTCGGGCCGGACGTGAAGGACCTGGCGGTGGGCGATCGCGTGCTAACCTACGGCGGCTTCTGCCAGACACACATCCGCCCCGAGGAGCGATGCTGGAAGCTGCCCGAGGACTTCCCCTGGACCTCCGCGGTGTGCCTCGACCCCGCCGATTTCGCCATGGGCGCCGTCCGGGACGGGCACGTCCGCGTAGGCGACGGCGTGGCCATCTTCGGCATGGGCGCCATCGGGCTGATGGCCGTGCAGATCGCCAGGGCCGGGGGCGCGTCGCCTATCATCGCCGTCGAGCCGCTGAACAGCCGCCGGGCGGTCGCCGGGCAGCTCGGGGCGGAGATGGTGCTCGACCCGGCCGCCTGCGACGCCGGGCTGGAGATCAAGAAGGCCACCGGCGGGCGGGGCGCGGACGTCGTGATCGAGTACAGCGGCGCCCGGCCGGCGCTCCAGGCCGCCCTGCGCGGAGTGGCCTACGGCGGGACAGTCGTCGCCGGCGCCTTCCCCCCGCCCTACGACGCAGGACTGGACCTCGGCGCCGAGGCACACCTCAACGTCCCCAACATCGTCTTCTCCCGCTCGTGCAGCGAGCCGAACCGCGACCACCCGCGCTGGGACGAGGCGAGAATATTCGAGGCCTGCATGCGGCTGCTGCTGGCCGGGAAAATCAGCGGGGAGAAGGTCGTCACGCCGGTGGTGGGCTTCGAAGACCTGATCACCGAGTATCCTAAGATCGCGACCGAACCGGACGAGTACATAAAGCTCGGGGCGGAGTACTGACCGGCCGCTGGCCCCGGCGGCCTAGGACAACAAGCGGAGACATCGATCATGCGCATCAAGCAATCCATCTGTTACCCGATCTTCCAGTCGGAGAAGCTGGACCTCGAGAACCTCTTCGCCGCAGCCGCGGAGATGGGATACGCCGCCGTCGAGCTTTGGCAGCGCGGGGACGACCTGGAAGAGCTCGTCTCCCTGGCACGAAAGCACAAGCTGGTCGTGGCGAGCATGTCGGGCCACTACTCGCTCGAGGACGGCCTGAACAAGCGCTCAAACCACGACCGGATCGAGCAGGAGCTGCGCGCCTCCATCGACCTTGCGGCGAGGCTGGGGATACCCGGGCTGATCTGCTTTTCCGGCAACCGCCAGCCGCACATGGGCGAGGCCGAGGCCATCGACGCCGTCGCCGACGGTCTGAAGCGCGTCGCCGAGCACGCCGAGAAGAAGGAGATCAACCTCAACGTGGAGCTGCTGAACTCCAAGGTCAACCACCCCGGCTACCAGTGCGATCACACGGCCTGGGGCGTCGCGGTGTGCGAGAAGGTCGGCAGCCCGCGCGCCAAGCTGCTCTACGACATTTATCACATGCAGATCATGGAAGGCGACGTCATCCGCACGATCCGGGACAACATCAAGTGGATAGGTCATTTCCACACGGCCGGCAACCCGGGGCGGAACGACTTTGACGATACGCAGGAGCTCAACTACGTCGGCATCTGCAAGGCAATCGCCCAAACCGGATACGAGCTTTACGTCGGCCACGAGTTCGTGCCCAAGGGCGACGCCGTCGAGGCCCTCCGGCAGGCCTTCGAGATGTGCGACCAGGAGTAACGCACCGCCCGGAAGCTAGTTCGCCGCCCGCGTGGTCGTCGGCACTCGCCCCAGGGCCCTGATGAACTGCCCGAACCGCCCGGCCTCGCGGCGGAGCCCATGCGTCCTGCAAAACGCCGCAAGCTTGCGGTAACGCTCGACGGGCTCGGTGCCGGTGGCCCAGCAGATTTTCGCCATGCACTCGGGACACAGCGCCAGAGGCCTGCGGTCGGACTCGCCCAAGCTGTTGCTACCGCACATGCTGCACTCGAAGGCCGTGCAGTGCCTCATCGACATCATGTGCCCCAGCTCGTGCGATGCCGTCTTGATCGTCCGCAGCAGTACTCGGCGAAGCTCGTTCCGACCCTTGTTAGGGTCACCGTAGCGGTACATCGACCACACGCCGACGCGCTGCCGCAGCGACGCCTGCCCGAACACGAAGTTCCAGCCCTTTCCCGGCCAGAGGTCGGAACTCGTCAGCGCGATCATGCCGAACGCGTCCTTCGGAAGTCTCGGGCGGAGGACGGTGTCCAGCACGTAAGTCGAAAGGATCTGCTTGTCCCCCCAACTGGGGTGTGTTCGCCGAGTCTTGGCCGGAATCACCGAGAGCGGCAGGTCATCGTTGATCTTCACCGGCAGGTTGAAATGCCTGCCGAGATAATCAGCCGTGAGCGTCACCACCTTGCGCTGGGCCTTGGTGAACTTGCCCAGGGGCTGGATGTAAATGACGCGCCGCCCTCCTGTCGGTAGCACAGGGCGGCAGCGCCGGTACTGCGCGAACGTCTGCCCCGGCTCGTTGAATCGGGCCAGCCAGTCGCCGGGCCTGGGCTTACCGAGCTTGGAGTGCAGCCGTCTAAGCTTCGCCATCGCCGCCTGGAGGTTCTTCACCGAGACCTTGCCACCGGCTGGGTGGGTATCGGGCCCCCTGCCCCCGCGCCCGTTCGAAAGCGGCCCGGCAAACAGGCCCGCAACCAGGACGGCCCCGGCAGCAACCAGGGCCAGAGTCGAGTCGCACCTGGTCCAGTTCATTTTCGCTCCCGTCCGGCTTTGGCGTGTTGGAGTCGCCGCCCGCCCTATTCTACCCGCTCCGGCGCCCCTGTTGGCCACGAATGCTTTCGGCTTGACGCCCCGAGGCCGGCAGGTGAGTATGAGGCCCGGTCCGGAGCTTATTCATGCACAAGAGTTTTTCAGTCTGGTGGTGGGCGCTGCTGGCAGCATCGTCGGCCGGCTGCCAGGCCGGCAGCAAGCCGCTGGTTGAGCTGCCTCCCGACGTTCGCAAGCTGGCGGTGGGCAGCTTCACGGCCGCACAGGCCGATCACGGCAAGTGGGCTGAGGAAGCCCAGCGCATGTCACGGCAGCGCCTCTCCGACCTGGCACGCCAGCGGGGAAGATTCCGCGTCCTCCCAGCCGGCAAACCGCATGCCGGCGCTGACGCAGTCGTTACCGGGCAGGTCACTGTGCTGACCCGCCAGCGCCGCGCTTCCGGGGAGCAAGGCAAGCCGGCAGGCAGTCTCGCGTGCACCGCGGCGATCACCTTCACGATCACCCGGCCGAAGGGAGGAACTCTCGTCTCACAGCGGCTTTCGCGAATCTTCGACTCATCCGGCCAGGGCACCCCCGACGTCGATAAGATCATCGCCGGACTTCTTGGACAGTGCGTCAACGAGTTCACGGCCGGGCTGTTCCCGCGCCCGCGGGGCAAGCCCTGATTGCCCGGGGCGAGACCGGCTCGGGCCGTCCCTCACCCGGGAGAGGCGACGCCTGGGAGGAGCGCAACCCATGCTCGTACATCACAGGAATCTGCTCTGGGCCCTGACTGCCGCCTTGGCGGTGTGGTCTGGTGGGCTGGTCTCGGCCCAGACGCGCCCGGCCGGGGCGGCGACCAGACGCGCCCAGGGCAGGTGGGCATATCACATGGCCCGGGCCGAGGCGGCAAGTAAGCTCACCCAGGACGTCAAGGCCCTGTCATTGCCGGGCGGGGCCAAGGTCGCGGACTTCCTTGCCGAATCGCCCATGCTGGAAGACGCGCTTGCCCTGTCACTGCTGTACCGCGGCAAGGTCACCCGAACCTCGCCCGCCGACCAGGAACATGTCGAGATCGCGCTGGCCGTGTCGATGAAGGACGTCACCGCCGTCCTGGCATCCGTTCGGGGTCGGTACTATCGGGGCAAGCGCTTCCGGAACATAAACTTCGCCCGCCTTGCCGAACGAACCGGCGAGAAGGTCCTCCGCCGCACCGGCCGAGGCGAGGTCCCGCCGGCCCTGGCAAAGGCCCCGTTTATCCCCGCCAGGCCGGGCAGCGACCTCTTCCCCCGCGCCGACGCGGCGACCAGACAGTTCTGGCTCACCCACGTGACCGAGGCCACGCGCGCCGAGGCCGAGAGCGCCGCCCTCAAGGATGCGATGGACCGAATGGCCGAGCGAATCAAGAGGGTCCGGGTCGACAAGGACACGCTGGCTGAGTTCGTGGCCAAGCACGACAACACGGAGGAGGACTTCCACCAGTTCCTGCGGGCACGGCGGATCAAGGGCGCCCGCTACCACCGCGACGCGCCGGTCGTGGAAGTGCACGTGGAGACCTCGCTGCGGACGGTCTACGCCTGCGTGAAGGCATGGCTTCACACGCGGAAGGCTCCCGGCCAGGAGATTCGCCTGCTGGAACGTCTTATCGTCGCCTCCGGCGATCTCTGCATCCGCCAGGCCGGCATCGGGGCGGTTGACGAGGCCAACCTGAAGAAGTTCGATGCCCGGATACTGGCCTCGCTGAGGCTCGCACGGTCACCCCCGGACTGGATCGGCCAGACGCTGCGCCAGACAGGCCAGGCCAAGCCTGCCGCGAGTCAGACAGATGGGCGCTCCCGCGCCATCCGCGCCGCCGAACTGGACGCCCGCTGCGTCCTGGCGGCCCGGTTGGGGAAGCTTCGCGTCACGGCCGCAACGCGCGTCGCCGACCTGGCGCGCAAAGACGAAGGCTTCCGCACGAAACTTCTGGCGCTGCTCCAGACCGCCCGGCGGGTCGGCAGGCCGGAAACCACTGCCGACGGGGCCATCAAGGTTGACGTCGAACTCTCGCTGGAGCCCCTCTGGCCCATGATCCTCCATCGTCAGCGCCAGGCAGCGCCGAACAAGGAATGACGCCCGGGGGCTTTTCGGCAGGTATGATGCTTTCGGTGTTGTGTAACCACCAGATGCCAATAGAATGGCCCCGCCAGCCGTAGCGCCCCGCGGGTCCGAGTGAAAGGTTTTCAGGCTTGGCCGAGGAGTTCCACACACACGAGTTCGATAACGGGCTGATGCTGGTCGCCCAGCGGATGGAGGTCGTTTCCTCGGCGGCAATGAGCATCGCCCTTCCGATGGGCTCGGCCCGCGACCCGGGCGACGGGGCGGGTTCGGCCTCGGTCGTGGCGAACTGGCTTCTCCGCGGAGCGGGCAACCGCGACAGCCGGCAGCTCAACGACGCCCTCGACGCCCTCGGCTGCCAGCACCACGAGGATGCCCGTAGCCAACACCTGATCCTCTCAGCCATCCAACTGGGTCGAAACCTGCCCGAGATACTGGCGATCTACTCCGACGTGATCCGCAGACCAAGCCTCGCCGATGATGCCTTCGACTCCTGCCGCAACCTGGTCTCTCAGGCCCTGGACGCGCTGGAGGACGAGCCCTTGCGGATGTGCAACGTCCTTATCCGCGAGAAGTTCTACCCGGCTCCGCTCGGCATCAACCCCCTGGGCACGAAGAAGTCGCTCTCGGCCGTTGGGCCGGAGGGCGTGCGACGCAGCGCCGGGCAGTGCATTACCCCCCGCGGGACGATCGTCGCGGTCGCGGGCAAGTTCGACTGGCAGCATCTGCTCGACACCGTGGGAGGGCACTTCAGCGACTGGCGGGGCGAGACGCCGCCGGAAGTATCCGTCAGCCCCGCCAGCCGGGGCTTGACCCATCTTGCCAAGCCCACGGCGCAGGCCCAGATCACGCTGGCCTACCCCGCCGCCACGAGCGACGACGAGCAGTACTACGCCGGCAGGGTCGCCGAGATGGTGCTCAGCGGCGGGATGGGCGCCAGGCTCTTCACGGAGGTGCGCGAGAAGCGCGCCCTGGTGTACGCCGTGATCGCCCGGTACCACTGCCTGAAGGGGCACGCGGGAATGTTTGTCTATGCCGGCACGACCCCCGAACGCGCGCAGGAGACGCTGGACGTGACCGTCGGCGAGCTTCGCCGGCTCGGCGACGGGGTCGAGGAGGACGAGCTCGCCCGGGCGCGCACGCAGCTCAAGAGCGCCCTGATACTTCAGGGCGAGTCCACCCCGGCCCGGGCCGAAGCCCTGGCCATGGACTTCTATCACCTGGGCCGGCTCAGGAGCCTGGCTGAGATTTCCGCAGCCATCGACGCCATTCGCGTAGCAGACGTTCTCGAGTACATTCGGGCCTATCCCGCCGAGGCCCTGACGCTGCTGACCATCGGCCCCGAGGAACTCGACACGGCAGACCTGCCATGACGGGCGTCCGGAGATACTCATGCAGTTCAAGCAGACGGAGCTATCGAACGGCCTGACGATCCTCGGCGAGGCCAGTCCGGCAGCAGCCTCCATGGCCGTGGGGTTCTTCGCCCGCACCGGCAGCCGCGACGAAATCGCTTCCATCGCCGGCGTCAGCCACTTCCTCGAGCACATGATGTTCAAGGGAACCAAGCGGCGCAGTCCCTTCGACATCAACCGCGAATTCGACGAAATGGGGGCCACCTACAACGCCTTTACCTCCGAGGAGAACACGGTTTACTTCGCCGCCGTCCTGCCGGAATTCCAGACCCGCGCGCTCGACCTGCTGGGCGACATGCTCCGCCCTGCCCTGCGAGCCGACGACTTCGAGACCGAGAAGAAGGTGATCCTGGAGGAGATTGCCCTCTATCAGGACCGCCCGCTGTACCGGCTTTACGAGAGGCTCATGGCCGACCACTTCGGCGAGCATCCTCTGAGCAACAGCGTCCTGGGCACGGCCGAGTCGATCCAGGCCCTGGCGCGCGAGGACATGCTGGCCTACTTCGACCGGCGCTACAGCCCCTCCAACGTAACCTTGATCGGCGTGGGGAAGCTCGACTGGGAAGCCTTCGTCACCAAGGCCGAGGAGATGTGCGGCAAGTGGGTCCGCCACGACGTTCAGCGCGACACAGCGGACACGGCGGGCACGCACCAGGCGCGGACGATCGCCGATGAGAAACTGCTCCGCCAGCACATCGGAATGATGTCGCGGGCGCCCAGTGCCCAGGACGATCTCCGCTACGCCGCAAGCCTTCTGGCGACGATCCTGGGCGATTCCACCGGTAGCCGGCTGTTCTATGCGCTGGTCGAGCCGGCCATTGCCGACGAGGCAACCTACCACTACGACGAGATGGACGGGGCCGGCGCGTTCCTGACCTTCATCTCCGCGGACCCCGAGCGCGCAGGCGATGCCTTGCGAATCGCCCGCGACGAACTTGCCCGCTTCGTCGAGGACGGACCGGCCGAGGCTGAGGTCGTCGCCGCCAAGAACAAGACGGCATGCGCCGCCACCCTGAGGGGCGAGCTGCCGATGGGTCGGCTCACGGCCGTGGGCTTCGACTGGGTCTATCGTCACAGTTACGTGCCCCTCGAAGACCACGTCGAAAGAATCCTGGCCGTAAGCCGGGACGAGATTCACGACCTTGCACGGGAGTGCAGCCTGCTGGCCACCACCACGCTGGGACTGGGCCCAGTTGAGGCGCTGACCGATTGAGCCTCCAGAGCCGCCTCGGACGGCGCAGACCGACAGCCATGCCACAACCCCGCAACGAGCAATGGACCAGCCGCCGCGTCACCGTCATGGGCCTGGGGCGATTCGGCGGAGGGGTGGGCGTGACCAGATGGCTCGCCCGCCAGGGGGCCCGGGTGGCGGTTACCGACCTGGCAAGCGCCGAGCAGCTCCGCGACTCCCTGGCCAGGCTGGAGGGCCTCGACCTTACGCTACACCTCGGCGGGCATGACGAGGCAGACTTCGTCGGCTGCGACCTGCTCGTGGTCAACCCGGCCGTGCCTTTCGACTCGCCCTACCTCCAGGCCGCTAGCGACGCCGGCGTCGAGATCACCACGGAGATCAACCTCTTCCTCGCCAGCTGCCCGGCGGCGGTGGTGGGTATCACCGGCAGCGCGGGCAAGTCCACCACCGTGGCGATGGCCGGCGCCATCCTGGCGCGGGCAAAGGAAACGCACGTCGGCGGCAACATCGGCGTGAGCCTGCTGGATAAGCTGGGCGAAATCCGCCCCGATCACGTGGTCGTGCTGGAATTGTCGAGCTTTCAGCTCGCCTACCTGCCGGCGGTGGCAAGATCCCCGCACGTGGCCGTCGTGACTAACCTCCAGCCCAACCACCTCGACCGCCACGGCACGCTGGCCGAATACGCCGAGGCGAAGAAGAACATTTTCCGCGCCCAGTGCCCGCAGGACGTTCTGGTCCTCAACCGGGACGACCGGGAAGTCGCGAGCTGGGCGGGCGAAGCGGCGGGGCGGGTCGAGCTGTTCAGTGCCGACGACGAGCCGTTCGAGCTGAACCTGCCGGGCAGGCACAACCAGGCGAACGCCCAGGCGGCTTGGTCGGCGGCCCGGCAGTTCGGGCTTCCGCGAGAGGCAGCCGTCGAGGCCCTGGCGTCGTTTACCGGGCTGCCGCACCGGCTTGAGCTGGTGCTCGAGCGCGGCGGGGTGCGCTATTTCAACGATTCCAAGTGCACCACCCCGGCCGGGACGGTCGCGGCCCTGGAGGCGTTCCCTCCGCGCAGCGCGATCGTCATCCTGGGCGGCTACGACAAGCACGTCGATTTCGGCGAGCTGTGCCGTCTGCTGGCCGTGCGGGCCAAGGCCGTCGTCGCCGCCGGGCAGACCGGCCCGGAGATCGCCCGCGGCACCGAGCGCGCCCGCGGTGACGGCGACGCGCCGGAGGTCGTCCGGGCCGAGCAGTTCGCCGACGCCGTCCGGGCCGCACGAGAGCTCGCCCGCCCCGGCGACGTCGTCCTGCTCTCCCCCGCCTGCGCGAGCTACGACCAGTTCGACAACTACGAGCAGCGCGGAGAGACCTTCGTTCGTCTGCTCGAACAGTCCTGAACGGCCTGGGCAGGTCAGAGACGGGCGTACGGCAAGGAAGGGCTGTAAAACCGTCTGCGGAAATGCTTTACCCGCGGCATGGCGAGGACCGAGCCGGTCGCGTTCAGCACCAGGACCAGTAGCGCCGGCAGCCACAGACCGTTGGAGACCCCGTTGGCAAAGACCACGGCGGCGGTTACGGCCCCGGCCAGGAGGTTCACCCCTCCGGCGATCCAGCTTCCCACCAGATAGGAGGCCGCCGCGTCCTGGATGGCCGGGGACCGGGTGACGCCCTTCTCCGAGATGCGCAGCACGATCAGCCCCATCGTCAAGGCGGCGATTCCCAGCACCCCCGCCGTCAGTGGGCCCGCGAGCCCGCCGTCGGTCGGCGCCTTCACCCGAACGATGGCCCCCACCGCCGCGGCAAGCAGCACCACACCCAGGCCTAGAGCCAAGACGGCCTGCGCGATACGCACCTTTCTCACCACGCGGTGGACACCCTCCTCAAGCAGCATGGGGAAGGTCGGACCTTCGCCTTCGGGGTTATCGCTCATCAGACCTCCAGTTCCGCGTCAGCCCCGAGCCTGTCAGCATAGCGCCGCCGAACGGGCTCGACCCGAGCGGCGATGAACTCGTCCACCTGCTGTGGCGCCCGCCCGACGAAGGTGGCCGGGTCCAGCGCCGCGGCAAGGTCCACCTTGGCGAAGCCCTCGTCCGCCTTTATCCGCTCGATAAGGTCATTCGCCTGGCCGTGGACCTTCACCCGCTCACCGGCCGCCAGAGCGTGCCCGCGGATGCGCTCGTGGAGTTCCTGTCGGTCGCCGCCCGCCTTGACGGCCGCCATGAGAATGTTCTCCGTGGCCATGAAAGGAAGCTCCGCCGCCACGCGTGCGGCAATGGAGCCTTCATATACGACCAGCCCCCTGGCGACGTTCAGGACGATCCGCAGGACGCCGTCGGCTGCCAGAAAGGCCTCGGGTATGGCAATCCGTTTATTGGCCGAATCATCCAGCGTCCGCTCGAACCACTGCTCGGCGGCCGTGTGCAGAGGCGACGCCGCCACGTCCATCAGGAACCGCGCCAGCCCCGTCGCCCGCTCGCAGCGCATCGGGTTGCGCTTGTACGGCATGGCGCTGGAGCCGACCTGGGATGACTCGAACGGCTCGTCGATTTCCTTCATGCCCGACAGCAAGCGGATGTCGTTGCAGAACTTGTGCCCGGTCGCCCCGATGCCGGCCAGGGCGGCGGCGATCTGAGCGTCCACCTTCCTGCTGTACGTCTGGCCGGTGACAGGGCAGATCCGCTCGAAGCCCATCTTCTCGGCCACCGCCCGTTCCAGGGCCTTGACCTTCTCCTGATCGCCGTCGAACAGCGCCAGGTAGCTCGCCTGCGTCCCGG
>CBFCZU010000078.1:0-16748 GCA_965602635.1 uncultured Planctomycetales bacterium | reverse complement strand
GGCCGGGAGTTATGGCAAGGGGGGTCGCTATGGCAACACGTTTGCGCGCGCAAAGGCTTCCGCGCACGGTAAGGGTGGAGGGGGCGCGCCATAGGTGTGCGCCCCGGGCGTGCTGACAACCGAATAGGCGAGTGCGTGGGGTGGCACGGTTTGCTCGCAAACCGTGTTGCTCGAAACGCGAAACGAACACAGCTTGACAAGCAAGCTGTGGCACCCGCAGGTTCAAGGCTGCGGCAAGGCGGGCAGTCTGGGCCGTTTACACTCAACAGAGTCCGCGGTGTTCGCGAAGCTCGCGGCTCAAAACGGACAAGCCCCTGACGCCCAAGGACTTACGCATTTCAGGCCCGTCGCGAAACGTTCCGTTTGGTTCCGAAACTTTCCGAAACTTTCCGTTTCGTTCCGGAGTTTTCCGTTTCGTTCCGTTTCTTTCCGTCCCGATCCACGGGGTTCCACCCCATGGATCGGGATGGATCGGGATTCCGGGCGGCTGCCAAGGCCTCTGGCAATCTACGTCGGGGGGGAGAATGATCGGGGCATGCGGCCTGGCTTGGGCGTATAATTACGCGGGAGGCGACAGATGGCTAGTCGCATCAGGACATTAGGGCTTGCGTTATCCGCGGCTGTCTGGGCCTGGCCGATGCCCGCACAGGGGCAGGCCCGAAGTCGGTACAGGTGGCAGACGCCGCGCGAGCCGGGGAGGATCCGTACCGTCGGCGGAGACCTGGGCATCTACGGCGGCGCGAGCGGGCTGCGTCGTGTGACCCCGACCGGAACGGGCGACCTGCTCAGGAGCAGCATCGCCGGCGCGAGCGGGCTGCGTCGTGTGACCCCGACCGGAACGGGCGACTTGCTCAGGAGCAGGATCGGAGGCGTGGCGAGCTACGACATCACCCGGCGGGGCACCGTCCCGATTTCCCCGGGCGCGGCGGGCGGACGGGTCAGCCTGACAGGCCTTTCGGCCCCGACAGGGGCGTCCTACAAGCCTATTACGGTGAAGGTCAGCATCCCCGGCGCCGGGGCCGCGAGACCGTCGGCGTGGGCGTGGTCCGGGGCAATGCCCGCCCTCAGCTCGGCGGCGATCACCGGGGTCGGCGATACGCTCAAGCCCGGCGAGACAAAGCCCATCACTTCGCTCGTGCCCGCCGAGCAGGGCTTCTATCGCCAGCGGATGGAGCGCGGCGACAAGGCCTTCCGGTCAGGGCACTATGCCGAAGCGCTGAGCTGGTTCAAGATTGCCGCCAGCGTGGTGAGGCACTGTCCCGAGTGCCATCTGAGCAGGGCTCACGCGCTGTTCGCCGTGGGCGAGTATCATCAGGCCTCGTACCATCTGCAGAAGGCGCTGGAGTACTTCCCTGAGCTGCCGCTGGTCCGGCTTGAGATACGCAAGTTCTATGGCGATAAGCTTCAGGGCGATTTCGACAAGCACGTTCGGGCGTTGCAGGAGGAGGTGGACGGTCCGGCCGTCACCGCCGATGAGCCGCTGGTGCTGGCCTACGTGCGGTACTTCAGCGGCGAGACGGATCAGGCCGTTGCCGCCCTGGGCCGGGCCCACGCGGTGAGCCTCCGGCGGAAGGACGAGGCCTCGCAAGAGGCCGTCGAGATCTTCTGGGATGCGATGGTGGTCGCCGGCAAGATACCGGGGCCTGCGGGGCCAACGAGTCGTCCCGCAAGCCGCCCGGCCAAGGGACGCGCGCCTGCGAAGGAGTCGGGCACGAACGGCGCGCCCCGGCCGTCGGGGCCCTCTCCTGAGGATAGGGCAGACAAGGCTGACGGCGGCAAGCCCACCTCCACGACCAAGCCGGCCGGTCAGTAGCTCGCCGGCGGAGACGCCCCCGGCGGCGCGGCGATTTCGGCCCGGTCACCGGCAATTACGGGCACCCGAAATTAACGTGCAACCCTTGTCGGTCCGATGCGTAATAGGTAAGGTGATGCGCCGAGTCTCGTGCCGTGCGACGTAATGTCTGAGAATCACGACAATAATGCTGTGGAGGGGACTGACAACGGCAGGAGAAATTCCCGGTTTGCCGAGCTTGTGCTCCGCCACCGGTTCATCACCAACCTGGTCATCCACAACGTGTTGTTCACCGTCGCCCTGCTCATGGCGTATCTGGTCCGCTTCGATGCCGGCTGGCCGGGCGAAGGCCTGCAGCGAGAGTGGTTCTACACGTACTTCCTCCCCTCGCTGCCGTTGTTCCTTGTCGTCAAGTCCCTCATTTTCTCCCGGCTGAGGCTGTTCCGCGGATGGTGGCAGTTCGCCAGCATCCGCGACGTGGTCTCGATCCTGATCGCCAGTTGGATATTCCTGATGGTGGCGTACGTGGCTGTGGTCGTGTTCGTGTACCTGCCTCAGTGGCTTGGGCGCCAGGTGGCCTTCGGCTACAGCCGAGGGGTCCTGGTGCTGGACTTCATGGCGACGGTGTTTGTGGTGTGCGTGGCGCGGCTGGGTGTCCGGCTGTATCACGAGGAGATGCGCCCGGTCAGCAGTGAGGGCGTCCGCCGTGTGCTGGTGGTCGGAGCGGGCAACGCCGGCGAGGCCCTGCTGCGGGAAATCTACCGCATGCGGGTTGAGCGGTACCGGGTCATAGGGCTGGTTGACGACGATCCGACCAAGAAGGGCACCTTCATGCACAGCGCGCCCGTACTGGGCACCACCGACGACATAAAGGACATTTGCGAGGAGGAGAAGGTTGACGAAATCCTCATCGCCGTGCCGTCGGCGACCCAGAAGGAGCTGCGGCGGATCATCGAGATGTGCCGGGGCACCAAGCTCCAGTTCCAGACTCTCCCGTCAATGGACGACCTCATCGGCGGGCACGTCACCGTCAGCCAGATCCGGCAAGTGAAGATCGAGGACCTGCTCGGGCGCGAGGCGGTGGACCTCGACAGCCAGGCGGTGGGCAGGCTCCTGAACAACCGGCGGGTGCTCATCAGCGGCGCCGGCGGGAGCATCGGCGCGGAGATGTGCCGCCAGGTCTGCATGTTCGACCCGGCCGAACTGATCCTCGTGGAACAGGCCGAGAACGGCCTCTTCGAGGTCACCAACGAGCTGCGGCGAAACTTCCCGGGCATCAACCTCTCGCCCGTCATCTGCGACATCTACGACCGCCAGCGGGTCATGTCCGTCTTCGCGTCCTACAGGCCGGAGGTCGTCGTCCACGCGGCCGCGCACAAGCACGTGCCGCTGATGGAGCAGAACGCATGCGAGGCCGTTAAGAACAACATCTTCGGCACGAAGAACATGGCCGACGCCTCCCGCGAGTACGGCGCAGACGAGTTCGTCCTCATCTCGACGGACAAGGCGGTGAACCCCTCGTCGATCATGGGCTGCACGAAGCGCGTGGCGGAAATTTACAGCCAGGCGCTCAACGGCCAGGAAGGCTGCAAGACCCAGTTCAAGTCGGTGCGGTTCGGCAACGTGCTCGGGTCGGCGGGCTCGGTGGTGCCGGTCTTCGAGCGCCAGATCCGCTCGGGCGGGCCGGTCACCGTCACACATCCGGAGATGACGCGGTACTTCATGACGATCCCGGAGGCCTCCCAACTGGTCCTCCAGGCCGCTGCCAACGGGCAGGGAGGGCAGATCTTCCTGCTGGACATGGGCGAGCCGGTGAAGATCGTCGACCTCGCCCGCGACATGATCACCCTCAGCGGGCTGCGCGTCGGCGACGACGTGGACATCGTCTTCACCGGCGTGCGCCCCGGCGAAAAGCTCTTTGAGGAGCTGCGCACCGAGGGCGAGGACCTCGCCCCGACCGTGCATCCGAAGGTGAAGATCTGGAAGCAGCGCGCGATTGAGTGGGCCCGCGTTCAGGAATCACTGGAAGAGCTCCGATCGCTGGTCAACACCCTTGACCGCCAGCAGATCGTGGCGGCTCTGCGGAAGCTTGTCTCGGAATTTCAGCCCAACGCCGTCGCCGGGGCGGACCCAGCCGCCGGGGCGGTCGCCTCCGAGAGCGGGCAGGAGTCCTGAAAGGGGCGCACCACAAGGAATCTTCAGTTCTGGCCGGTATGCTTTGAAAGGCAACTCGTGGGCGAGGAACCCATCCCCCTGTCTGGTCCCGACATCACCGACGCGGAGGTGCAGGCCGTCAAGGCCGTGCTCACCACCGACCGGCTGAGCATCGGGCCCCACACCGTGGCGTTCGAGGCCGCCCTGGCAGAAAGGGCCGGGCGAGCCCACGGCGTCGCCGTCAACTCCGGCACCAGCGGGCTGCACCTGTGTGTCCGCGGGCTGGGGATCGGCGAAGGCGACGAGGTGATCACCACGCCGTTCTCCTTCGTCGCCACGACCAACTCCATCCTCTTCGAACGCGCCACACCGGTCTTCGTTGACATCGACCCGGACAGCTACAACATGGACCCCGGCGCGATCGAGCAGGCCATTACGCCCCGGACCAAGGCCCTGCTGCCGGTGGAGGTTTTCGGCAACACGGCCCATTTCGATGAGTACGAGCGGATCGCCCGCAAGCACGGCCTGCTGCTGATCGAGGACAGTTGCGAGGCCCTTGGCGGCGTCCTGGGGGACCGCCCGGCGGGGAGCTTCGGGCAGTGCGGGCTGTTCGCCTTCTACCCCAACAAGCAGATCACCACCGGCGAGGGGGGCATGATCGTCACCGACGACGACCGCCTCGCCGCACTGTGCAGGTCCATGCGCAACCAGGGCCGCGACGAGTCGGCCGGCTCCAAGGCCGCCGGGCAGGACGCTCGCTCCAGCGGCTGGCTCAGTCACGTCCGGCTGGGGTACAACTACCGGATGAGCGAGATCACCGCCGCCCTGGGCGTGGTCCAGGCCCGGCGGCTGGATGAGATACTCGAGAAGCGACACCGCGCCGCGGACCTGTATGACCGGGCACTGGGCGACGTCGAGCAGGTACACCTGCCGCCGATGGCCGAGCGGGAGCGGGCAAGCTGGTTCGTGTACGTCATCCGCCTGGCCGACGAGTTCAGCCAGGATCAGCGCGACGCCGTCATGGCCTGCATGAGGAGCAGCGGCGTCGGCTGCGCGCCGTACTTCGTGCCGATCCACATCCAGCCGCACGTCGTCGAGGCGCTCGGCACGGCGAAGGGGGATTTCCCGGTCACCGAGCGGATCGCCGCCCGGACGATCGCCTTGCCGTTCTCGGCCGGCCTGACCGAAGAGCAAGTCGGGCGCGTGAAGTCGGGGCTCCTGGAGGCGCTGGAGGTATGCAGTTGATGCGGCTGATTATGAGCGGATGGTTGGTCATGCAAGAGATGCCTGTGAAGTCCCCGACTGGCCTGGCCGATATAGCCGTTAACCGGCAGGGGAGTCTGAGCGCGGAAGGCGCCGCTGTATTGACAGCCAGGGGCCCGGTAGGATCACAGCTTCCTGCCGGGTCGAGACCGGCAGCGGCGTCTCCGGGCCGAGATTGTGCCGGACGAAAGAGGGAAACCATTTGGGACGCATCGTCCCTGGAGAGCGGCGTCAGTAAGGTAGTGTTCCCATGTCCCAGGAGATCGTAAGCCGGTTCGAGAAAGCTTTCGCCGAGTGGTACGGCGTCCGGTCGGCCTTTGGCTTCTGGAAAGGGCGCGTGGCGATCTACGCCGTTCTGCGGGCGCTGGGGGTCAAGGAAGGGGACGAAATCATCCTGCCGGGCTACACGTGCGTCACGGCCGTCAACCCCATCAAGGTCGTCGGCGCCACGCCCATTTACGTGGACATCGAGCCGGTCACCTACGGCATGGACCCGGACAAGCTGGAGGAGAAGATCACCAAGAAGACCAAGGTGATTTTCGCCCAGTTTACCTACGGGCTGCCCCCCGAGTTGGACGCGATCCTGGACATCGCCAATAAGCACGGCATCCCGGTGATGGAAGACGCCTGCCAAGGGCTGGATTCCTACTACAAGGGCCAGAAGGCCGGCTCCTTTGGCGCCGCCGCCGCGTACTCCATGCAGTGGACCAAGACCTTCACGCTCGGCATCGGCGGCTTCGTCACGACCAACGACCCGGAGCTGGCCGAGAGAATCGAGAGCTTCCAGCCGGAGGTTTCCTCTCCCACCTGGAAGGAGAACGCCCTGCTGACGACCGAGCGATGCGTCAACCGGGCCATCAACTTCCCCACGACCACCGCGATGCTCAGGACACTCTTCCGCTGGCTGGTCGGCCGAAGACTGCTGGTGGGCAGCTCCACCAGCCAAGAAGCGAAGGGCCAACCCCAGACCGACCCGCACTTCTTCAAATCCATGGGCTCGGGCCAGGCGCGCGCGGGTCTGGCTCAGATTCGCTGGTACCTGGACGCCAATCTTCGGCACCGCCGGAAGATGAGGGGGGTCTACGACAGGCTTCTCGCCGAGCGCGGCTTCCCGGTCCCGGTGATCCCCGAGCACATGGACCCCGCTCTGGTGTGCTACTCCGTGCGAGTGGCCGACAAGGCCGGGGCCATCGCCGCCGCCCGGAAACGATTCGTCGACCTGAGCGACTGGTTCGACCATCCGCTGCACCGCTGCCGCGTCAATCCGGATGTATACGACTATCACGATGGCATGTGCCCCGAGGCCGAGAAGGCCGTGCGGGAAGTCGTCAACTTCCCCACCCATACCCGCGCCAACGAGCGCATCGCCGCCAAGTGTGTGGACCTGGTCTGCGAAGTGGGACCGCCGCGATAGCTCCGCCCGCCCCATCGTGACTGCCCCGGGCCGGCCGGAGCGACAAGGTCATTCTGATGACGTTGCACGCGATATCCGTGGACGTGGAGGACTGGTACCAGTCAACCATCGACCCCGGTGCGGAATTGTCCGACCGCTTCACCCGGAGCACCGACAGAGTGCTGGAGGCCTTCGCCGCCGCCGACGTGAAGGCGACCTTCTTCGTCCTGGGGCTGGCGGCCGAGAAGGCCCCCCAGGTCGTCAGCCTGATCGCCGACGCCGGGCACGAGATTCAGAGCCACGGCTACGGGCACGTGGAGGTGTTCAAGCTCAGCGAGGAGCAGTTCCGCCAGGACCTGATTCGCGCCAAGAAGATGCTGGAGGACCGGACCGGGCGGGAGATCATCGGCTTCCGCGCCCCCGGCTTCTCCATAGACGAGCGGACGCCCTGGGCGACGGACGTGCTGGCCGAGACGGGACACCGCTACGACTCGTCGGTGTTCCCCATCAAGATGTCGCGCTACGGGATGGACGGCTACCCGCCGCAGCCGCGGATCGTCACCGCCGAGCGGGGCAACCGCCTGGTGGAGGCGCCGGTCGCCTGCTTCGACTGGCTGGGCAAGCGCAGACCGGTGGGGGGCGGAGGTTACTTCCGGCTCTGGCCGTACTGGGTCATTCGGAAAGCCTGGCGGCAGTTCGAACGCCTGGGCCGGCCGGGAATCGTGTACATGCACCCGTACGAGTACGATCCATCGGAAATGAAGTCCTACCGCGGCGTGGTGTCGCTCAAGCAGCGAATCCACCAGGGGCTGGGACGGAAGGGCTTTGCTCGCAAGATCGACCGGCTGCTGCGCCAGTTCGAGTTCGGGCCGATACGTGACGTCCTGGCGCCCTTGCTCGATGAGCTTGGCTGAGGGAGGCGCATGGCACCCCGCAGGCCTAACGTTTTTGTCCTCGAGGTTCAGAACAAGGCGGCGCTGCCGGTGATCGAGTCCGCGCACGCCCACGGGCGGCGGGTGATCGCCGGCGCGCCACGGCGGTACTGCCTGGGTTTCTACTCCAGGTCGGTTCGCGAGCGCGTCATATATCCCTCGCCGGTGGACGATCCGGAGAGATGCATTGCGTTCCTGTTGCGGTATCTCTCCCGCGGGCACGTGGACGTGCTCTTCCCGACCGACGACGCCATGACCGACCTGGTCGCCCGCCACCAGGATGCCATTCGCCGCCACACCCGGCTGGTGATCCCTCCGTATGAGGTGTTCAGCGGCGGGCGCGACAAGATCCTCACCCTCCAGGCGGCTGAGCGGGCGGGCGTGCCCATTCCGCGGACCTGGTACCCCCACGAGCAGGGGCTGGAAGCCGTGGCCGCGGAGGCGGAGTATCCGTGCCTGATCAAGCCAGCCGTCTCGGCCGGGGCGCGCGGCATGACGTTGGTCAATGCTCCGGAAGAGCTGACCGAGAAGCTGCCCGCTGTCGAGCAGGAATTCGGCCGGTGCTTCGTGCAGGATTTCGTCCCCCACACTGACGTGCAGTACAAGGTTGATGCGGTCATGGGCGAGGGCGGGCGGCTGCTGGCGGGCGTGGTCTACAGCAAGCTTCGGTACTACCCTCCCAGCGGCGGCTCCAGTGTGCTCAACCGCATCGTCCGGCGGCCGGACGTCCTCGACTTGGCCGTGCGCGTGATGCGCGAACTTAAGTGGTACGGGTTCTGCGACTTCGACTTCATCACCGATCCGCGCGACGGCCTCGTCAAGCTGATGGAGATCAATCCGCGCTACCCCGAGAGCTTCCGCGCTACTTGCGTCGCCGGGGTCGATATGACGGAGATGATCTACCAGCTTGCCTGCGGCCTGGACGTGGCGCCCCAACTAGACTACCGCGCGGGGGGCCTCCTGCGGTTCCTGCCGGGCGATCTGCTGTGGTTTCTCACCAGTCGCGATCGGTTCCAGCAGTTGCGGAGCTTCCTGACGTCCTTCACTCCGTCGGTTCGCTGTCAGATCGTCTCGCGGCGTGACCCAGGCCCGCTCATTGGGTACCTGCTGGAGAACCTGCTGATACTTGCCAGCCCGGCCGAGCGGGCGACGCGGTTCCGTCTAAGGCAGGCGAGGCAGAGCAGCCCCTCGCAGGGCGAGTGAAGGCCCCATTCGCTGGACGGCGTCCTTACCAGGTGACTTCCGGCAGCTCCCTTCCCTCTGCCAGGGCAATTAGAATCTGGTTGGTCCGCTCGGCGATGACGTCGCGGTCGAAGCGCTTGGCCAGCTTGTGGCCGTTCTCTCGCAGGCGCTGGAGCTCATCGCGGTTGTCGGCCAGATCGCGGAGGACCTGAGCGAACTCGGCGTCGTCTCGTGGTTCGTAGGCCCTGCCGGCGTCGTACTTGGTGACCAGGAAATCAGCCTCACAGCCCTTGGCCACGATTGGCGGCGTCTTCGAAGCCAGCGCCTCGTATGTCTTGGAGGGCATCGTGCCCGGCAGGCGGGCGTCCAGCGGCACCAAGCTCAGGTCCGCCGAGGCCAGGATCGGCGGCATCTCCTTCTTGGGCCGACGGTCCATGAAGCGGATGTTGGTGACGTCCTTCTGACCGGCCAAGGTCATCAGGTCGTCCTTGGTCGGCCCGTCGCCCATCATGACGATCTTGATGTCGGGCCGGTCCTTCAGCCGGGCAGCCGCGTTGACGATCACCTCCAGCCCTTGTGCCAGGCCGTGCAGGCCGCAGTAAACGGCCAACAGGTCGCCCGGCCCGGCGCCCAGCTCGGCCCGAACCTGCTTGCTGCGCAGCCCGGGATGGAACAGCTTCGTGTCCACGCCATTGCTGATGACAGTGGTCTTGATGCGCGGAAATCGCTCGCGGATCTGGTCCATGGCTCCGGGGTTGGTAAGGGCCACGAGGTTCGAGTGGTTGTAGCCGAACTTTTCCAGCCAGAGCATCATTTCGACGGCCAGCCCCCCCGTGACGTGCCCGCGGCGGAGCAGGATGTCGGGCCAGATGTCCGAGCAGTTCATGATGATCCGCCCGCCGGTGAGTCTGCCGATGAGCAGCCCGGCAGGCACCAGAAACAGCGGGGGACTCTCGATCAGCACGACGTCCTGCTTGCCCAGACCCCAGGCGCCAAGAACTACACTGGAGGACACGAAGGTCATGTAGCTCAGCAGGCGGGGGATGTTCTTGCGCGACTTGGACGGGTAGATCCAGGTGCGAATGACCCGGATCCCGTCGATCTCCTCGGTCAGCCTGAGCTTGCCTCGGTAGCCGTCGAACACCCTTCCGGTGGGGTGGTTGGGCATGGCCGTCAGGACGGTGATGATGTGTCCCTTCTCGCGCAGACGGGTGGACAGCTCGTACAGCCGCGCCTGCGGTGCGCCGGCCTCAGGAGGAAAATACTGCGTGACGATAAGTAGTCTCATGGCATCTCGCTGTCGGCTCTGTAATGGACAATCGGCAATCTCTGCCAGGCCCTGAAGAGAATGCCGTCGGACGGGCCCGGCCGGAGCCCGGCGTCGCCCGCCGTCCGGGACGCACCCGCTCTGGCCGACGGCTTCACGCCGGATCCTCGACTGATCGCTTGAAAAAGGATCCGTCCGGGGTGGTCAGCACCGCCTTCCAGCCGCACTTCCTGTACAGCCCGATCGCCGCCTCGTTGTCGTTGCGGACCCCCAGGCGCATGGTCTTGTATCCGCGGCGGGCGCTTTCGGCGCGAAAGGCCTCCATGAGCGCCCGGCCCATACCGCGCCCGCGGCAGTCCGGATGAACGCCGACCGAGATCAACATCGACCAGGTGCCCGGCGGATCCTCGGGCGGGGCCGGATGCCGCGTTTTCGCCGGCATGACGTGAAGCTTGCGCAACAGCTTGCGCACCCCCTCGGCCAGGTGATAGGTCAGCCGGCGGCGGACCTCCCGGCTGGCGACGAACCGCCACGTGATTCGGCCGACGAAACGCCACATATCCCATCGCGTGAACTCGCTGCGCAGCTCGGGCCGGCCGCCCTTGACGAAGGCGACAACCCGCCCGGTCTGGTCGTTGATGCACACCAGGCAGATCCCGCCGGGCCGGTCGAGGTAGTACCGGTGAGACCGCCGCAGGTAACCGGCGCCCAGCTCACTGGTGAAATGGCCTGGGAAGATCGCCAGATGACAGGCGACCATCTCCTCCACATGCTGCCGCTGGGCGGGAACCACGCGAAACGACGACGATTGCACGGACGTTGGGGAATCAGTCATCTCGCAGCTCTTCGTGCCGGCCGGCCGAGCATCTGAAGCTCATCCCGGTCAGCCTTGCTTTGGGTCCTAACATACCGTAAGGGCGGCCGCTCCGTCAGCAGGCTTCCACTCCATATCTGCACCCAGCCGGATCGACCGAACGACCCGATCGTTCTTGAGGTCGGGTGCGGACAGCTCGACTCGCCCGCCGCCGGCCTCGTCGCTCCAGGCCATCGCGGAAGAAAGATCGCTCTCGGTGATGCCGGGCCGGCGGCCCAGGCCCAGCAGCGTGGCAAACCGCACCGGCAGCGGCGCTTCACACGCCAGGCACACTGCCGGCGTCGGCGTCCGCTCGCCGTAGTACAGCGACTGCCATCCCAGCCGCGTGGGGTCTTCCAAGCCCTTTCCAACCAGCGGGTCCTCCCCGGCGGCGGAGGCCCACACGAACAGGCTCGCCGGGCCGGCGTCCGTCTCGAGGCAGACCGCGTCGCCCTCCCGGGTGTACGGCAGGTCCGGAAGGTGCCAGAACAACTCCGTCCGGGGCGTGCCCCTGCCCAGGACGTCGTCCACCACCAGCCAGTAGGCATCGTCCAGCCGGCAGACGGTCCGGCGGTGCGTGGCCCGGCACCGCAGGCGGCGGTAGCCGTAGTGCTCTCCCTGCCACAGCTCCAGCGTGCCCCGGCACAGGTGCCGGATGGTACGGGCCCGCAGGACGCTGTGCCACCTCAGGTGGGGCCCTTGGACCATCTGGCTCTCCCTGCCGAGCACCACGGTGTTGTGGGCCGACGTTGATCGGAAGTACTGGTTCCAGTGTCCGAGCGGGTCGAAATACGAGAACGTGCCCGAGTCGCGGAGGACGTTGACCCCCTGCCACCACAGATCCAGATGAAGGGCATCGGACTGGTTGGGCCGGCTGCGGTAGGAATGGCAGCGGGTCATTCCCCAGGACTGCCGGCCGCGAAGCGTGTAATAGCCACCCACAGGGAAGTCACGGCTGGGCCGCTCGAAGCTCTCCACGGGCGCCTCCAGCGCCTCGCCCCCGAACAGCCACAGCAGGTCCTCCTGCCAGGGCCCGTTGCCGTACAGCCGCCGGCGCTGGAGCAGGTAGTGCATGGAGTTGATGATCGGCCGGTAATCCAGGTAGTCGCAGCCGCTCAGGGGCAGCATCAGGGCGCCGTCGTTAGGTCCGTAGTTTGGGGTCCGGCCGGTGGCGGCGTCCTGGAGCTGATAGAGGAACTCCCAGGAGCTGTTGAGGCGCTCGACGAGCAGGTCACTGAATTGCTCGCCGTTGAGTTCGCCCAGCCTCAGGCACCACAGGTAGGCGTGCAGCATCAGACGCTGGTAGTTCATCGAGTGCTGGGTGTAGGAGCCGTCCTCCCAGTTGAAGCGGCGGACCTCGTCCTCCAGCACCCACCGCCCCAACTCGCGCCATTGGCCGGCCCCCGCCAGTTCAGGGAAGAGCACGCCGACAGTATAGATCCCGGCGGCCTCGCTGGTGGCGTGGTTGCCCATTTGCGCCCGGGCGAAGTCGATTTTGCCGGCGATGCGTTCGGCGGAAGCGGCCAGCATCGTCACCGCCTTGGCGATCCGCTGGTCCGTGGTGGCCGGACTGTGCCAAAAGGCCTGGAGGGCGAAGACGCACGCCAGCGTGCGGATGGCGACCTCCTGCCCGCTGTTCCAGTTGGGCCCCATGTTCGGCGGGTTGGCGCCCATCCAGGATTCGAGGATCCGCCAGAACGCCTCGGCGTAGCGGTTGTCCCTCTCGGGGGCGTAGGCTCGGACCAGGGCATAGGCCCAGCAGAACCGCGAAGGCTCCCAGTAGAACTTGATGTCGCCGGTGGCCGGGTCGTACACGCCCTGTTCGGCCCAGTGTCTCTGGGCGGAGGTGTGATGCCCGGTGAAGGGGTTGACAAACCAGCTCGGCTCCGGGTACCCGACCTCACCGGCAAGCCGGGAGAAGTATCGCATCCTTCCCGCCAGCAGGTCCTGCGCCTCGCGGGCTGCGCCCGCCGTCCACTCCGGGTCCGGCCGCGGCGGCCGGCCGAGGGGAAAGAAAAACCGGCTGGCCGATTGCTCACGGAACGCCCGGTACGCCTCCGGCTGCTGCGGGACCGACGCGCCCAGCCAGTGCCCCAGCGGCCGGTCGGACCAGTCCCAGACGGGGAACTGGCGCTTGAGCAGCCCGAGCCTTCGCCTCAGGTTGTGGCGGAAGCGGAACAGGCATCGCCGCAGCCCGTACTGCTGGAGATACGCCCTGTAAGATCTGATTCGGTGCATGATTCGCTCGACCGCCGCCGGGGCGCTGAGCACGCCTTCACAGCTCGATGGTCCTGCTTTCCCTGGCCGAGGCGACCGCTGCGAAGCTCGCCCGAGTGACGTTGTCCAGCTCGTGGAACGCAATCAGCGACTCGCCCCCCGAGGCGACGCGATCCACAAAGGCCGAGAACTCCGCGGCGTGGCCCTTGTCCTGACGCCGACTCTTGTACGTCTTGAAGGCCTTGAAGCCGTGGCCCACCAGCCGGCGGAAATTCTCCAGCCGGAGCACCCGCCGATCACTGAAAACCTCCAGCATCTCCTTCGGGTAGCTCTTGATGCCGTTGGCGAAGTAATTGACCGTCCCCACCGAGCCGTCCTCAAAGCCCAGACAGACGGCCATCTTGTCCTGCCGGACGGCCACGCCCTCCCCGGCCATGGTCGCCGAGACCGTCCGGACCAGGCTGCCGGTCAGGTGGACCATCAGGTCGATGAAGTGGCAGCCCTCACCGATGATGCGCCCGCCCCCCTGGGCGGGGTCGTGCACCCAGTGTTCGGGTGGAATGTAGCCGGCGTTGATCGTCATGTTCATGCACATCGGCTCGCCGCGCCCGGCCAGCAGCTCCTTCATCTTCACCACGTGCCGGCTGAAGCGCCGGTTGAAGCCGACCATGAGCAGCCGGTCGCCCGCCGCGGCCAGGGCTTGGCGAACCTCCTCCAGCTCCTGCTCACTCATGGCCAGGGGTTTCTCGGTGAAGACATGCTTGCCCGCCGCCAGCGCCTCGCAGATCAGCCGGGCATGCTGGCTGTGACGCGTGGCGATCAGCACGGCATCGACCCGCGGGTCCTCCAGCACGAGCTTGTAGTCGCTGACGGCCTGCTCGGCACGGTACTTCTTGGCCAGGTGCTTGGCCGCGGCACCGTTCAGATCGGCCACGTAGGCGATCTGCGCGCGGGCCTTGCTCAGACAGGGCATGAGCATCATCGCGGAATACTTGCCCGCCCCGATGACCCCGACGACGGCCTCTCCCGCGCCCGCCGCCTTTCGCGGCGCCACCTCAACCGCCGGCGCCACAGCCAACTCCGACTCGGCGGGATACTCCAGCAGCACGCCCAGCACGCTGGGATCGCTGCCTACCGTCTCGTACGCCTCGGAGGCTCGCGTCAGCGGGTATCGCCGGCCGATCAGCGGGTCCACCTTCAGCGTCCCGTTGGCCAGCGCGCTCAGCACCGCCTGGAAGTTACGGTTCTCCGTCCAGCGGACAAAACCATGAGGGTAGTCCTGCCCGCCCTGTTCGTAGCCTTCGTCGTACCGCCCCGGGCCGTAGGAGCAAGAGACCTGGAAGGTGATCTCCTTCTTGTAGAAGTCGCTCCGGCGCAGGTGCAGCCCAACCACCCCGACCAGGACGATTCGCCCGCGCTTGCGGCACATTTCGGCCGATTGGTGCATGATCTCGTCGGTCTTGGCGGCCGCCGTGACGAGGACGCCGTCGGCCCCCATGCCCTCGGTCCAGGCCTCGGCGACGGTGACGGGACTTGCGGTGCGGGAGTTGACGGTGCGGACGCCGAGCCCCTCGGCCAGTTCGAGCCGATCAGCGTTGATGTCCACCCCCAACACCTCGCAGCCTTGGGCCCGCAGCAACTGTACCGCCAGCAGCCCTGCCAGCCCCAGGCCGAACACCACGAACCTCTCACCCAGCGCGGGCGTCAGCAGGCGGATGCCCTGCAAGGCGACGCTGGCCAGGACGGTGAAGGCCGCCTGCTCGTCGCTGACGCCGTCGGGGATCTTCGCGCACAGGTTCCGGGGCACGCAGACGACCTCCGCATGGGGGCCGTTGCTCATCACTCGGTCGCCCGGGGCCAGATCGCTCACGCCGTGGCCGACCTCCAGCACCGCGCCGGCGTTGCAGTACCCCAACGGCATCGGCTCGTCCAGCTTGCTGAAGACCGCCTCTAGCGTTGGCATCAACCCGTCGGTCTTGATCTTGTCGATGACCTTCTTGACCTTGTCCGGCTGGCTGCGTGCCTTTGCGATCAGCGAGGCCTTGCCGAACTCCACAATCATCCGTTCGCTGCCGGCGGAGATCAGGCTCGACCGTGTGCGGATCAGCACGCTGCCGGGACCGACGTGCGGAGAAGGGACTTCCTCGACCAGCGTTTCACCGGTTCTGAGATTCTGTAAGACCTGCTTCATGGGATTCCTGTCGTATCTAACGCGCGTGCGGCGTGTCCCGCCGAGCACGCGCGAGCTCTTACGGGTGCTGAAGCATCTCCTCGATGTCCAGCATCAGCTCGCAGCTTCGCTGCACGGATTCTATCGAATCGCCCGGCTCGCCGCTGAGAATCTTCCGGAATATCGTCTTCTGCATGGTCGTCAGGATCGACTCTAATGGGCTAGAGCGTAGCGAACGGCGTCTGCCCGCCCCAGTCGGGCCGCCAGCGCCTTTAAGGGCTCGCGATTGGGGCCGTCGCCGATAAGAACCAGCTTGGCGTCGGGAACCTCTCGGAGAATGGCGGGCATCGCGTGGATGGTTTCGTAGACGCCGGTCCTGTAGTGCTCGATCACGCGCCCGAAGTAGATCACTTGCGGCTTTCTGGTTGCACCCAAGCCCGGTCCCAGTTCATTCACTCCTTGAGCACCAATTGCCTCCGCTGCCGGGCGCCAGGCGGCCTCGGATGCACTCGCTCTATCAGTCAATCTGGAATATATATGGCCGGCTCTGGCAGGACAAGCCTTGCTCCGCGTCTGCCGCATCTGCTGAAGCGCTGAGCTCTTCTTCGCCCGTCGCCGTGTACTTCCGCCGGCAGTTCAGACGGCTGTCCCACATCCTCCCTATCGGCCAAAGGCCCAGACCTCATGGGCAATTCCTCCCAAGGCCCGTGGCACGACGGGACGCCGTCAGCTAAAGATTGGCGGGGTTTCTTCCGACGCTTACTATATTACCCAATGCGGGGCGGCGAGCGCCCCCGGGTGTAGCGCTGGCCTTGTGACAAGACGGGTGAATGCATGGTAGCTATCCAGGTATTGGGGGTGCTGGTGGTCACGCTTGGGGGCGTGCTCTACCTGTGGCGATACCGCGAGGAGGGCATAGCAGCTCTGTACTTCAACGGCACGTGGCTTTTTTTCCTGTTGGGTGACTTGGCCGGCGTGTTGATTCCGACGCTCGTCACCGGGCTCTTCCAGGTCACTACGGGGACCCTGGCGATGTGTCTGTGGCTACGGGCCCGCCCGCGGGAGCAGGGCTTGGAGCTGCCCCGAACGGTATCCTTCGCGTGGGCCGCCATGTTCCTCCTGGCGCTGTTCTGGCTCACCCACCATTTGCTCGAAAGGTCAGCCTACTCCCTGCTGATCCACCGCGAGTACTACAAATGGGCGTTCGCGTTCGTCCGGTGGATGCTGCCCCTGAGCATGGGGCTGCTATTCCCCCTGTCGGCTCATCGTATCCAGCGATTCCTTCGGGCCGTTGGCATCCTGGGGCTGGTGACCGCCGGCTTCGTGATCGTCGCCTACTTCAGCGGGCTGGCTAGCGTCAGCGGAACCGGGAGCAGGTACATGTTCACAGAGAAGGTGGGAGAGACGTATGCCGCAGCGGCCTCCATCGGCATTGGCGCTGTGCTGGGCGGATACCTGGTCGCCCAAGGCCGCCTGACCGTCCGCCGCCTGGTTTTCGTGCTTTCCTCCCTGCTCGTGCTGTTCA
>CBFCZU010000077.1:0-16853 GCA_965602635.1 uncultured Planctomycetales bacterium | reverse complement strand
TAAGGTGGCGATCCTTGAACGGTATCTCAAGATCGCGTTTTCAGACAGAGCCTAGACCTCTCATGATAATACCCCTTTTGCTGGACCATTAGATGCTTTGCTCTTTCATCCAGCCCAGAGGATACCCCCGGCTTGGGAACTTGCCCGGGTGACCTCAGGCACGTAACCGTGGGCCTCAGGTGCGCCGGCGCAAAGGCCTATTGCACCTTGCCCGTCGCTCCGGGCTGGAGCCTAGAGCACTGCCCCGGTTTTGATACCTCGATTCTACCGCGCGTCGGCCTGCCGTCAATCGAAAAAGGGATTCGTTCACGTCCCTCCTGGCACGAGTGAGCCCTGCCTGGCCGGCAGGCAGGTCGCCGAAGTCCGGCGTCGCCGGCATGGCCCGGAACGACGTACTGTGCAGGACGATGCCCCACCTGTTCTCGAACGGCATCGGACCTTCCCGAAGTGTGGCCGTCGCAGTAGAATTGCCTTTCTATGCCGAAACGCATTGCGTGCTTGCTATGGGCGGGGCTGCTGTCGGCCGCGGCGGGGGGCTGCGCGGCCGAGGGCGGGACCCTGCGCCTCTGGGCGGTCAGCGACATGACGGCCCTGACCGACCGCACGCCGGCCTCGGAGGCCAACGGCGTCTGGGACGGGCAGGTGCGGACGGTGTCGCTCGCCGCCGCCGCCAACGAGACGGTCAGCTTCCAGTTGATCATCGACGCCGGCGAGGCCGGCGCCCGCGGCCTGCGTGTGGCGGTCGGGCCGTTCGGCAAGGGCAATTCCGAGGCCCCGCCGCCGGTGGTGCGGCTGTACCGCATGGCGCCGGTGGAGATGCGTAACTTCCCGAGCTGGTACCTGCGGCTGACCGACCAGCCGGTCGAGCCGGCGCGGTTCTATGACGCGCTGATCCCGATCGACCCCGCCGACCCGGAGCGGCCCGACCTGGCGGCGGGCGAACGGCTGGCCCTGTGGGTGGACGTGGCCGTGCCGCGCGACGCCCTGGCGGGCGAATACCAGGGCGACATCGCCGTCCAATCCGGCGGCGGCACCCGCCGGGCAAAGCTCAAGCTGACGGTGTACGACCTGGTGCTGCCGGACTTCCGGGCCGTGCCCTGCATCGGCGGATTCGCCAACGAGACGATATTCCGCCTCTTCATCCGCCGCCGCGACCCCGCCAGCGGACGCGAGCGGACCTTTGTCCCCGACCGGCTCGACACCGACGGCGAAGAGGTTCGAGCCGCGCTGGTGATCATACGCGACCTGATGCGGCTGGCGCACGACCACCGGCTGGACCTGTTCGACAAGTCCATCCACCCCGCCATCAAGCGCGACCGCGACGGGAAGGTGGAGCTGCGCTGGGACGATTACGATTCGATCGTCAAGCCGTACCTCGACGGCACGGCCTTCGACGACCGGATCGGCGTTGCCGCCTGGCCGGCGCCGCTGCGGGCGGACTGGCCCAAGCCCGACTACTACGGCGGGGCGGCGACCAAGCGCTACCGGGAGACGGTCTCGGACGTCAGGGACCAGACCGTCGCCCACTTCAAGCAGCTCGGCGCCGAGAGGAAGGTGTTCTTCTGGCCCCGGACGGGCGGGGCCGGGGCCGAGGCGTACCGCTCATACGCCACCCTGGCGCGGCTGATGCGTCAGGGGCCGGCAGGCCCGCCGATGCTGACCATGCTTAGCCCCTCGCCGCCGGCTGCGGGCCCCCAGCCGCCGAAGGGCTTCGCCTCGCTGGCGGAGATGTTCGCCCCGGCGGGCGACCGGCATGACCTCTCGGCCGCCGGCAAGGCCCCCGCGGGCGCCCTGGCGGGCGTGTACCTCCGCCCCGGCCCGCCGCCGTACCTCCCCGGCGGCGGGGTCGGCGCCTCCCCGGCCGACGTGCGGGCCCTGGCCTGGCTGGCCATGAAGTACCGCTGCCGCGGCATCTTCATGCCCGAGGTGCTCGACCCGGCGGGCGATCCGCAATCCGGCGCGGCCGCCGAGAGGCTCTTCTACCCCCACGACGGGCGGTTCGTCGCCTCGGTCCGCCTCAAGTGGCTCCGCCGCGGGCTCCAGGACGCCGCCTACCTCTGGCTGCTTGTCCAGCGCCGCCGCCCATCGCTGGCAAAGGCGGCCACCGACACCATGATCCGCTACGGCTCGCTGGCCGCCGCCGGGGAGCATTACCTCGACCCGCGCCTCAACGGCTGGGTCCGCGACGGGCAGCTCTGGCTGGCCGCCCGCAAGGTGCTGCTGGAGGAGGCCTACGCCGCCGTCCATCCCGAGACCATCTCCAAGCAGCAGTTGCGGGCGCAGCACTTGGCCTGGCAGGGGCTTCGCCGCCGCGCCTGCCGGGTGCGGGTGGAGCGGGCGCGGGCACGGGTGCTGCCGCGGGCCGGCGGGGGGTTCGGCGCCAGCGTGACCGTGGAACTGTACAACGAGCTGGCGACGGCGGTTGACGCGGAGCTGCGGCTCGACCGCCTGCCCGACGGGTGGAAGGCCGCCGAGCCCGCCCGGAAGGTCCGCCTGGGCGGCGGCGAACGGGCGGCCGTCGTGCTGTCCGCCGAGGGCCAGGCCGTCGCCAGCGGACGGGACGGCAAGCTCGAGTTCGGCGCCACCCTCACGCCCTCCGTGGGCGGGCCCGTGGCCGTCAAGGCGGCGGCGCCGTTCATTCGCGCCGGCGGGGTCACCCGCAAGATCACCATCGACGGCCGGCTCGACGACTGGCCCTTGCGGCAGGGCAACACGGCCGCGAGCTTCGTGCTCCTGGGGCGAAGGGGAGCCGTCGGCGACGGCCTGGCGCGGCGACAGACGGCCGTCTTCGCGCTCCGCGACGAGCGGAACCTATACCTGGCCTTCCGGTGCGAGGAGCCCCAGCCCGGGACGGTCCGCGCCCTGCCAAGCAACCTGCTGGCCTACGATCAGCTCCTCGCCCGGGGGCAGGACCTGGTGGAGGTGATTCTGGACCCGGGCAACCAAGCGGGCGCGACCGAGCAGCTCTACCACCTCGCCGCCAAGTGCAACGGGGCGGTGCTGGCCGAGCGCGGCGTCCGCGTCGATCCGCCTCTGGGCAAGGCCAGTCCCTGGGCGGCGGCAGCGGCCGTGGCCGTCGGCACACAGGAAAAGGCATGGGTCGTGGAGATGTCAATCCCGCTCGCCAGCTTCGGCCAGGGCGGGAAGGCGGCCGTCTGGGGCATGAACTTCGCCCGCTTCGCCACCGCCGGGTGCGAGGCGAGCAGTTGGACCGGCGCCGGGCGGCACTTTTATGACCCGAAGGACATGGGGACGGTGTATCTTGTCCCGGCCTCCAACGGGGGGCGCGCGCCGGCGAGCGCCCCAGCCGAAAAGTAGCCACGCCGCAGGGAGAGCGGGAATGGGAAAGGCGCTTTCGTGGGTCCTAGCCGGGCTCTTCGGGGCATTCGGGCTGATAATGATAGTCAAGTTCGCCTTCTACCCGTCGCCCACGAGCCCCAGCCTGACCGGGCGGAGCGGGATGCTCAGCTTCCAGAGGCCCGAGGAGCCGTTGGCCCTCGTGATCGGCTCCGAGCCCGCCGCCACGGGCGACGCCGGCGGCGACTACAGGCTCGCAATGGACGTTTACCGCGAGAACACCCAGGCGATCGACGAGATAATAGCCAGCGACGGCGACCTGGCCCGGGGAGAACACCGCTACACGCCCGAGCAGTTGGCGCTGCTCGGCAAGGTGACCGCCCACGTCGCCGACGCCGCGGGCAAGAAGGAGATGAGCTTCTACTTCCGCCTGACCCCCAAGGAGATCAAGCGGCCATACTTCGCCGTCGAGGCCGACCGGTTCCAGGAGCTTTACGACATCCTGGACGTGCTGGTCAGGCACCACGTGGTCGTCGGCGGCGAGAAGGAATACCCAGAGGCCGAGAAGTGCCTCTTCCACGCCCTGGTCATGGGCAGGCACATGGTGGACGAGCGCGCCCGCTTCGACATCGTCAAGCAAGGCCTGTCCATCCAGGAAAGCGCCTCCAATATGCTGATCGCGCTGTACCGGCGGTGGAAGAAGCCCGACAGGGTCGATGCGGTCAAGGAATACAAGGGCGGGCTGCTGGAGATCACCAGCCAGTACACCGCCCTGCAACCGGTGATCTGGGGGATCGAGTCGGCCTGGCGCTGCCCGCACCCGGGCGACGTGTTCAACCTGGCGGCGAATCACGAGGACCGCGCCATCCGCGTTGAGGCGATCGTCGTCCTGGGGATAATAAAGCACGGGCAGATCAAGCGGGGCGACCAGAGGATAGTCAGGAAGCTGATCGATCAGAAGCTCAGGAGCGGCGACGAGCTCGAGGCCGCCGCCGCGGAGGCGGCCGACGAGATGACCCGGAAAGACCTGCGGATGATGGACCGGGAGTTTCGCCAGCTTTAGCCGGCGGCGCGGCGCCCGCGTGCGGGACGGATGAAGACTTATCCGATCATGCTGAAGGTTCACGACCGGCTGTGCGTGGTGGTCGGCGCCGGGCCGGTGGGTCTGCGCAAGGCCCGCGCCCTGGCCGAGGGCGGGGCGAGGGTCAGGCTGGTCGCCGAGGAGGTTCCGCCTCCGGCCCGGACGGCCGGCATGGAAGTGATCCGCGCCCGATACGCGCCCGCCCACCTGGCCGGGGCGTTCGTGGTGATGGCCTGCACCGGCGACCGGCAGGTCAACGCGGCGATAGCGGCCGACGCCCGCGCGGGCGGCGCGCTGGTCAACGTGCCCGACGATCCGGACCAGTGCGACTTCTTCGTCCCGGCGGTCGCCCGGGACGGCGACGTGGTGCTGGCCGTCGGAACCGGCGGGGCGGCGCCCGCCCTGGCGGCGGGGCTGAGGCAAAGGCTCGCCGCCCACCTGCCCGGGCGTGTCGGCGAGTTCGCCGCCGCCCTGGGACAGGTCCGCGGATACGTCCGGGAGCGGGCGGGCGAGGCGGCGGATCGAAGGCGAATCCTGAAGAAGCTTTCGGGCGAGGCCGGCTACGAGGCCTTCCTCGCCGGCGGGCTGGACGGACTGCTGGAGATGGCGGCCTCCGACCTGGAGGCCCGGTGACCATGCGAATCCTCTGCATCGGAGCGAATCACAAGACGGCGCCGGTGGCGCTGCGCGAGCGGCTGGCGTTCGACGACGGCGACGCCCGGGCGGCGCTTGAAACCCTCCGCGACCGCTACGGCGAGGGGCAGTTCGTCATCGTCTCGACCTGCAACCGCTCCGAGATCTACCTCGCCCGCCCGGTCCACCAGCACCCGCGCGAGGACGAGGCGCGGGCGCTCTTCGGCGAGTTCCGCCGCCTGGGGCGCGACGAGTACGACGCCGCGCTGTACGTTCACGCCGACGCGGAGGCCGCCCGCCACCTCTTCACCGTCGCGGCGGGGCTGGACAGCCTGGTGCTCGGGGAGGAGCAGATCGCCGCCCAGCTCAAAGCCGCCTACGCCCTGGCGCGCTCGGCCGGGGCCACCGGAGCGGCGCTGAACGACCTGTTCCAACTGGCCTTCAACGTGGCCAAGCACGCCCGCACGCAGACCGCCATCGCCGCCGGGAAGGTCTCCGTCGCGTCGGTCGCGGTCGAGCTGGCGGGGGAGGTCCTGGGCGAGCTGGCCGGACGCTGCGTGCTGAGCGTCGGGGCGGGCAAGATGAACGAGTTGATGCTCTCGGCCCTGGCGCGGGCGGGCGCCGGGCCGATCCTCGTGGCCAACCGCTCGCCCCGCCGCGCGGCGGAGCTGGCCGAGGCGTGCGGCGGGCAGGCAGTGCCGTTCGAGGACCTGCCACATGCCGTCGCCCGCGCCGACGTCGCCGTCTGCTCCACAGGCTCGTCCCATCCGGTCCTCACCCTCGAGGCGGTCCGGACGGGGCTCACCCGGCGCCGGCGGCGGCACATGCTCATCATCGACATCGCCGTCCCGCGCGACGTGCAGGGCGAGGTCGGCTCGCTGGAGGGGGTGAGCCTGTACAACATCGACGACCTCTCGGCCGTGGTGGAGAGGAACATCACCCTCCGCTCGGCCGAGATCGACGCCTGCCGCGAGATCATCGACCGCCACGTGGACGAGTACCTCCAGAGCCTGCACGTCCGCGAGGTCGCCCCGACGGTCGAGGCGCTGTACCTGCGGATGCGCCAGGTGGGCGACGAGGAGCTGGCGGCGATCAGGCACAAGCTCACCGGCTCGCCCGACGCCGACGAGAAGGTCCTGCGCGGGGCCTTCCACCGTGCGCTTCGCCGGATTCTTCACGTGCCGATCAGCCGGCTTCGGGAATCGGCCGGCTCCGAGGCCGCCCGCCAGCAGGCCGCCGCGCTACGCAAGCTCTTCAACCTGAGGCCCGAGGAAAAGCCGGCCCCGCCCCGGTCCCCGGACGACGAGACGCCGCGCGAATGAGGACAGACCCATGCCACCGACCGTCAAGGCCCGCCTCCGCCCGCTGCCGCTGACCCGCGTGAAGCTGACGGAAGGCTTCTGGGCGAAGCGCTGCCGGACGAACCGCCTCCGCACGATCCCCCACGTCCACGACATGCTCCGGCGGACCGGGCGGATCGAGGCGCTCAAGCTCAAGTGGCGACCGGGCAAGCCCCGCCGCCCGCACCAGTTCTACGACTCCGACATCGCCAAGTGGATCGAGGCGGCCTGCTGCTCGCTCGCAACGCACCCGGACCGCGAACTTCGGCGGCGAGTTGACGCCGTCATCGCCCTGCTGGCCCGCGCCCAGAGGCCCGACGGCTACCTCAACAGCTATTTCCTCCAGGTCGCGCCGCGCCGGCGCTGGACCAACCTCCGCGACATGCACGACCTGTACTGCGCCGGGCACCTGATCGAGGCGGGCGTCGCCCACTTCCAGGCCACCGGCGAGCGGTCGCTGCTGGATGTTGTCTGCCGCTACGCCGACCACATCGACTCTGTCTTCGGCCGGGGCGGGCGAGCGGGCTATCCCGGCCATGAGGAGATCGAGCTGGCGCTCGTGCGGCTGTACCGCGCCACCGGGCGGCGGCGCTACCTGAGGCTGAGCAGGCTGTTCGTGGACCGACGCGGGCGGAGGCCTCACTTCTTCGACGCCGAGGCGAAGGCCCGAGGCGAGGACCCCGGGCGAGTCGCCGGCCGATGGTCGTACGAGTACTGCCAGGCGCACAAGCCCGTCCGCGAGCAGCGCGTCGTCACTGGCCACGCGGTCAGGGCGATGTACCTCTACTCGGCCATGGCAGACCTGGCCGGCGAAACGGGCGACGCCGAGCTGCTGGCCGCCTGCCGCCGGCTGTGGCGGAACCTCACCCAGCGGCGGATGTACGTCACCGGCGGGATCGGCTCGACCTCGGCCTGCGAGGGCTTCACCGCCGACTACGACCTGCCCAACGCCACCGCCTACGCCGAGACCTGCGCCGCCATCGGACTGGTGTTCTGGGCCAGGCGGATGCTCGACCTCACCGCCGACGGGCGCTACGCCGACGTCATGGAGCGGGCGCTCTACAACGGCGTCCTCAGCGGCGTCTCGCTGGACGGCAGGAAATTCTTCTACGCCAACCCTCTGGCCCATTCCGGCCGGCGGGGCGAAGGCCACCGCCAGGAGTTCTTCGGCTGCGCGTGCTGCCCGCCGAACGTCGCCCGGCTGATCGCCTCGATCGGGGCGTACGTGTACTCGGCCGGGGAGCGGGCGGCGTGCGTCCACCTGTACGCCGCCGGGCAGGCGACGGCCGAGATCGCCGGGCGGGAGGTGACGATCGTCCAGCAGACCGACTACCCCTGGGACGGGCGGGTGACGATCACCGTCAAGACGGCCGGGGCGGCGAAGTTCGACCTGATGCTGCGGATTCCCGGCTGGTGCCGCCGCCACGCCCTGAAGGTCAACGGCCGGCGCGCCCCGGCGAAGGTGACCAAGGGCTACGCCCGGATACGCCGCCAGTGGCACGACGGCGACCAGGTGGAGCTTTCGCTGGCCATGCTTGTCGAGCGCGTCGAGGCCAACCCCAAGGTGCCGCAGGACGTCGCCCGGGTCGCCATCCAGCGCGGGCCGCTCGTTTACTGCCTCGAACAGGTCGATCACGCCGCCGACGTGCGCAGCATCCTCCTGCCCGACTCGGCCGAGCTGACCGCGCGGCTTAAGCCCGCCCTGCTCGGAGGCGCGGTCGTCGTCACCGGCCGCGGCCTGGCGACGGACGGTCGAGGATGGGCCGGCCGGCTGTATCGCCCCAGCCCAAGGCCCGCCACCAGGGCCGTCAGGATCACCGCCGTGCCGTACTGTCTCTGGGACAACCGCGCCAAGGGGGCGATGGCCGTCTGGCTGCCGAGAGCCTGAAGGGCCAGCGGCGCTACACGACCTGCTGCGGGTCGCGGTCGGCCCGGGAGATTCGCACGTCGAGCCCCGCCACGGCGTGGCGGATGCGGTCGCGGAGGCCCGGCAGCACGAGCCGCTCGGAGTTCGAGTGCCCCACGCAGATGCAGGTCATCCCAGCGGCGGCCGCGGCGAGGGAATCGTGGTGGCGCATCTCGCCGGTGACGTAGGCGCCCGCCCCCGCACCCGCGGCCGAGCGGAACAGCTCGCCGCAGGAGCCCGCGCAGCAGGCCGCCAGCTTGACCTTGCCGCGCGTCGGGCCCGCCAGCAGCACACGCTCGAGCCCGAGCGCCCGCTTGACGCGAGCGACGAGCGAGCCGACCGTCACCGCCCGGGCAAGCTCGCCTATCCGCCCCATGCCCACTCCCGGTGGGACATCCTCGAGCGGGTACACGTCGATGGCCGGCGTCTCGTAGCTGTGGGCGGCGCGGACCGCCGCCAGCACCGCCGCCAGGTTGTCGCGCGGCGCCACCACCTCCAGGCGGAACTCCTCGACCTGCTCGCGCCTCCCCGCCCGACCGACGGCCGGCGACGAGCCCTCGTCGCCGCGGAAGGTCCCCACGCCGGCAGCGCGGAAGGAGCACTCGCCGTAGTTGCCGATCCTCCCCGCCCCGGCTGCGAAGGCCGCCGCCGCGACGGCGGGGACGTCCGCCGGCGAGGCGAAGACAGCCACCTTGCACCGGTCGCGCCTGATGACGGGCTCCAGCGGACGGGGTCGGCGGATTCCCACGGCCTCGGCCAGGACGTCGTTCGTCCCGCCGGCCGCCGCGTCGAGCGCGGTGTGGGGCGAATAGACGGCCAAGCCCGCGCGGGCGGCCGCCAGGGCCACCGGCGCCGCATCCGCCGTCAGCCGCGAGAGCGGCTTGAAGATCGGCGGGTGGTAGGCCAGGACCATATCGGCGCCGGCCCGGGCCGCCTCGCGCAGCACGGGCCCGGTCAGGTCGATTGTCAGCAGCAGCCGCCGGGCGGGCCTGGCCCGGTCGCCGATCAACAGGCCGACGTTGTCCCACTCGGCCGCCAGGTGCGGCGGGGCGATCGCGTCAAGGGCATCGCAGACGTCGCCCACCATCGCCCGGCCGCGACTCGATGAAGCCCGTTTTTCTGCCATACGACGTCTCCTCGGCGGATGTTGCACGCCCGTCGTGCAACAGCCGGGCCAGAGCATCCCCGCCTTTCCCCCCCAACTGGCGAGAAAAATTCTATACCCTCCGCGGTGCTAGTACGAGAAAACCAGCAGGTTTACCGACCTTCCCTCGATTTCAGGCCCGAGAGGGCAAAATTAGAATAATCCTAATTATCGAAAAGCCTTGAAATATCTGATTCTTTCGGATATACTGGCTTTGGTGTAGAAGGCTTTGAGAACTACCGGATAAACAAAGCCGGCCGGCTTGAGTAGCCGGCGGGGAGGCATGCTGACGATGGCCACAAGGCTTGCCCCGGAAATAGGATATCTCGATCCTACCGAGTCTCTCCCAGACCACATGCCCGTTGGATGGACGCTGGGCTGGGGTCTTGACCCCTTTATCGCTGATGTAACCGGGGGGGCAAAGGAGGAGGCCCCCCCCATAGAGCTGGCCGAGGCCAGCGCTTCCGAAGGGCTCCCGCCCAGGCGGGGCGTGCTCGTCGTGGCGATGGGAGATGACCACCGCGGCGACGGCAGCATCGCCCTGCACCTGATCGACTGCCTGCGGCAGTTCGACTGGCCGGGCGACGTGGCCTTCTGCCGGGCGGATGAATCGGTGCCGCACCGGGCGGAGGAATTCGCCCACGTCGTCATGCTGGACGCAATGGAGGGCCCCGACGGACCCGGCGCCCTCTACCAGGCCGACCCGGCGGAGCTGCTGAGCCGCTCGACCGCCCAGTCGGACAAGCCGATGGGCATGCTGGGAATGCTCTCCCCCGCCGTCCGCAAGCGGCTGGCGATCTTCGCCCTCCACCCGCGTACCTCGGCGTGGGGTTCGCACTTGTCCGAGGACGTGCTCGCCGCCCTGCCCGTGATCCTGCCTTACATACGCGCCTTCGTGCTGCAGGCCCTCGGCAACGTCGGCGTGATCAACTGACCCGCGCCGCCTGGCCTAGGCGAAGGTCGCCTTCGCGGCCTTGGCGAATCGCCGGCAGATGTCGCTGATGGTGAACCACTCCCGCCTGTTCATGTATGTCCGGCAGCGGTTCCGGAACGGTCTGCGCCAGTTGGCGGGGATCTTCTTTCCGCCGATGGCGGCGCCGACGATCGAGCCGACGGTCGCGGCCGTGCAGTCGCAGTCGTAGCCCATCGCAACCGTCGCGCCGATCGCTCGCGTCAGGTTCCGGCGCCCGATGGTGACGCCCCAGACCGTCAGGCAGGCGTTGTTGTTGGTGTGAACCGAGTGCATGCCGGCGAACCGGCGGTCCACCATTTGCTTGGCCTTGACGTGGTCGGTGACCTTCGCCGCGACCTTCAGCGCCCAGCTCACGTCCGCGTGCAGGCGGCAGGTGGCGGGGATCTCCGTCAGGCCGATGCGCAGGGCCTCGACGGGGTCGTCCACGGCGAGGGCGGCGGCGATCACGGCCGAGAAGTACATCTCTCCGTATATCCCGTTGTAGCGGTGCGAGAGGTAGGCGTCGCGGTAGGCCATTTCGGCGGCCATTTCCGGCCAGCCCGGGCAGGCGTAGCCCCACGGGTCCGAGCGGATGTCCGCCCCGATCCATTCCATGTAGGGATTGTTCTTCTCGGCTGCGCGTCGCCAGCTCATCCCTGCGCGGAGGTTGGCCAGCGCCTCCCGCTCGGCGGTGCACGCCATCGGCAGGTACTTCAGCCAGGCCTTGCCGACGTCGGCGGTGGTGAAGCCCGGCCCGAAGTCCTCGAGGATGAGCAGCCCCAGCACCGTGTAGGTCATGTCGTCGTCCACCGGCACGTAGCGGAGCTTGCCCTTGGTGTAGGCCTCGCGGGTGTCCTTGCCGTAGCGCACAGCGTAGGGCATGTCAACCGCGGGCCAGTAGTCGCGCGGGGGGAACTTCACGCCCAGGTGCCTGGCGAGCTGTTTCATCCTCTCGGGGGGCCAGCCTTCGACGGGGGCCCCGAGCGTGCACCCGGCCGCCCGGCCTAGGAACGCGCCGCGGACGCGGTCGGCGTACTTGGCGGCCTGGAAGCTGTCCCACATCTTCCTGGGCCCGCGCTTTCGCAGCTCGCGGATGGCCTCCAGGTCGTTGGGCTCGCGCCGCTCGGCCGCCGGCGAGGGGCAGGACTTCTCAAGCTCGCCTCGCAGCGAGCGGATCCGCCGGGCCAGGCCCGCCATCTTGCCCTTGACGGCCAAGCCCTGCTCGTGCCTCACGTCGGCCCAGTCCAGCAGGCGTCGCAGCTCACCGGCAAGCTCGTTGAAATACGGCATTGTCGCTCTCCTTCCCGAAAAATTACGGCTGGGCGGATAGTTTTGTCGATGCATACTGGGTAGGCAACGGGAATTCCGGTCTTTTTCCGGGATTCGCCGGGGCGGCGACCCAGCAATGGGGTTTTATAGTAGCAGTAGAGGTCGCTGGTGCTCGCGCGGAATGTGATGGTGGCTGCTGTGATGGCTCCCCGAAGAGTCTGCCTGGTCCTGCTTGCGTCAATAGCTTTGGGGCCCGTCGCCTGCGCTGCCGACGGCGACGGTCCGGCCCTCGCGGAGGCCCAGCGGATCGAGCTGCAGACGCTCGGCAATCAGCTTACGGACCCGTCGCGGACGCCGAAGACCAAGCGCGAGGCGGCGACGCTGCTGCTGACGCGGAGTTACCCCCAGGCCAGGGCGGCGGTGAAGCGGTTCCTCTCCGACAATTCCAACCGCCCGGCCCAGATTGCCGTCGCCGAGGCGATCGCCCAGACCGGGCGGACGAACAAGGAATTCATCAAGCCGTTGCTTGGCATGCTCACTGGCGGCGAGCCGTCAATCCGCGCGCCGGCGGCCAATGCCCTGGCCGCCTACAAGGACGGCGGGGTCCTGGGCGAGCTGACCCGGCTTGCCTCCGCCGCCAAGACCGACCAACCGACGCGGCTGGTGGTCATCAGCGCCATGGGGCGGATCCTGGACAAGCAGGCGGTGGCCGCCCTGGTGACTTTGCTGGGCGACTCGCAGGAGCCCATCCGCAACGCCGCCTCCGACGCCCTGGGCAGGCTCACGAACATCCGGGCCTTCGGGCGCGACGTGGGTCGCTGGCGGCAGTGGTGGGCGGAGAACAAGAACAAGCGCCGCGGCGACTGGCTGGCGGACCTGGCGGAGAGCCTGGCCCGCGCCAATCAGCAGTTGGAGCGGACGGGCAGCGAGCTTCGCCGGCGCCTCGCGGCGGCCATGAACGACCTGCACGCCGCCACGCCTCCCGCCCAGCGTGACGCCCTGCTCACCGGCATGCTCAAGGACGACGTCGGCGAGGTTCGCCTTGTGGGCATCGTGCTGACGCGCGAGCGTCTGGCCGGCGGCGCGAAGCTTTCCGAGCCGCTCAAGCTGGCCGTGCGCGCGAGGGTCACCGACCCCGAGGCGCCCGTGAGGAAGGTCGCCGCCCTGCTGCTGGCCAACATACCCGACCCCAAGAGCGTCGAGATCCTGTCGGCCCGGCTGAAGGTCGAGCAGGCGCCCGAGGTTAGAGAGGCCATTTACCGCGGCCTGGGGCTGGGGCGGGACGTCGCCGTGTGGGACCTGGTGGTGCCGGGGATCGGCGAGCAGGACCGGTCGGTCGCGGCCGCTGCGGCGGCGGCGATGGCTCGCCTGGCGGAGAAGAACGGGATCGCCAACGCCCGCCGGACGGCCGCCGTCAAGGCCCTCACCGCCCGCTACGAGGCCTCGGGCGGCGAGGAGTCGGCCGCCCTGCGCGAGGCCCTGCTGGGGGCGATGGAGACGCTCAAGGACAAGCGGCTCGGCCCGCTGATGACGGCGGCGTTGAAGGACCCGGCCGCCACTGTCAGGCTGAGCGCGGTCAAGGGCCTGCACGCCCTCGGGGAGGCGGGCAGGGGCTCGGAGGTGGCGGCGCTGATGGCCGACGCCGACCGGGGCGTCCGCCTGGCGGCGATTGCCGCCATCGGCGACCTGGGCGGGCTGGAGCACCTCGACGCGGTGCTCGCCCGCGCCGATGCCGCAGGCGAGGACGCCGCCGTCCGCCAGCAGGCATGGACCGTGGCAATGGCGCTGCTCGCCAAGGCCGACACCGCCCGCCTGAAGGCGCTGGCCGACAAGCTCGCCGCGCGAAAGGACGCCTCAAAGCATTTGATAGAGGTGCTGAAGCTCTGGGCCGGCAAGATCCCCGCCGCCAACGTGGACGAGTGGGCGCCCGTCCGCCTGCGGCTGGGCGAGGCGCTGCTGGCGGCGGACAGGCCCGCGGAGGCGGCTGGGGAACTCGCTGCCGTGCACGCGGCGCTGGCCAAGGCGGGAGAGGACGAGGCGCCCCAGGTGCGGCTGAAATGGATCGTCGCCCTGCTGGCCGCCGGTGACCCATCGGCCGTCGGGCGGATCGCCGAGACCAAGGAGCCAGCGCAGTTCGCCGTCGCGGTCAAGGCCCTGCAAAGCCGTCTGGCGGCACTGAAGCTCAAGAAGGACGCCGACGCAATGGTGCGTCTGGCGTCGGCGGCGGTGGGCCAGCTTGGCCCGAGGCTGTCGGCGGCTGACAAGCAGGCCCTGACGGCGACACTGGGCGAGGCCCAGGCCCGCCAGCGGGAGGCGGACCGCCAGCGCGTCTCAGCTCTCGTGGCCCGGCTGACGGGCGCCGACAAGGCAGCGGCCGCGGCCGCCGGCAAGGAGCTGACCGCAATGGGCAACCGCGCCGTCAAGCCCCTGCTGGCGGAGCTCAAGGCCGCCGTGCCCGCACCGAACCCCAAGCCCGAGGCCGAGAAGGCCATCCTCACGCTACTGGCGTCGCTGGCGCCGAAGCTGACCGGATACGACCCCGCAGCCCCCGCCGCCGACCGCATCAAGAAGATCGACGCCTGGCTCAAGCAGCTGGGCTCGTAGGGCCAGCGTATGAGCGAAATCTGTATCGGGATCGACCTGGGCGGCACGTTCATCAAGTTCGCCCTGCTGGACGAGGGCCTGGCCCTGAAGGGGACCCACCAGTCGCCCACGCCCGCCTCGTCGGGGCCCGAGGGCGTGATCGCCGCGATGATCGCCGGCGCGCGGCAGCTCCTCGAGCAGGAGGACGTTGCCCCCGGCAGCGTCGTGGGCGTGGGCATCGGCTCGCCCGGTCCGCTGGACGCCGAGGCCGGCATCGTCATCGGCATGCCCAACATCGCCGGTTTCGATAACGTCCCGCTGCGCGACCGCGTGGGCGAGGCCCTGGCCCTGCCGGCGGTGCTGGAGAACGACGCCAACGCCGCCGCCCTGGGCGAATTCCTGCTCGGAAGCGGGCGCGGAACCAGCGTCATGGCCTTGCTCACACTCGGCACCGGGCTGGGCAGCGGCATCGTCATCGACGGCAAGCTGCTGCACGGCGCACACGGCATCGGCGCCGAACTGGGGCACATCATCGTCGAGCCCGGGGGAGAGAAGTGCGGCTGCGGGCAGCGGGGCTGCCTCGAGCGGTACGCATCGGCGACCTACCTGGCCCAGTACGCCCGCCGGCTGATCGAGCAGGACGGGCGCGAAAGCTCCCTTGCCGCGGTCCTCGCCACGGCCGGGCAGCTCGACGCCAGGGACGTGCAGCAGGCGGCCGGAGAAGGCGACAAGCTCGCACGGGAGGTGTGGGACCGGGCAGTAGAGTACCTCGCCATCGGGTGCGTCAACCTCTGCCGCGTCCTCGACCCGGACGTGATCGTGCTCGGCGGGGGCATGGCCAAGGCCGGCGAGAACCTGCTCGATCCGCTGGGCCGACACTTCCGCCGCCTCCACTGGGAGATCTCCCCGCTCAGGACCGCGCTGGTCCTGTCCGATCTGGGCAACGACGCCGGAGTCATCGGGGCGGCCGGCGCCGCCTGGGAAAACTTCCGCTCGTAGGCGTCGCCGCGCCCGCCGGAAATCCACTTTGATCGACCCCGCCGGCGCGGTCAAATGCGCCTCTGAATCCGCGCGAACCAGCCACGGGGGCGGAAGGACAAAGCCATGACGAGTCGGCTGACGGCGAAGGCGGCATTCCTCGCGGCGCTGGCGCTGGCGGCGACCGCCCCGGCGGGGGTCGTGGTCGAGTGGTGGGGCTACGGCGACCGGTGCCGCCACAAGGAGATGAACATCAAGCTCTCCAAGTACGGCAAGGAGGGCATGATCAACCCCAAGATGGGCAAGAAGCGGACCGAGGGCATTCACGGCCTGCGCTTCGACCTGTCCGCCATCAAGCCCGGCACGACGGTTTACCGCGCCTCGCTCCGCCTCCAAGCCCCGCTGAAGAGGATCCGCACCGACAAGCGGACGTACATGTCAATCGGGCAGGGGCACTGGTACTACGACCCCCTGCGGCTGTACGCCGAAATCCCGCCCTGGAAGCCGATCGAGATCTACGTCGCGGAGAAGGGCTCGGCCGAGGGCAAGGCCGTGTACGACAAGAAGACGCGGCTGGAGCTGGAGGCCCCGCGGTTCAGGTCCTTCGACGCCACGGCCGCGGTGCGAGACTGGGTCGCCGGCAAGAAGCCCAACCTGGGCTTCGTCGTCCGCCAGCTCGACCTGTGGGACTGGGCCCCGAGCAAGACAGTCCTCGAGGTCCGCTACGAGGGCAAGGTCGCCGACCCGCCCAGGCAGGTGACGGGGCTGAAGGTCGTCCACCGCAAGGGCCAGACCTTCATCGCCTGGACGGAGACCGAGAAGATCATCACGGCCGATAAGATTTACTGGAAGGAGTTCGAGGCCACCTTCAAGAAGCACAGCCCGCGCGGCTCGACGTACTACCGCATCTACCGCTCGAGCAGGCCGATCACGGCCGGCAGCTTCGCCTCGGCCGAGCTGATCGACGAGGTCTGGCCGCTGAGCGGCTACGACGGGCGGGTGCACGAGCACGTGACGCGCGGCGAGGACTGGATGGGGCTCAACGACAAGGCGTACGTGCCGCGGTACAGCATCGAGGCGGCGCCGGCGGCGACCGTCAAGCCGACCGGCAAACACCGCGGGGGAAATCCGGAGTGGCGGGGCAAGCAGCTCCCCCTGCACACCGGCCTGTACGTCCACCAGGTCAGCTCGCCCCGGACGACGGTGGCTATGGCGCCGATGCCCATCCGCAGCTACTACGCCGTCACGGTGCTTACCGGCGGGGTCGAGAACACGCGCGACTTCTCGCCGGAGAATTCGCTCCTCGCGCCGGTTGACGAGAAAGTTGACAACGGCGAGCCGGTCCTCTACCGCGTGCTCGACCAGTCCCGCGACGGCGGCCGGCGGGGGGCGCTGCGCGAGACGCAGTTCTTCGTTTACTGGGCCGCCCCGCCCTACGCCAACCAGCCCCGGCGCCCGGTGCATCTTATGGTCGGCCTGCAGAACCCCGCGCCGGACAAGGCGATGGTCATCCGCTACAGCATCGGCGACATGTACGGCAGCGAAATCAACGCCGGCACACACCTCTACGAGTGGCCCAAGGGCAACCCCATCTTCAGCATCGTCGACGTCGCGGCCTTCGGCAACAAGCAGTACTGGTCGTCGTGGAACACCCTCAAGTCGCGCGAGCA
>CBFCZU010000076.1:0-17076 GCA_965602635.1 uncultured Planctomycetales bacterium | reverse complement strand
GTGAAGTCGCTGGCCCAGCCGGGGCAGTAGGTGCCGCCCCAGATGCCCTGGAGTGTCGGAGGCAACTCGCCCGTGCAGGAGATGATGTTGTATCGCCCGGCATCGAACTGCTTCTCGACCAGGGCCGGGTTGAGTTCCTCGTCAGTCGATTGCTCGAGTAGTTCCTCGGTCGTGCGCTGGCGATCATCTCCACCGCCGATATCCAGCCGCATCCGGTTGAACAGCGCGCCGTGAAGGGCGGCATGTCTCTTGAGCAAGGAGTCATACGCTCGAGGCAACGCCGCGATGGCTTCCTTCATCTCGCGGATCTTTGAGACGTCCGGGTCGTAGATCGGCTCAATGGCCACAAACACAAGCACGTGGTCCGCGTCGCAGATGACCAGTGTATCCGCCGTTGCCCTGGTGGTGCCGCCCTCGACATGAACCTCGGCCACGCCTTCGAGCGCGTGGATGCTGCCGGGATAGGCCTTCGTGAAGCTGTTCCGGAACGTGACGCCCGACGCACTGGCGGAGACGTGGATGTCCGACACGTGGTTCTCGAACACCTGCTTCGAGCGGTCGATCGTCTTCTGCCCGAGCTTCTCGCAGGGCTGGCGTGGGGTGAGGGTCAACTGGCAGTTGAGCGCACCCTTCTTCGGGCCGCTGATCGACATGACGGCGACCCCGTCGGCCCGGGAGACGAATAGCCTGCGCTCGAAGACGCCCCGGCTGTCGGCCCAGTGAACGGTCGCCTCGCCGGTCTCGAAGTCGACGCTCCGCACGTAGCCGGCGATCTCCTCCTCGCCCTCGGTCTGGAGGCGCAGATCGAAGGCCGGGACGAATGCGTCGGGATACAGGAAGCCTTCCTGGGTCGAGAAGTGACACACCAGCTCATCAGCCTGCCGGTAGAGGCCACGGTCGATCAGGCGGCGGATTTCGAAGAGCCGAGGTCCGCTGTCGGGGGGCATCACCGGCGGACCCTGCGGCAGGAAGAGGCGCTCGTGCGTGAAGATGACCGTCTCGTCGAGGGGGCGGCTCAGCACGTTGGCGCCGATGGTGCCGTTACCCGCGATGAGGCCCTCTTCCCACGTGGTTGCCGGCGTGGAATTGATGAAGCCACGATTGGGAACCCGGAGCCCGTCGTCGGCCGCGAAGCTATTGGCGCTCATGATTGCACCAAGCAGCACTGCCCGGGAGAGGCCATGCCGTCGGCATGGACCCGCCAGGAAGAGTCAGAAGGCACATCTGTCAGATGCATGACGGAACTCCTGCACACAGGCACTTCCCAACTGGTTCCAACGGCCCCTGTTGGCCTGCCCCGCCGGCGGTGTATTGTAGTGGTGGAGCTCATGCCGGCGCAAGCAGGTGGGCCTGCCCGCGCGCAGGATGTCCCACGCTCCCTCCCACGCAGGGGCGCCACCGCACGCGTGACCCCGACCGGTCCGGGACCCGCAATCGGGGGAAACCAAACCAATGGTCGGCCAAAGCGGCTGGCCGCTCCGCTGCTCTGTGCTCGCACTGCTCGATGGGGAGACGGCCCCTCGGACGGTGGTTGGCGTGTATCGCCGTGGGACAGCACCACTCGTCTTGCATGCCCGGGGCGCCCCAGCCACTCTCACGCCCGCTGCTCGGGGCATGGCCGACGCCCAGGAACTGCGCATGGCGTCCCAATCAAGCCGAGCCAGGTTCCCGCGCCGAGCTTGGCTCATTCGGGTGTGGTGCGGTACTCGTCCTCGCACTGCTGCCACAGCTCCTGCATCTCGCGGCACTTCTCTGGCTCGCGGGTCGAGAGGTCGACCATCTCACATCGGTCGGTGGCGAGGTCGTAGAGCGCCCACGGGTCGTCGGGGGTTCCCCGGTTCACGTTGGATTCGTTGACCAGCTTCCAGTCGCCCACGCGCAGGGCGCGGTTCCCCTCATGGTGGAAGTATATATGAGATCGTTCCACACTGCCATCCTGCTCGAATGTTGGAACGAGGCTCCTGCCGGGGAGGGGCGGCGCGCCTTCGGGCAGGGGGATGTCCTCCGGCTTCACACCCGCGAGGTCCATGAGGGTGGGCAGGAAGTCGATGCAATGGCCCATGTCGTGGCGAAGCTCTCCGCGCGCCGTGATGCCATTGGGCCATGACGCCACCAGCGGCGTGGCCGCGCCGCCCTCGTGGACCCAGATCTTGTGGCGTCTGAATGGCGCGTTGCAGCAAGTGGACCACCCCGGCCCCAGGCAGAGGTGTGTGGTCTCCGATCCAGGAGGCGCGGTCGGGTCGTGCCCCCTGCCGCGGATCATGATCTCCGCGCTGGCCCCGTTGTCGGAGAGGAACATGACGAGCGTGTCCTCGAAGATCCCCATCGCCGCCAACTGGTCGAGCAGGCGCCCGAGCTCGCGGTCCGTGCGGTCGATCATTGCCGCGTGAATCGCCATCTTCGTCGACTGGAATCGCTTCTGTTCGTCCGTGAGCGAGTCCCAGGGGACCGCATACTCGATCTCGCCCGGGCCGAACTGCGCGCCCCATTCGTCCTTGTGCGCCAGGTAATGGGGCGCCGGCACGCTCGGCTCGCGCGCCGAGAGCTCGCAGCCCACGATTCCCATCTCTCGCAGGCGTCGCCACCGGCGCTCGCGCAGGACGTCCCAGCCCTCGTCGTACCTGCCGATGTACTTGTCGATCTCCTCCTGTTCGGCCTGAACCGGGAAGTGCGGGGTGGTGTAGCAGACGTAATGGAAGAACGGCGTCCCCCTGTGGGCGGCTTGGTGCTCCTGAAGGCATTCGAGCGCGTGGTCAGTGATGGCCGTGGCCGAGAACGTCTTCTCGTCACCGTCGCCGAAGAAGTGGTTGAACTGCTCGATGTCGTAGCCCCAGCTCTTGTCGAACCCGCCTTCCTCCTCGGGGTCACGGGTGTTGAAGAGGTGCCACTTGCCCGAGTGGTAGCTGCGGTAACCCGTCCCGCGAAGAGAGTGGGGGATGAGGCGCTGCCAGGGCGGTCGCCATCCTCTGACGGGCGGATCCATGCAGACTTGGGGCGGGTAGTAGCCGGTCAGGATGGAGGAGCGGCTGGGCCAGCATCTGCCGGCGTTGTAGAACTGGGTGAAGCGCAGGCCCTTGTTCGCGAGGCGGTCCACATTGGGGGTCTCGATCTCACCGCCGTAACAGCCGAGGTCTGAGAACCCCATGTCGTCCATGACCACCAGCACAATGTTCGGTCGTCTTCCCGCCAACCTTCGTCCGTCGGCCCGGGCCGTGTTCATGATGTGCCTTCTTCTGTTGGGGTGTGGTCCATGTCCGACCGACGACGTCGCCTCCACCGGTCACCTCTTCTCCATCTCCAGGATGGCCTCGGCGAATGCTTTGCCGATCAGGGCCATGGTCTTGGCACAGCCGAGATAGTGGTAGCCGGCGTTGGAGGCGCCCCGCTTCAGCATCGCTTCCTCCTTGGGCGAGATGACCTTGGCGCGGTACTCCTTGAGGTACTCCCGCTGCTGCTGGGGCGTCATCTTGCCGTCTTCGTTGGGCTGGCCTTTGCTCCTGCTTCGCAGGTAGTGGCTCATCTTCTTGACCTGGCCCAACTTGTCTGCGATGGCCTCCAAGGGCTTGTCCCAATACAGGCCGGTCCGCACGGCGGCGACATTGCCCTTGAACTCGGGCAGTCGTGTCGCGGCGGCCATGGCGGCCCGGAAGTTGCCGTGCGTCACCTTGTACCGCGGATTGTAGTCCTTCCCGATCGGACCGCCCACGCCCATCACGCCGATGACAAAGGGCATCCCTGGAGCGTTCAGGTCTTTGCGAACATCGCGGATGAAATCGGCCATCCACTCGCCGTACTTTGTGTACCCGACGCCCGGCTTGCCGCGGTTGGGATACGTGCCGCCGTCCACCATGTCGTTCCAGCCCTGGAACCAGGCGAACCCGGCAATCTCGTAGCCCTGCTTGGCGTCGTAGTCCGGCACGACCCGCTTGATGTCGGCCAGCACGTGCTTGACGTGTTCGATCATCAGCCGATAGTAATGCCCGGTCTTGGCGGCCTTGTCGGCCTTGGCCTGCTTGATGTCTTTGCCCCGTTTCTCGAGGTTCTCCAACTGCGCCTCGCTGAACTCGTACGGCCCGGCGCTGGGCGGGCGGAAGTCCGTATGCAGCGACTTGCCGCCCCACGCGGTCTTGACAATCAGGATCGGTCCGTCTGTCGCCTTGGACATGGTGATGCCGAAGGTGAACTCCGGGCCGATCTTGCCGCCGTCCTCGGCCGGGTTGCTTCGAGCCCCGTACCCGGCCGTCAGCTTGCCGACCCCCTCGCCCAGCTTGTCGCGTGAACCGGTCAGATACGAGATCCACACCCTCTCGCAGACCCGCGGCTTGCCGTCGGGGCCGCGCATTTCCTTCAGCAAAGGCGCGGTGGCCGGGTCGTCGCCGATGTAGTCGAACGTCTCGATCTTGGCCTGGCCCTGCATATTCGACTGCCCCACCAGGATATAGACCTTCAGCGGCTTCCCAGCAGCCATTGCACTGCTGCAACAAAGGGCCGTGAGGATTGCCAATAGACTCGTCGTTCTTCTGCTCATGTTCTTGACTCCTTCCGCGCTCTGGAAGACATACTTCAATGCTGCCGGATTCTATCTGATCATGCTTGTTCCTCGCAAGAGGTTGAAGGTCACAGGTCGGTTCCTGTCGGGTGAGAAGATGGCTTGAGTTCCGGCCCTGCGGGCTTGAACTTGCCCCTGACCTTGGGCGCGCTATTTGACCACGAGTAATCACGGAGAAGGACGCGCAAGCTTCGCGCAGCGTCGGCCATGCGTCCTTCCTGCTGGAAGGCGTAGCCCTCCCAGAAGAGGGCATCGTCACGCAGGCTGCTTCCGTCGTTCGCCTCGATGATGCTCCTGAGCCACTTGCGGCCCTGCGCGAGACTGCCCGTCAGGATCAATCCGCGCCCACGGTAGAAGCGGACGACGGGCTCGAGGACATGGCCCGGATGCTCGTCGAGCCACTTGCCAAACTCACGATTGCCTTCTTCCCGGAGCCACGATCTGACCCTGGCAGAGCCCCTGGATGCCCTGGCGTAGTAGGTGTCCCTGAGTTTGAGGGCGTCACGCCCGGCCGTCCCGAGTTCGCCGGCGACCCGGTCACGGCAGTAACGGTCCATCCGGCGGAGAGTTTCGTCTGTGTCGAGTCCCGAGGTGGCAGGCAGGAGTTTCTGCCAGGCCTCGCCCTTGACCAGGCCCCTGCTGAAGGCTATGACGCTTCCCTTCTTCTGTTTCTCCAACCATTCGAAAGCCAACACGTCCTCCAGGTAGTCACCCACGCCGTGGGCGGGATTGGCGACGCCGTTGATCTGGGTGAAGGGATCCTTGCCGGCAAAGGTCTCGTTGGTCAGCTTTGAGACCATGCGGTGCTTCAATTCGTCTGCCGCCCACTGTGCAAGACCCTCGCGGATCCAAACGGGCAGATCGTGATAGGACTGCCCCATGAGGATCCTGAATCCGGCGTGCTTCATCTCGTGAACTACGGTCCTGCGATAGCCTGCCGGATCAATCACGACGTGCTCGGCGTAGAACTGCACCACGGTCACCGGCTTGTAGTTCCGGCAGATTGTGAAGGTCTCGGCCATGAACCCACGTCGCTTGTTCGGACCCGCATCGCGGAAGATGAAGTTCAAGTTTCTCTTGAAATCGATATCTACTCCGAGCCGTTCCCGGATCTTCTCGCGTCCCTCCTTGATGTGACCGGGAAGTGCTGCCTTCCCCGCCTTGAACCGGTAGTCCTCATCGTACTTTCCGGAGTATTTGCCGATACCGTTCTCATCTACTTCCCAAGACGGGTTGATCTTTCCCAAGTACCGGCTGGCGTGAGCGGCGTAGGGGGAGCGCGGATAGTGCGCGAGAAAGTCTTTCAGCCCCCCTTCGGCTTCCTTGAAGCGCCACAGGCGGAATTGGCTCTGAGGGATGAGGAAACGGTAGTAGTTGGCGACGGGGCTTTCCGGTGCGGCCTCGAGGTTCTCCCGGCACTGTTTGATACACTCTTCGAGCGCACGCATTCCAGAAAGGCATTCTGCCAGCCTGAATCGGGCGTCGTCGATCGCTTTGAACTCTGGATGCTCCTTCACGATCCTCCGAAACAAGGGAGCCGCACGTCTGAGGTCCGCGCTCGCCAAACCGCCCTTTGCGGCCAGGTGCAGGGCCGATGCTATCTTTGGGTGATCGGGATGCTCAACGAGGAAGGCTTCGCCGAGCTCAAGGGCTTTCACGTGCTGCTTTGCCTGCGAGGCCTCGCGCAGCCGCTGGTAGTCTTCGTCCGCCTTCTCGGCAGCAACGGCGCAGGGAGCCACAACGGCGAAGAGGCCGAACACTACCGCGGACAAGACTCTGCCGGTCCACGTTGCTCGACTCGCGTTCGTTTCCTGCGTGACCGGTTCGCCAGGTTTCCAGCTTGCCATGTTTCTGTTCATTGCTGCTCTCCGTATGGCGCATCCTGTGATCGCCAGGGCGGCCCGAGCCCACGCGGTTGTGAGTCTGTTGCTTGTCGTCAGTATTCAGTCCTACTTGTGGGGTTGCGCGGTCGCTTCTTGTCCATCTTCAGCATGGCCTCGGCAAGTGCCTTCCCGAAGCGAACAAACGTCTTGCCGCTGCCCAGGTAATGGTATTCGGCGTTGGATGCACACCGATCCCAGGTGCTCTGCTCCTCCGCGGTCAGTTCGCCATCGCCGAAGCCGTACCGGGCGCATTCCTCCTTCATCTTCTCCTGCGTCATCTTCCCTTGCTTCACGCTCCGCTTCCAGTAGCTGGTCAGGCGGCGCTTCCAGTAGATGTCGCTGAGCGCGAGTTCGTAGTACGGGCCGCTGTCCACCGCGATCACATGGCCCCGATATCGTGCCGCCACCTTCCGATCGTACTGCTCCACGGCGGCGAACTGAACCTTGCGGAACGCGGTCACCGGCAGGCCCTTGTCGAACTTCCGACTGTCGGGGTCCGTGCCGTAGACTCCCAGAATGCCCACGATGAAAGGCAGGGTCGGCGCATCGAGTTCCTTGCGGACATCGCTGATGAAACGGATCATGTTCTCGGCGTATTGCGCGATGTGGTGTCGGTTGCACATATCGTTCCAGCCCTGGAACCAGACGAACCCGGCAAGCTCATAGCCCTGCCCTTCTTCGTAGCCTGGAACAACCTTCCTGATACTCTCGGCATCCTTGAGCGTTTCCCGGACGAATCGGAGCATCTCGCGATAGTAATGGCCGACTTTCTCTTTCGGGGGAATGTTGCCTCTCTCCCGTTCACGTTCACTGGGCACGTAGGCTCCAGCGCTCGGCGGGCGAAAATCGACGGCCAGCGACTTGCCGCCCCAAGCGGTCTTGATGATCAAGACTGGTTCATCGAGCGCCTTGTCGATGTAGAGGCCAAACCCGTATTCGGGGCCAATGCGCTCGCCGTCGAATCCGTACCCCACCTTGACCTTGCCGTGCAGAACGGTATCGCCATCGCGGCCTCCCGTCAGGTAGGCTATCCACGCGTTGTCGCAGACGATCGGCTCGCCGTTCTGGTCGAGGATCTCGCTGAGAAGCGGGGCGGTCTTCGGGTCGTCGCCCATGGCCGCAAAGGTGCGCTGGTGCGCCGCGCCCTGCATGTTGGACTGCCCGGCCAGGATGTAGATCTTCAGTGGTTTGTCGGCAGCCATTGCACTGCTGCACGGAAGCGCCGTGAGGATAGCCACGAGAATCGTCGTTCTTCTTCTGATCTTCGTTACTCCTTCTATGTGCTATTGCCCCAATGTCGGTCTCGGGACGGCATCCTGGAGTTCTCTCAGAACTTCAGTTCCCAGCGGATGGCTCGGTTCGTCTCGCTGTCGATCCGCAGTTCGACCAGGCCTTCGCCTGTCGCCACCACGTCCGCGACGCCCTCATTCACCGTGACCGTGGGCTGCGCATGGCCGTTCAGGGCGATCGTGATGCGCAGGGTCTCGCCGCCGACCACCTCGGCGGTACCTGCATAGACCTTCCGGTCCGCGTCCCAGGTCACGGCGGACAATTCCAGGAGCCCCTGCATGACGTGACGGTTCGTCGAGAGGAACTGCGGGCGGTCCAAGACCTTGTGCACGGAGTACACCAGGGCCTGGCCGGCCTCGAGCGGGCGCGCCAGGATCGCGTCGCCGGCCAGCCGGCCCACCAGTTCGTCGTTCCAGAAGTCGTAGACGTAGTACGAATGCGCCGGGTCCAGCCCCAGGGAGCCGGTCTCGTACTGGAGGCCCGACATGGGCGCGCGGATCTCCCGAGGCTCCGGCTCGCCGTTGCAGAGGATCACCTGCGACCACGAGGGGTTGACCCGGTACACGTAGACCTCGGGGTGCGGCCTGCCCATCAGCATGTCTGCCGGGCGGAACGACTTCGGCTCCCCGAGCACAGGATACAGGCGGGTGATGTCGTGGACCATGTCCGGGGTCAGGCTGCCGAACGAGGTCCCGAGCTCAAGACGGCCGGAAAGGAGCCCGACCAGGGTCAGGAGGCTCCTTCGCGCATGCACGGACAGCGGCTCCCCGGTCTTGGGGTCGACCATGGACTTTCCGTCCGGGTAATAGTTGAACACCACCCGGTTCTTGTACCAGCGCAGCCCCATGCGCGACGCCATCTCGGGCTCGAAATGGCTGGAGTCCCCCCAGACCCGCTGTAGATCCACCACCCCCGCGCACACGTCCAGCCGCGGCGTGCCGTACTCCCCCAGATTCCGCTCGTGGATGAAAGCGTCCGGCCCCAGCCCCTCCCGGCACAGCTCGAACAGCTTCCGGTACGCGGACGTCGTGGTGTAGCCCGGGTCTTCGAAACCTCCGTCCTTTGCCCACGCCGACTCGGGGTAGTCGAACTTGATGCCCTTGATCCCGTCCGCGCGGAGCCGTTGCCACACGGCCAGCACATGCGCCTGGAAGCCGGGATCGGTGTAGTCGTACGTCACCCACGGCATGTGGTGGCTGTGCTCCATGTGAAGGAGCGAGATGTCGTTGTCCAGCATCCACGCCGGGTGTGCCGCCGCGAAATCGTTGCTGGGCAGGGAACACTGGAAATACGTGAGAGGGATCACCCCCCGCTCGGCCAGCGCCCGGCAGAAGGAGGCCATGGTGTCGTAGGGCGGCACCAGGGACCCGTAGCGGGCCCAGTGCTCGTCGTCCCACCAGCCCTGCTGCGTGTTCCCGTGATCCCCGTAGCAGTAGTAGTCGGGCTCCAGGCGGATGGCCACCGGGGTGTACTTGGTGATCCCCGAGTCCCGGGCGAGCTGTGCCTGCTCCACCAGGCCGGCGGAATGGTTGAGCGGGCGCCCCTCGCCGTAGCGGCTGGTGGAGACCATCCAGCCACAGAGGGTCGGGAAGTCGTACATGTTCGGAGCGGCGTCGTTCGCCGCGCGCATGGCCAGGCCGTAGCGCTCGAGTGACTCGAAGGGATCGACGCTCACAAAGTCCAGGTACACGGTGTCCTGGAAATCGTACGAGGCGCCCGGCTCAATCCGCTTGCCCTGTGGGTCCTCGCAACGGACGGTGAGCGTGGGACCCTCCGAGGCGAGCAGCGTGCGGATCAGGGATTCCCTGTATTTGAGCCCGCCGGCCACAACGGTCCGCCGTGCGCCTCGCACCTTGCCGGTGAGCATCACGCTGTTGTACGCATTCAGGTCCAGCGTTTCTTCCACCGCCTGCGGTTCCGCCCCCGCGCCGCCGCGCAGGCACTGCGGCCGATCGATTGGGCGGCCTTCGAACAGGTGGGCGCCGTCGAGGAGGATCCCGTAGCGCACCCGCGCCGCGTGCGGATGCGGGTTGGTCACGCTGAACCCGAGGACGACGAACGGCTGGTCCTCGTACAGGGTGACATGCAGGGCCCGGGCGAGGTAGAAGCCCTTCGCAGGCGTGTGGGTAAGATGGAGCGTCGTTCCCCGGCCAAAGGTGTCTTCGACCGGCTCCTCGGACCAGGCATGGGTGTACGCGGGATCCTGCCACCCGCGGTGGCCAGGGTCCGTGCTGAACCCGGCATCGGCGAAGACCGTCAGCCCCGCCCGCAGGTCGCGCCCCCGGTGTCGAGATCGAGATCGATGGCGCAGTATTGGTTGGCGATTGACACGGTGCCGCGCTCGTGCGTCACCCGGACGGGTCCGGCCTGCGCGTGTCCTGTCATGCACACCCCCGTGAGTGCCATGCTGATTCAGGCCCCATCGTGAGCTTCCTGCCGTGTCGCGATAGGCACATAGCCCGCCTCCAGGCCCGCCGGCGGCGTCACAATCAGGGCGGGGTCAATATCCGCCAGTGTCCCGACCATTGGCGGCGCGAGGTACTCGCGGTCCTTTGTCCAGTGCCCGTGGAGTTTCTCCACTCGCGCTTGCAGGTTCCCGCGCTCTGTATCTGTCAAGTCGGCGTTGAGCAATGCGGGCTGGTCGGCGAATCGGTACCAGTAGTACGTCACCACGCTCCCGTCGCCGGGGCGGGCCTCAAAGGGGCCAGCGACCGGGCCCGGCTTCTTCCAGCAGCTTCGCGCATCATCAGGCGTGACGTACGGTGTGGGGGCCGTCCTGGCGGTCCGCGCAAGACTGACCTTGTCCAGCCCGGTTTCGGGCGGAACATCTTCGGCCGCCACCGCAACCCACTCGCCTGTGCTATCGCTCTCATCCTCCGCCAGACGATAGTACTCCGGCAGTATCACCACGGAGCCGCCTCTGGTTCCTGTCCTCGCAACCACCGTGCCGTCCCACCGGAACCCAAACGTAGTCGGGTCGGTGACGGCAGGACGCATGAACGAGTCTGTGGCAATTGCCGCGCGTTCCTCCTTGGGGACATCTGGCATGTACACATGCCAACCCGCTCCGCCTCGCCCGTTGAACGCATGTACGAGAGCGCCCGCCGGGTCGATGGCGCCGTCGACCGGATCACCGCCATCCAGCCAAGCCTTCACGCCATCCCAGAGCACCCTCTTGCTGTAGGACGTAACGCGGTGCAGGACCGCTGAGTCGCCCTCCGGCCCCACGGGGAACACCGTTCTCGCCATTCGGGCGTATGTCCGGCCTCGGGAGTCCTTGGCCTGGGCCCAGGGGATGTGCTGCGTTTCCATCGACAAGGGCCTGTTGTGCTCGGAGGGCCGACTATCCAGGAACATCCCACCCAGGCGAGGATCGTCGACGGACGCGCGGGACCAGAAGTACGGGGTGAAGAACGCAACCGGGCCTTTGAAGTTCCCTGTGTTCAGAAACAAAGTCCAGCACTGATCTCCGGTAGGAACGTTCTTGCCGGCGCTCGTCGATTTCGCGTTTGTGAGCGGAAGCGGCAGGTACCCGTACCCGAACAGCTCACCGCACGTTCCCTGCTTCAGATTCAGGCCGTCGGGAGGCCACAGCACCCAGGGACTGAGTTGCGCGATGCCGTACTTGCCCTTCGGTTCCTCCCAGCTCCGCCCTTTGCCCGCGCCCGGCCCGTTGGCCCAGGCGCAGAAGTTCAGGGCTACGCCACCCATAATGAACTTCGGGGTCTCCGTGGCGAACTCTGTGTCGCGCCACCAGCCAAGCCCACCCTCGATATCCGAATAGAGCTTGATCGGCGCAGGACGGTCATTCTGGCCATGCATCCAGGTGCCGAACAGGCCCGACTGGAAACACTGGCCGGGATACTCGTGCAGCAGGGGCCACGCTGCTGAGTAGAGTGAGAACCCGGCATTATACGTCTCTTGACCCGGCTCGACGCCCACCCGCGTGTACCCGCCAACATGCCCTTTGTCGGTCATTTCTTCTCCATTTCCACCATGGCCTCGGCAAAGGCCTTGCCGGTCAGCGCGATGGTCTTGGCGCAGCCAAGGCCGTGGTAGCCGGCGTTGGAGGCGCCTCCAACTGGGAGCGACCACAACCCGCTACTTGCGTTCCTTATCCGTGGTCTCCCGCAAGTGCCCATCCAGGGCCGCCCGAGCATAGGCGGCGAAATGGCCGTGAACGTCGCGGGTATAGGCCTCGAGAATCGCGCGAGCTTTGTCGTTACGGTCGCCACAGTCAAACAGCAATGCGGCTAGCAGCACCTCCCTGAACTTGGCGTTGAGCCCCGCGTTCTGGGTCGTCGCCCGTGTGGGGACAGGACGCGATGCGTGGGGCTCCGGCTGTGACCGGTAGTAGTCTGCCCGCCCCGCATGCCCAGCCATCCCAGGCTTGTCGAGCAATTCCGCCAGTGGACCGGCCAGCGAGGGGCTGCGGACCATGCGCAGCGCCATGCAGACGGCCTTTACGTGAGACAACGGGCTCCGCCCGTCAAGCAGGTCGAGCTTCTTGACCAGCGCAGGCCGCGCCTTCACAGACTGGGTCAAGCCCAGCACAATGACCAGCCGGTCGACCTTCGCGAAGGTGTTGGCCGTTTCACGTTTCGAACTCATGTTGTAGCCTTCGCCCCAGGTCTTGCTCTCCTCGACAGCCTCGATCAGCGTATCCAGGCCGGCATCATTGCCGAGCACGCCAAGGACAAGGGCGTAGTTGAGCTTCTCTTGGCGGGATTCCGCACGGCCGTGGGCGTCCGCCAGAAGCGGGATGGACCGGCGGGGATGCGACATAACGACCGCCAGCGCCGAATACGTCCGGTCATGACTGTCCCGTTTCTGGCTGATCTCGATCTTGAGGTCCTTCAACGTTGCAGCGGCCTCTCTGAGCGTGCCAATGCTCAGTGGATACGAGTCAGTATCGCTGAGGACCCGCGCCTCCACGATGCCCTTCTCAACCAATCTCTTCTGCAGCTCCTTGATGTCGATCTTGCGGACGTCCACGCCGCCGGCCGCCGCCATCGCCGCGGACATGCCCGCGGCATAGCCTTGGTTCTCCAGGTCGGGCTGCATGCGAATGAGCGTCATGGCGTCGCGGTCCGCGCTGGCCCCCAGGCCGGTCACGAGCATCCCGCCAATGCCCCTGGGAATCAGGCAACGATAGGGCAGATCACAGGCATAGGCGGGCCCCTTCATGTCCTTGAGCAGCAGCATCCGGGAAGTAGGGAAAGCCCCTGCGTCGAAGTTGCTCAGATGGTGGCAGATCGTGTCGGGGTATGTGCGCCCGTTAAGGATGTCGGAGGTCTTCAGGACATACTCGCCAACCACCCGCCTTCGCTCGCGACTGTCGATCAACTGTCCGCTGTCATATGAACCCAGTCGACGGGACCTGCCCCACAACAGGAGGTGCCTGCGGTCGAACAGATCCGTATCGTCCACCATGGTGTAGGCAGTGTTGACATAACGCGCCCCGAGGTCACGGTGGGGGTACCCCGCCACCTGAACGGACAGATCACCCAACTTCGATATGCCGTATTGCGTCCCCGCACCAGCAGCGGCGGCAATGTCCGCATTGCCAGTGCTGTCGATCACTGTCTTCGCCAGCACGATCCCCCGACCAAACGGCCCGGCCACGACCACACCGACCACCTTGTGGCCATCCACCACGGCGCCGCAGCCGAAACAGTGGAACCAGATCTCTCCGCCCGCCTTCAGAATCTCCGCACGCAGCCATTCGGACTTGGCCAGCGGATCCCACGAGCCCCCAAGCTGCTTGCCGACCTCGCCCGCATAGCCGTTTCGAAGCGTGTCCCTCGCCGCGCCCGCGCGAATCTCCTTCGGACTTACGTACCCGGGCCGCAACTCCTTGCCCTCGCCGCTGCGATAGCCGTACCAATACATGCTGATCAGCCCCGCCGTGCCGACGCCGCCGAGTTCATCGAGGTACTCGATAACCAGCGTCCTTGCGCCGGACCGGCTGGCGGCGAGCGCGGCGGGGGCCCCCGAAGTGCCTCCGCCCACGACCACAACGTCGTACGTGCCCAGCACGGGCAAGTCGCGTGCGCCCAACGGGACTCGCGGCTTGTCACGGAATCGCAGATCGATCTGGTGCTCCCGGACCAACAGTCGCCCCTGCTCGGCCTCTGCGCTGCGGACATCGATCCGGTCAGGTGTAAGCACACTGCCCGCCTCGACAGCAGCCGCCTTCCCGACCCGTCGACCGACAACCGACCACTGCGGTGGGCGCAGAGCGATGGCCATCTGCTCACGGGACAGGCCGGCGTAGGCGTTGAGTACGTACCACGACTTCACACCCGCCGGCTGGAAGAGCCCGAGCTTGATCCGGTCCGCGCCCGGCCAGGCCTCCGGCGGGGCTTCCGTCGCCACGATCGCATCGCGTGGGATGTGGAACAGCCGCTCCGAAGCGTCCACCGCACCCTCGTCCCACGTTCTTGACCGAGCTTCGTGGAAGGCCTTGTTCAGAGATCTGAATGCGTCACTGGGGCGATGGATGTCCAGGGAGTACTCGTAGACCGGATATTGCTTCTTTCCAGACGTGTAGGTGATGGGGAGTTTGCGGAACGACTCGCCCCTGGCCGGGCTGCCCCCGACGACAACGTACCTGAGTTCCTCACGTCCACCGCTGAGAGACCTGAACGCGGCGCGCGTGCAATGGGTCAGCGCCGCCTGCTCGGTCGCATCAATGATCACCTTCGCACGGATAGCCTGACGGCCGCTTCGATTCACCATGATCACACCGGCCGGCGTGGCCCGATCCGCGGCAAACAGGACATCCACAGGATAGCAGCCTGTGAGGAACTGCACGCCCGCGGCCAGGAGCGCCTTGTCCAAGGCGTTCTTGACCTGCATGGGCGTTGCTGCCCTATTCTCGCCATAGATCGCCCGGGTCAGCGGGGTCTGGGGCGTCTCTCCCTGCTCGAGCCACAGCCTTTGGGTGGCGCACAGGTCATAGCCGAGATAGGGACGATCTTCGATCATCAGGACGCTCGCCCCCTCGTTCGCAGCCGCGCAGGCGGCCTCCACCCCTGCGAGAGATCCGCCGGCAACCAGGACATCGACATCGTAGGCCATGGGCAGCACGGTGGACTCTTCCATCACCATCTGATTCTCCATCGCGCCACATGTAACGGCGATGCCCAGCAGCAGGAAGAGGACTACTTGCCTAGGGCTTGGCGCCATGGTCATTCCTCCTGGTTGCCGCCACACACCCGCTCTCCGTCCATTGCGGTCGTTCTTCCCAGGAGTCCTTTCCTGTTCCCTCACTGGGATCGCTTCCTGTTCCAGTGTTTGCGGCGCCATTCACTTCTTCTCCATCTCCACCATGGCCTCGGCAAAGGCCTTGCCGATCTGCGCCATGATCTTGGCACTGCCCAGATAGTGAAAGCCGGCGTTGGAAGCCCCCGCGATGATCCTCTGTTCCCTGCGTGAACAGACCTTGTCCATCTGCCGCAGGATATACTCCTTGCTGCTGACATACGCCTTGGCTTCTTTGGCGATTCCCTCGATCATCAGGTCGATCGACGCGTGCGGCTCTTTCGTGCGACGGTCGTATTCGACGTTGGCGTAGGCCGCCAGTACGTTGACGCCCTTCTTGAGGTGCTTGACGTGCTGGGGTTCCAGGACGATGGGGCGGTAGTACGGCTCGTCTTTCCACCAGATGTAGGTGTGAATCTTGTGGCCGTTGAGATAGACGTTGAAGCCCTGACGGGCCAGGATGCTCAGACGACACGATTCGTAGTCCAGCTTGTCGACGTTGAACGTCGTTCGCATCAGCAGGAACTCGCCGGCGCCCCAGTCGGACTTGAACTTGACCGTGCCCTTCCCGATCGTGCGGTGCTTCCAGACGCCCTTGCCGATCGGCGCGACACCGCTGGACCACTTGCTGTCGTCGAAACCGGGCGTATGCCACTTTTCCAGCCCGGCCGGCAGCGTCACGTTGCGGAACCGCTTCTTCTCGTTCTTCGGCAGTCGGTCCGACTCCTTCTCCGGGTCGAACGACATGAAACGCCAGACGCGATCGGCCGGAGCGGGGCTGCCGATCGGCTCCCAGCCGGGTCCGGACGCCTCAGGCGTTTCGATGACGCCGTCGTTGGTCAGCAGGTACGCAGCGCCGAACCGCCGGCTGATTTCGGCCTTCTTGCCCAGCAGGGACTCCATCTCGTAATCCCAGTACGGCGCGGTTTCCACGGCTGCGACGTTGCCCTTGAACTCGGGCATCGCCGCCGGCGCGGCCATGGCGGGCCGCAGATTGGCAATCCCCCCCGTGGCCTTGTCGCCGCCCACCCCAATGACGCCAATCACGAACGGCATCTTCGGAGCCGACAGATCCTCGCGCACGTCGCGGATGAAGTGAGCCATCAGCTTGGAGTACAGGGCATAGCCGTCCGGTGAGTTGCGATCCGGGTAGGTGTTTCCGTCGCACATGTCGTTCCAGCCCTGGAACCAGACGAAGCCCGCCACCTCGTACCCCTGGGCTGGATCGTAGTCCGGGCAGACGCTCTTGATGTCGCCGAGCACCTTCTTCACGTGCCCCATCATGAGCCGATAGTAGTGGCCCGTCTTCTGGGCCTTCTCTGCCTTCCACTTCTCCAGGTCCTTGGAAATGCCATGGCCCCCCGGATGCTTGAGGAAGAGGTCGAGGGTCTTCTTGGGCAGCTCGTACGGGCCGGCGCTGGGCGGTCGGAAGTCGGTATTCAGCGACTTGCCACCCCAAGCCGTCTTGATGAGAAGGACCGGCTCATTGAGAAGCTTTTGCACATAGATGCCAAAGGTGAACTCGGGTCCGATGCACTGGTCATTTGCGCCGTAGCCTGTCGTGAGCTTGCCCTTCTTCTCGCCCTCACCGACGTTCTTGCCGCCGAATAGCGATATCCACACCTTCTCGCAGACCACAGGCTTACCGTCAGGGCCGCGCATCTCCTTTAGCATGGGGGCGGTGGCCGGATCGCCACCGATGTAGTCGAATGTCCCGACCTTGGCCTGGCCCTGCATGTTCGACTGCCCTGCCAGGATGTAGACCTTCAGCGGCTTGGCAGCCATTGCACTGCTGCAGCAAAGGCCCGTGATGACTGTCACCAGAATCGCTGTCTTTCTCATCTTCATTGCTCTCTTCGGGTTTCCTTTGGTAGTACGGCATCGCGTGGTTGTCAGGTCATTTCTCGCTTCATCGCTGTTTGTTCTCAACATGGTCTCCAATGAACTCCACAATCGAAGTGGGATCTTTGAGCGAATGGGGATGATGGCGTCCTTCGTTCTTGTGAATGACCTCAAAGCCCCCGCCCATTCCCTTGTACCGTGTTTCGGCAACCGCAGTGTTCTCGGCGACCGGCACGGCCCTATCCT
>CBFCZU010000075.1:0-17281 GCA_965602635.1 uncultured Planctomycetales bacterium | reverse complement strand
CTGTTCGCCGAGATGATCAAGCCGCACTACAAGCGGCTGTGCGACTGGATCCACGCCCACACGCCGTGGAAGACGTACCTGCACTCATGCGGGTGCGTCCGCGGGTACATCGAGCATTGGATCGACGCCGGCGTTGACATCCTCAACCCGGTGCAGATTTCCGCCGCCGAGATGGGGCCCGAGTCGCTGATGGAGGAGTTCGGCGGGCGGATCGTCTTCTGGGGCGGCGGGTGCGACACCCAGAAGGTCCTGCCGCTGGGATCGCCCGAGCAGGTCCGCGAGCACGTGCGGCACAACATCAGCGTCTTCGGCTCGGGGAGCGGCGGGTTCGTGTTCACCCAGGTGCACAACATCCAGCCGAATGTCCCCGTGGAGAACGTCGAGGCCATGCTCCAGGCCGCGTATGATTACGGAGCCTGCTGAGCGAAACAAACCCTGATAGCGACGAGTCACCCGAGCCAACCATGTCGAAGAAAATCGCAGACGAGATCAAGCGGGCCACGGGGCTGGAGGTTTACGAGACGAGCCTGGTCGAGGCCGAGGGCGTGACGTACTTTCTCGCCCACGGGCGGCCGGATCAGCTCCGCCGCACCCTGGCGACCGAAAAGGTCGTCGGCAGCGTCGGCAAGGGGCGGGTCAGCGGCGTGCTGGTCGGCGAGGCGGGCGGCAAGGACGTCATCGCCGGCGAGACGAACCACGCCAACGCCGAGGGCATCCGCAAGGCGCTGCCCTGGACCGCCCCCCGGTGCCTCGGGCTTGTCCCAAGCGTGGGGCTGGGCGACCGCCTGGGCCTGGCGACGGCCGGGCACGTCCGCGCCGTCCGAGGCAGCGGCCTGGCGCCCGTCTTCGCACAGCAGTCCATCCGCGAGATGGCGCGCACCCGCCGGACACCCGAGCAGGTCATGGACTGCGCCACCTGGGGCGTGCTCCAGGAGGGCTGGCGCGAAGGCTTCGGCGCCGACGCCGATCACCTCCAGGAGCCCAAGGACATCGACGCCACCGTCGCCGCCGGATTCACCATGTTCACCATCGACCCCGGCGCCCACGTGGACAACAAGGCGGACGAAGACCCCTCTGCCCGCCTGGCGGACAAGGTGGCCGACATCCCGCTGCCCGAGATGGACATCGAGGCCGCCGACGTGACCAGCCAGTACATCGGAAAAACCTTCGACGTCGGCGAGACGAAGATCTTCTTCAGCGACGTGACGCTGCTTCGGGCGGCGGCGAAGTACGGCCGGGCCATCGTCCACGCCGCCAGGATGCACCGCCACCTCAAGCAGGTCGCGACCGGGCCGTTCGAACTGGAAATCTCCGTCGATGAGACCGACTCGCCCACCACCCCGGCCGAGCACTTCTTCTTCGCACGCGAGCTGAAACGCCTCGGCGTCGAGTGGGTCTCCATGGCCCCCCGGTTCGTCGGGCGGTTCGAGAAGGGCGTGGACTACATCGGCGACCTGGACGAGTTCCGGACGACCTTCGCCCAGCACGTGGCGGTGATGCGGGCGCTGGGGCCCTACAAGCTGTCCATCCACTCCGGCAGCGACAAGTTCAGCATATATCCGATCGTCGCGGACCTTGCCGGCCCGCACGTGCACCTCAAGACGGCCGGGACAAGCTACCTCGAGGCCGTCCGCGCCATCGCCGGCACCGAGCCGGGCCTGTTCCGCGAGATCCTCGACTTCGCCCGCGCCCGCTACGAGACGGACAAGGCGACGTACCACGTTTCGGCCGACGTCTCGAAGGTGCCGGCGGCCGAGTCGCTCTCCGACGACGAGCTGCCCGCCCTGCTTGACCAGTTCGACGCCCGCCAGGCGCTGCACGTGACGTTCGGCTCGGTCCTGACGGCCGGGGGAGGCGGCAAGTTCCGCGACCGCATCCTGGCGGCCCTGAACAGCGACGAGGAAGCGCACTACCGCGTGCTGGAGAAGCACCTTCGCCGGCACGTGGCGCCGTTTGCGGCAAAATGAGCGAGACCGACGCCTTCTGAAAGGAAAGCGAAAGTGAAGGACGAGATCTTCAGCGTAGAGGGCAAGTGCGTTGCGATCACCGGCGGGGCCGGCGTGCTGTGCGGGCAGATGGCCCGGGCGCTGGCGGCCCGCGGGGCGAAGGTCGCGGTGCTGGACATCATGGACGACGCGGCCGCCGCCCTGTGCAAGGAGATCGCCTCGGCCGGAGGCCAGGCCGTGCCCGTTCGATGCAACGTGCTCGAAAAGGACGCCGTCGAGGCCGCCTTCGCCGAGACCGTCGAGAAGCTCGGACGCGTGGACGTGCTGATAAACGGTGCCGGCGGCAACAAGAAAGAGGCCACCTGCGCCCCGCCGACGACCTTCTTCGACTTGCCGGCCGACGCCATCCGCTGGGTCTTCGACCTGAACTGCCTGGGGGCGATGCTGCCCAGCCAGGTATTCGGGCGCCACCTGGCCGAGCGCGGCGAGGGGGTGATCATCAACGTCTCGTCGATGAACGCCTTCCGCCCGCTGACGCGGATCGCCGCCTACTCAGCCGCCAAGGCCGCGGTGAGCAACTTCACCCAGTGGCTTGCCGTGTACATGGCCCAGAACCACTCGCAGGCAATCCGCGTCAACGCGATCGCGCCCGGCTTTTTCCTGACCGAGCAGAACCGCTTCCTGCTCACCGACGAGAAGACCGGCGAGCCGACCCCCCGCGGCCGCCAGATCATCGACCACACCCCGGCCGGGCGATACGGAGACCCCGACGACCTGACGGGAACGCTGATCTGGCTCATCTCTGATGCCGCCCGCTTCGTCACAGGCGTCGTCGTGCCCGTGGACGGCGGATTCAGCGCCTACAGCGGCGTGTAGGCCCGCGATTTCCAAATGCCAATAGGAATGCCCGATGCCAAACAACGTTGAGAGACTACAAGCCTTTCCCAAGACGAAGAATTTCTTCGTCGGGATCGACTCGGACGGCTGTGCGTTCGACACGATGGAGGTCAAGCACAAGTTCTGCTTCGTGGTGGCCCTGCTCCAGTCGTTTGGGCTGGCGGCGCTGGCGCGGATCCTCCGCGACGTGTGGGATTTCGTCAACCTCAACGGGCAGACCCGCGGCTGCAACCGCTGGCTGGCCCTGCGCGACACGCTTCAGTACCTCCGCGAGCTGTCGCCGTACGACCGCTTCGACGGCTTCCTCCAGGCGCACCTGGAGGTCATCGAGGAGTTCATCGCGGCCGCCGACGAGGTGCCCGAGATCCAGCTCAGCAACGACGGGCTGCTCCGCTTCGCCGACATGAAGCTGGGCGACGACGCCAAGCGCCTTCTCGCGACCGTCGTGGCCGAGCCGGTGGCCACCGCCAACTCCGCGAAAGGCCTGGACATCGTCAAGGCCGACACGAGCCCGCAGCAGTGCATCCTCCGCCTGGCGCTGTGGACGCACCTGGTCAACGGCATGGTGGCGATCAGGGTTCACGACGTGCCGCCCTTCCCGCACGTCCGCGAGAGCCTCGAGACGATCGCCGGCCGGGCCGACGTCATGGTCGTCTCCGCCACGCCCAACGAGGCGCTCGAGCGCGAGTGGGCCGAGCACGGCATCGCCAAGTACGCCGGGATGATCTGCGGCCAGGAAATGGGCAAGAAGGCCGAGCACATCAAGCACGGCGCCGGCGGCAGATACGACGCGGACAAGATACTGATGGTCGGCGACGCGCCCGGCGACATGAAGGCCGCAAAGGCCAACGACGCTCTGTTCTACCCGGTCAACCCGGGCGACGAGGCGGCCTGCTGGCAGCGACTCCACGACGAGGCGCTCGAGAAGTTCCTCGCCGGCGAGTACGGCGGGGCCTACGAAGAGAAGCTCATCGCCGAGTTCATGAGACACCTGCCATCCACGCCGCCGTGGAAGAAGTGACGGATCGCCCCACTGATGACGAATAAGACCACCCACCGCAAGAAGGCCGTGCCGACGACGCTGAGCGAATGCCGGGACTGCCCCGCCCTGTGCTGCCACGACCTGGTCGAGCCAATCGACAAGCCCAAGACGGCCGACAACGTCAGTGAGCTCAAGTGGGAGCTCCAGTACGACACGGTCAGGGTCTTCATCCGCAGCCACCGGTGGTACCGGATCATCGCCGGGCGGTGCATGTACCTCGACCGCAGCAACCGGTGCAAGATCTACGAGCGCCGGCCGAAGCGCTGCCGCGAGATGAAGCCGCCTGCGTGCGAGCGCTTCGGCGAATTCTACGAGGTGATGATCACCACGCCCGAGGAGCTGGACGCGCACCTTGCCGAGAGCCGGCGGCGCTGAGTCGAGCCACCCTCAGCCGCCCTCGCTGCCGGTCAACTCCGCCAGCAGGTTGAAGAAGCCGCGCTTGCGCTGTGAGCCGACCGTCCAGTCCACCGGCACGGACTGGTAGCCCTCGCCGTATCCCTCGCCGGCCATGCGGTAGTCGAAGTATCCCCAGCCGGCCTGCCGCCCCACGGCCGCGAGCATGTTGTTGTCCGCGGCGTCGAAGTCGAAGTGGTCGTCCTCGTTGAAGAGAATCGGCTTGTCGTCGCAGCCCGCAAGCCCGCGGCAGCGATCGACCATGCCGCGGATCTCGTCGCGGTCGTCAACGCCGTTGCCGTGGATCAGCAGGAAGTCGCTGGCCGAGGCGATGTTCTCCGGCGGAACCCTCCCGCCGCACATGCTGGCGCTGACGAGCAGCCGCCCGGCCGGCGAGGCCACCTTGCCCTCCGAGCGCCGCTTGACCAGCTCGATCAGCTCGTGACACCGCGGCGCCCTGACGAGGGCATGAGCGTAGGAGGGATGATCCACCTCGTTGCCGATCTCCACCAGGACGTTGGCGTAGCCCTTCTCGATGAGCCAGTCGGTGGCCGCCTCAGCCGCCCGCACGACGGCGGCCTCATCCGCGAGCCGATGGTCCTGGCCGAAGTAGAAGAGCCCCAGGATCGGCGCCATGCCCAGTGCGTCGGCCTCGTCGAGGATAAGCTCCAGCCGGGCGAGGTAATCGCCCCGCAGCCGACCGTCGGCCTCAAAAGCCGAGTTGTGCCAAGGTTGGTCCTTGGAGTATCCGGTCGGGCTGCCGCCCTGGAGGTTGATGGTGAAGCTCACCAGGCCGTGCCGCCGCCAGACCAGCATGGCCGCGACGAACTCGCCCGTGTTGCGATTCGGGTCCCACGGGCCGTCGGGATAGTCCCACCGGCAGCGCGTCTGCTCGTTGAGGTCGTCGAATATGCCCTGCACCAGGCGGGCGTTGAGCAGCAGCCCCTCGATCCTCATCCCCCGGCAGCTCCGGCCGGGGTAGGTGAGCCGGCCGTCGATCAGGAACGATCGGCCCTCGATGCTGACTACGGTCTTTCGTTTCATCACCGGCCCTCCGATCGCCGCTATATGGCAAAACCCGGCAGCAGTCCGCTGCGGGCCAGGAAGATCACCACCGTCACCGTCACGGGCGAGACCAGCGTGGAGTAGAAGACGGCCTTGGTGGCGTAGTCCGGGTGGTTGTCGAACTCGAGGCACATCAGCATGCAGTTGACGGCGGTCGGCGTGGCCGTGCCGATCAGCAACATCTGCGCGAGGACACCCTCCAGGCCGAAGAGGTAAATGAGCCCCAGCCCGAGGGCGGGCCCCACAAGCAGGCGAAGGATCACGCTGAGTCTGATCGGGTAGCGGCCCTTGTCGCCGCTGACGAGGGCAAGCTGGGCGCCCAGCGTGAGCAGCGCGGTAGCCAGGAACGCCTCCTTGACGTAGCGGATGACGTCCCAGAACGGCTCGAGGGCAGCCCCCACCACGGCTGCGTCGTCCCCAAGCCAGGTGCGGAGCTGGATGGTGATCAGCGCCGCCGCCAGGGCGTACAGCGGCGGGAACTTGGCGATGTGCAGCAGGTTCTGCTTCCAGTGGCGGTCCTTCCGCCCCCCCGCCGCCAGCAGCACGCCGACCGTGAAGCCGGTGAAGTTCTGCACCAGGACCACGAATATCTGCAGGCCCATCGCCCAATCGGCCAGGCCCGCCGGGCGGAACGCCAGGCCTTGCAGCGGCAGCCCGTAGTTGCCCGAGTTGTAGAACATCGTGGTCATGAGCATCGCCCTGCGCTGATCGCGTGGGACCTTCCGGATACAGGCCGCCAGGTAGGTCACCGCCGCCAGGGCCACTAGCATCGCCACGGTGAACAGGATCGCCTTGAGCGCGTCGTCGGCCGGGATGGGGTTGGTCAGCAGCGAGAAGTAAATCAGTGCCGGGATGACGAAGTGGAAGTTCAGCCGCGTCAGCGTGGGCATGTCCAGGCCGAGCTTCCGCTGGAGCAGGAAGCCGACCCCCGCCAGCAGCAGGATGGGCAGGACGACGAAATAGAAAATCCGCCCAAGCTCTGCGGGCAATTGCTGTATGGACATCGCCAGGGCGAGCACGTCTGTCGTCATCGTCGTTTCCTTCGCCGGCCGGGGCACTTGTGGCACGGCCCGGCGCAGCGGTAGAATACCGCCTTCGCGTTCGCCAAACCACAAACAGAAGGGACGAGCAATGCAGGATGTCAGGATCGCGGCGGCACAGTTCGTGCCGACGCACGTTGACAAGGAGGCCAACCTGGCCAAGATCGCCGAGCTGACGGCCCGCGCGGCCGGGGGCGGGGCCGAGATCGTCTGCTTCCAGGAACAGTCCGTCGCCGGGTACAGCCTCTGGTCCATCGGCAGCACCAACAAGCGCGCCGGGGGCGACGAGCCGGTCGAGCAGGGGCGTGTGACGCCGGCCTGGGGCATCGAGGGCGTCCACCCCTACGAGGGGCTGGCCGAGCCGGTGCCCGACGGGCCTTCCACGCGGAGGCTGATGGAGATCGCGGGCGACCACAAGGTGATCGTCGCCGCGGGCCTGCCGGAGCTCCGCCGCGACAACGCCGTTTACAACACCTACGTGATCGTCTCGGGCGAGAAGCTGCTGGGCAAGTACAGCAAGTGCCACTGCGTGCCCGGCGCCGAGTTCGCCTACTTCAAGCAAGGCAACGCCCTGCCGGTATTCGACCTGGGCAAGCTGCGGGCGGGCGTCCTGATCTGCTATGACAACCACTTCCCCGAGGCGCACCGCGTCATGGCCATCAACGGCGCCCACGCCATCATCATGCCGCACGTGACCGTCGGGCGGGCCTGGTGGCACGACATGCCGCTGGACCAGGCCCAGCAGCAGGCGCGGAACTGGCTGCTCACGTGGCTTCGGGCACGGGCGTTCGACAACTCGGCGTTCGCGGTCTTCGTCAACCAGGCCGGGCGGGACGGCGAAGGCACGCTGGGCTGCTCGATGGTCCTCGACCCCGACGGCGACGTCATCGCCCGGTGCGAGTCCACCGAAGAAGAGGTCGCTGTGGCGGCCCTCTCGGCCAAGAAGTACTACGACGTCCGCCGGCGGTCGCACGATTATCTCGCCCACCGCCGCCCGGAGCTGTACGGCGACCTGAGCCGCACCGACGTCGGCGAGCGCTGAGCCGGCGGGAAGCGAGGACCAGCCATGACCGCTGAGGAAACCATTAGCGGGCCGGTCAATCCGGCCGATCTGGTGCAGTATCAGGACGGCACCATCGTCAGCCGGACGATCGCCGACCGGCCGACCGGGACGATCACGCTGTTCGCCTTCGCGGCCGGGCAGGCCCTGAGCGAGCACACCACGCCCTTCGACGCGCTGCTGATGGTCCTTGACGGCAAGGCGGAGGTGACGATTTCCGGCAACGCCAACCAACTCTCCGCCGGGCAGATGATCGTCATGCCGGCCAACCAGCCGCACGCCGTCGCCGCGGTGACAGACTTCAAGATGCTGCTGGTGATGATCCGCTCGTGATCCGCCGGGGGCGCCGGCTCGCATAGAATGATATGAAGCAGGAGCGAATCAGCATGATCGGAGAAGGCTGCGCCGAGAGAACGCTGAGCGACGAGCAGGTGCGGGCCATTATCGCGGCCTCGGCCGAGGCGATGGCGCCCGACGGCAAGCGCGTGCTGGTGATAGTGCCCGACCGCACGCGCACCTGCCCCCTGCCGATGATGGCCCGGGCCCTGCACGAGGCGCTCGCGCCGCGGGCGGCGAAGCTGGACTTCCTCATCGCCCTGGGCACGCACCCGCCGCTGGACGAGGAGCAGATCAACGGCCTCTTCGGCGTCGAGGACGGGGCGTGGGAGGACGTCTTCGGCCGCAGCCGGGCGTTCAACCACAACTGGCAGGACAAGGCCGCCCTCACACGGATCGGCGAGATCAGCGAGGAGGAGATCGACCGGATCGGCGGCGGCGAGTTCTCACGATTCCGCACTTCGGTGGCCGTCACCGTCAACCGCCTTATCCGCGACTACGACTGCCTGCTGATCTGCGGGCCGGTCTTTCCCCACGAGGTCGTCGGCTTCTCCGGCGGGAACAAGTACTTCTTCCCCGGGATATGCGGCGCGGAGCTGCTCCACCTCTTCCACTGGCTCGGGGCGGTGATCACCAGCCCGAGGATCATCGGCACGATGCACACGCCGGTGCGGGCAGTGATCGACCGGGCCGCCGCCATGATTGACATCGAGAAGTTCGCCCTGTGCATGGTCGTCGAGGGCTCCGGGCTCAGTGGGCTGTACTTCGACACGCCGGAGAAGGCCTGGTCGGCTGCGGCGGAGCTGTCGGCCAAGGTCCACGTCACCTACCTCGACCGCCCGTACGAGTCGATACTCGCGGCCGCGCCCGAGATGTACGACGACATCTGGACGGCCGGCAAATGCATGTACAAGATGGAGCCCGTCGTCGCCGACGGTGGCGAGCTGATAATCTACGCCCCGCACATCACCGAAATCTCCTACACCCACGGGCGGATGATCGAAGAGATCGGCTACCACACGCGGGACTACTTCCTGGCCCAGTGGGACAGGTTCAGCCACTACCCCTGGGGCGTGGTCGCACACTCCACTCACGTCCGGGGAGTCGGCACCTTCGCCGGCGGCGTGGAGAAGTGCCGCGTCCAGGTGACCCTCGCCACGGGCATATCGGAGAGCCGCTGCCGGAAGGTGAACCTGGGCTACCGCGACCCGGCGACGATCGACCCGGCCGTGTGGCGGGGCAAGGAGAGCCAGGGCCGGCTTTACGTGCCCAAGGCCGGCGAGATGCTCTACAAGCTTACCGACCCGCCCGCCTGGCAGACGTTCGAGCCCTGATCACACCTGCTGGGCGAGCAGCTCCAGCCGCAGCAGCAGCAAGGCCGTCTGGAGCTGGATGTCCTCGGCAAGCTGGAACCCCAGCAGCGTGCCCAGGTGCCCGGCGTCGGCGTCCTTCCTTATCAGGTCGGTCTCCTGGCGGATCTCCGCCCAGCGGTTGGTCTGCCTGATGGTGGCCGGCACGGGCAGGTGCGGGTCGACGCCCCAGCTCTTGGCGCCGTTGGTGCGGTGCAGGCAGGCGCCCGAGGGCAGGTAGTAATAGCCGGTGGTCAGCTTGAGCTGGGCCTCGCCGGAGCGCTTGAGGTTGAAGAGCCCCTGGGTGGTGCCCTTACCGTAGCTTCGCTCGCCGACGATCCTCGCCCTGCCCCAGTCCTTGAGAGCCCCGGCGATGATCTCGGCGGCCGAGGCGCTGTACTCGTTGACCAGCACGACCATCTTGCCGTCGAGGAATTCGCCCTGGGCGTTGGCGACGCGCTTCGACTCGGGCGTGTTCCTTCCCTTGGTGCGGACGATCAGCCCCCTGCGGAGGAACTGGTTGGTGACCATCCGCGCCTCGTCCAGGTACCCGCCGGGGTTGAACCGCAGGTCGAGGACGATCGCCCCGACCTTGCTCTCCCGCAGGCGGCGCAGCGCCGCCCGCAGATCGGCCGGGGTCTCGTGAGTGAACTGCGTCAGCCGGATGTAGCCGATGCCGGCGTCGGGATCGATCAGGTAGTCCCACTCGCCCCCCTCCATGCGGCGCCATCCCCTCACGGTGCGGACGTTTATCTTGTCGCGAACGATAACCACGTCGAAGGGCTTGGGGCTGCCGGAACGGCGTATGGTTATCGTCACCGCTTTGTGCCGCGGGCCCTTGATCAGCTTCACGGCCCGCGACAGGGTCATGTCCTTTGTGTCCTGGCCGTTCACGCGGACGATCCAGTCTCCGGCGAGGATGCCCGCCCGTATCGCGGGCGTATCGGCCAGCGGGGTGACCACCTCGATTGGGCCGGTGCCGGTGGGATCCTTGCGAATCTGCACGCCGATGCCCACGAACGAGCCCTCCGTCCTCATGCGGAACTTGTCCAGCTCGTAAGGCCAGAGCATCATCGTGAACTTGTCCAGCTCGCCGGTGAGGCTCTCGGCGAACTCCATGTTTATCACTTCCGCCGGCAGGTCGGCCGTCTTCGCGTTCAGGTTCAGCGCCCGGTCCAGCGCCTGGGAGACGTGGAGATGATCGACGATCGGCTCCTTCTTGAGCCGCGCTATCAGCTTGTCCAGCCCGGCGACCAGGGCCTTTCGCTTGTCGGCGTCCCTGAGCTCCTTAACCGTGTCGGCCGCCTCGGGAGTCTGGACGAGGGTCCTGACACCCTCCAGCCCGGCCAGGCCCATCCTGCGGAAGTCGGGTGTCTCGACGTAGTTGCTATTGACCTGGCTGATGGCGTTCTTGACCATCGCGGTGTCAACGCCCCGGGCCATCTCCATCCACCTGGGCTTCTCTGCCGGCGCCGACGTCGGCTTAGTGGTGGCGGCGGGCACCCGCGCCTTGCCGTAGAGCCTGATCATGCGGACGCGCAGGCTGATCCGCTTGACCGTCTCTTGGTAGGCGACGTTGTCCTGGTCCAGCCCGCTGAGGCCCGAGCGGCCGTACAGCGAGAGCGCCTCGTCCCACTGCTGTTCCTTGACGAGCTTCTGTCCGAGCTTCTCGGCCTCGGCGATGAGCGTTCGGACCCAGGCCTTCTCGAAGAACGTGTCTCGGTGCTCCGCGAGCGCGGCCGCCTCGCGGGCATGCGTCAGGGCGGTCGGCATCGGCTCGGGGTGGACGAGCACGCGCATGTCGATGAGGGGGTCCTTGGCCTTTTCCGACGCCAGCCTCAGCGTCCGCCGGTCGGCGGGCAGCTTCGCCTCCTGCCAAGCCTTGCGATAGGCAGCCAGCGGCGCCTTGCAGTTCTTGCTGGCCCCCTCATAGGCCCGCCGCCACTGGGGCGGCGCCTTGGCGACGCTCTCCGGCATCTTGCCCAACTCCTCGCTCGCCTTGTCGAGGTGCTCGAGCATCTCTTCGCGGAGTTCTTCCGGCTGGGAATTCGACGCGCCGGAGAAGGCCTTCTCCGTGCTCACGACGGCGTCGGCTATGACGGCGACGTGGTCGTATAGCTCCTTGTCCAGCTTCGCCTCGACCAAGGCCGGGCGATGCTTCTGCGCCAACTGCGCCAGCCGGACGCGCTTCACCGCCGCGGCGTACTCTGCCTTGCGCTCGCCCTGGGTCTTGCCGCGCCTCTCGAGATATGCCAGCGTCAGCTCCCGGGCCTTCGTCAGTGCCTTGTCCGGGCGGCTGGCCCGGGCCTTCTCCAGCAGTGACAGTCCTTCCTTGAACTTCCCGGCCAACAGGTCCTCAAAGGCGCGCTGCCGAAGCTTGGGGAACTCCGCCTCCGCCGGCCGGCTGGCGGCGGGACGAGTGCTGCCCGGGCGCGTGGAAACGTCGGCCTGGGCCGACCAGACCGCCCAGACCGTAAGAGCCGCCAGCAACAGCCAAATTCTTTTCACGTCACACAACCTCCCTGCATCGAGCCGCGAGACCGAGCGGTCTCCAGATATATAACGCACCAGCCCGGCCAGTGGTTGCACAATTCTAACATCGCCGGAGGGCGAACCGCAAATCCAGCTTCGCGCCGGCCGTCGGTCATTGCCCCGGGGCCAAATGAACACTTTGCCACCCGCCAGGAGCGAAGGTATCATGGGGGGGTAGGCCGCCGGGATGCGAGTGGAGCAGACGCCATGATCCAGTGCCGCGATTGCGAACACTTCCGCCGCGACGAGGAAGGACGCATCAGCTTCGCCTGCGACCCCTTCATCAACATCAAGGGGCCCGAATGCCTCGTCAAGTGGCAGCTGATCAAGATCAACCAGATGGTCGAGGCGTACCACTCCATGCTCGGCTACTACCAGAAGCTCGCCCCCATGCAGGACAAGCTTTTCAAGGCGATGGAGCGGGAGCTGGACGACATGGACGAGTCCGAGAAGTGGAAGCAGGACCAAGACGACGAGGAAGACAAGGAAGACGAGGACGAGCACACCGGCGAGACAAGCTGGTGAGCCGGGGGATGGATCTTTGTCCCGCCGCCCAGTGAGCGCTGAGGAACAGGCCCATCTGCGGGATTTCTGGATCGGTTGCGGTCTTCCCGCGGGCGACTGGCCGGGGGCCATCGACCGATACGCCCGTTACCGCGAGCTCATCGAGATGCACAGTGCCGCCGCCGACCTGATGGGCCCGGGCGGGACCCGTGAGTTCTACGTCAAGCACGTCGCGGACAGCCTGGCGGTTCTGAAGGTCTATCCCCGCCTGCTGCGTCGGCCCGTGCGCGTTGCCGACGTCGGGTGCGGCGCCGGGCTGCCGGGGGTCGTCCTTGCCGTCGCCCTGCCGGAGCTGCTGCTGACGGCCGTCGAGTCCAACCGCCGCAAGGCCGACTTCGTCGCCATGGCCGCCGCGGAGCTGGGGCTGGCCGAGCGGGTCCAGGTGCTGCCCCGCCGCAGCCGCGAGATCGGCGCCGACCCGCGATACGCCCACGCCTTCGACGTGGTCACCGTCCGCGCCGTAGCACCGGCCGAGAAGGCCATCCGCGACTGCCGGCGTCTGATAGCCCCCGGCGGCTCGGCGATACTCTACAAGACGCCAGGGTCCGTGGCCGGCGAGCTTCCCGCGGCCAGACGGCTGGCCGAGAAGCACCGCCTGGCCGTCGAAGCGAGCGAGCCATTAGCCCTGCCGGCGGGGGCTGGACGCCGACAGTTCATCCGGGTAATTTCGCCGTCGGGGCAATGAAAGTGGCGGCGAGCGGGCCGACCGACCGATTGACGTATAATGGCCGCTAATGAACAGTAAAGTAGTTCGGGACAAGATCGTTTATACGGGGCAGATTTGCCGCGTGCACAGCATCGGCCTGGAGATGGACGACGGGCAGGTCGTCTCTCGCGATCTGGTCGAGTTTGCCGACGCCGTGGTGGTTGTGCCGGTCCGGCCCGACGGGTCGGTGGTGCTGATCCGCAACGAGCGCTTCGCCGTCGGGGAGGAGCTGCTGGAACTGCCCGCCGGGAAGCTCGAAGGCGACGAGCAGCCGGAGGCCTGCGCCGCGCGGGAACTGGCCGAGGAGACCGGCTACGCCACCTCGGCCCTGGAAAACCTCGGCGGGTTCTACTCCGCCCCCGGCGCGATCACGGAGTATCTGCACGTCTTCGCGGCCACGGGGCTGACGCCGGGCCCCCAGCGCCTCGAGGCGTACGAGCGGATCGCCGTCGAAGTGGTCGAGCCCGAGCGGGTGGACGAGATGATCGCCTCGGGGCGGCTTCACGACGCCAAGAGCATCGCCGCCTGGACTCTCTGGCGGCTGAGAAAGGGACGTAAATGAGTTGGCGCGACCGCCCATACGCATACCGTGACCAGGGGGACTCGCCCACGCCGCAGCGCCACGGCGGGATGATGGGCGGCATGCCCCGCCCGGGCCCGATCGTCGCCCGGCTACTGCTGATCAACCTCGTCGTGTTCTTCCTGAGGATCGTCTTCCAGGACTCCCTGATGCACTGGTTTGCGGCCGTGCCCGCCCGCTGGTGGGAGGTGTGGCGGTACATTACGTTCCAGTTCCTCCACGCCGACCTGTTCCACATACTCTTCAACATGATCGGGCTGTACTTCCTGGGGATGCTGCTGGAGGCCGGCTGGGGCTCGCGGCGGTTCCTGATCTTCTACCTTGCCTGCGGGGCGGTCGCCGGGGTCGCGCACGTGGTCATGGCCTTCGCCATGCACCGGGGCTATGGCACCTTCCTGATCGGGGCCTCCGGGGGGGTGTACGCCGTCGTGCTGGCCTGCGCGGTGTTCTATCCCCAGGTGCGGGTGATCGTCTTTCTGTTTCCCATGCCGATCCGCTTCGCCGCGGCGCTGTTCCTCGGTATTGCCGTCTATTTCACCTTGCAGGAGATCGCTAGCGGCGGCATGATGCGGAGTTCCGTTTCCCACGTGGCGCATCTCGGGGGCGCGGCGGCGGCCGGGGTATGGATACTTGTCTCGCTGCAGTTCTCGCGCCGGCCGCGGCGCGGCGGGCCCGCCGGCAGGGGACGCTGGGAAAGAAAGCTCAAGCGGCAGCGCCGCCGGCAGGAGGAGATCGACGGCATCCTGGCCAAGATCCGCCGCGACGGCCTGGCGTCGCTCAGCGGCCACGAGAAGCGCGTCCTCCGTGAGGCCACCGAACAGCAGCAGGCCGAGAACGAGCTGCCCTGACCCGCCGGCCGGCGGCGAACCTCCGAAAGGGTCGTGCCATTCCTGCCGCTTCCGATTAGACTACCTTCCGGTGCCTGGCCGCGCGGGCGGCGCGGCCCGGCGAGGATGGCGGCATGAGATACATCTCCACTCGCGGCGGCGTCGAGCCCATGGCCTTCACCCAGGCGGTCATGATGGGGCTGGCCGACGACGGGGGTCTGCTCATACCCGAATCGATCCCCGACGCCCGCGCCTCGCTCGATGCCTGGCGCGAGCTGCCGTACAACGAGCTTGCCTACGAGATCATGAGCCCCTTCGCCGCCGACGTCCCCCAGGCCGACCTGCGGTCGCTGATCGAGCGGACCTACACCGACGCGTTCGACCCGGAGGTGGCGCCGGTCGTCAGGGCGGGCGACCTGTACCTGCTCGAGCTGTGGCACGGCCCGACGCTGGCCTTCAAGGACGTCGCCCTGCAACTGCTCGGCAACCTGTTCGAGCACATCCTCGGCCGCTCGGAGGGCCCGTCCGGCGGCGGCGAGCTGAACATCCTCGGCGCCACCAGCGGCGACACCGGCAGCGCCGCCATCTGCGGCGTCCGCGGGCGGGAGAGGATCAACATCTTCATGATGTACCCACACGGGCGGGTCTCGCCGATCCAGGAGCGGCAGATGACCACCGTCGCCGACGGCAACGTCTACTGCATCGCCGTCGAGGGCAGCTTCGACGACTGCCAGCGGATCATGAAAACACTCGCCGCCGACCTGAGCCTGAAGCGCCAGTACTCGCTCGGGGCGGTCAATTCGGTCAACTGGGCTCGCGTGCTGGCGCAGATCGTGTACTACTTCAAGGGCGTCTTCGAGGTCCAGCGGCTCACCGGGCGGGAAAGCGTCCGCGTGGCCGTGCCCACCGGCAACTTCGGCGACATCCTCGCCGGCTGGTACGCCCGCGCCATGGGGCTGGAGATATCCCAGCTAATCCTGGCCACCAACGCCAACGACATCCTCACCCGGTTCTTCGACAGCGGCGAGTACTCCCTGGGCGACGTCTGCCAGACGCTCTCGCCGTCGATGGACATCCAGGTTGCCAGCAACTTCGAGCGGTACCTCTACTACAAGGTCGGCGGCGAGGCGGCGCGGCTGACGGAGCTGATGGCGGAGCTCTCGCGGAGCGGCTCGCTGCGGGTGGAGGTCGGCCCCGATGGCGTGGTTGACCCCGCCTTCGCCGCCGGGGCCGGCAGCGAGCAGGACTGCCTCGCGACCATAAGGAAGTACCACGAGCAGTATGACTACTTGCTCGACCCGCACACGGCCGTGGGGGTGGCGGTGGCCGAGAGGTCGGCCGCGGCGAACTCCGGCGAGGGCGACCCCATCGTCTGCCTGGCGACGGCGCACCCGGCCAAGTTTCCCGAGGCCATTCGGGAGGCGACGGGCGAGGACCTCGCCCACCACCCGGCCATCGACGCCCTGGCAGACCTGCCCGCACGCCGGGAGGTCCTGCCCAACGACCCCCAGGCGGTCAGGGATTTCCTCATCAAGACGGTCACGTAGTGCCCGAATCAGCGCGGCCACGAGACACTGACAGGACATGCCAATGACAAAGATAGCGATAACGGGCGCGGCCGGCCGGATGGGCCGGCGGATCGCGGCGCTGGCGCTGGCGGATGAGAAGTTCCAGGTAGTCTCGGCCATGGAGATGCCCCGCCATGAGGCCATGGGCGCCGACGTAGGGACGCTCTGCGGGGCCGGTGCTTGCGGCCTGTCCGTCAGCGAGACGCTCCAGGGCGCCCCGGACGTCATCATCGACTTCTCCGTCCCCGAGGGCACGCTGCAATGGCTCGACGCCGCCCGCGAGCGCGAAACGGCCATTGTCATCGGCACCACGGGGCTGACGGAGTCGCAGCTCGCCGAGGTGGCCGACGCGGCCGCGGGCATACCCATCGTCCAGGCGCCGAACTTCTCGGTCGGCGTGAACCTGCTGTTCCGTCTGGCCGGCGAGATCGCCCGGACACTCGGGCCGGACTACGACGTGGAGATCGTCGAGGCCCACCACCGCTTCAAGAAGGACGCGCCCTCGGGCACGGCGCTGGGGCTGGCAAGGAGCATCTGCGAGGCCACCGGGCGGACGATGCCGGACTGCCTCGTCCACGGGCGCAGCGGCAGGAGCCCGCGCACCAGCGGCGAGATCGGCATGCACGCCCTGCGGATCGGCGACAACGTCGGCGAGCACACCGTGCAGTTCGGCAACCTGGGCGAGACGGTCAGCATCGCCCACACCGCACACACTCGCGACACCTTCGCCCGCGGGGCGCTGCGGGCGGCCGAGTGGGCAGCGGGCCGGGAACCCGGCCTGTACTCCATGCAGGACGTCCTGTTCGGATGAATTGCAGGAGCGGGCTCATCGCGATCGTCCTCCTGGCGGCGGCCGGTGGGATATGCGCCGCAAGGCGGCCGTCGTCGGCCCCCGCGACGCGCCCGGCGACCCGCCCCGCCGTCGCCGTCCTGCCCTTTGCCATCGACTTCAAGGACGACTCGGCAGCGGATGAGGACTACGGCCAGCGGCTCGCATTCGCCATCGCCCAGAAGTGGCGGACCATAGCGCCCTGGCAGGTGATCGACCGCTTCACCGTCGCCGACGCCATGGCCCGGGCAAAGCTGCCGCGCGGCGCCAAGGCCGACCGCGCCAGGCTCGCGGCGATGGTCCGCGGGAAGCTTGCCGCGGACGTGGCCGTCTTCGGCTCCGCCTCAGGCGCCGGAGCGAGCAAGACCATCCGCGCATGCGTGGTGGACTACCGCGCCGCCGCCGGCGTCTGGCCGGGCAGGCTCGTCCTCGACAAGACCTACAAGATGACCTACTGGACGGACCTGCGGTTCGTCCTGGAGCAGGCCATCGCCGCCGTCACCGGCCACGTCTTCAGGCATCCTTCCGAGGAGTTGGCGATCCTCGA
>CBFCZU010000074.1:0-17634 GCA_965602635.1 uncultured Planctomycetales bacterium | reverse complement strand
TCGCCCACGGGGCGGGTGGCCGGGCGCGAGGCCGGGGCCGTCGTCGCCTCCAGCCGGGCCAGCGCGCCGGGGCTCTTGAAATACTCCTGGATGACGTCCATCGCCGGCTTGCCCCTCGGGACGTAGGAGCATTCCTCGGGAACCGGATCGGACTTGCTCGGGGGGTGGTTGCGCCACTCCCAGATCAGAACGCCCCCGACGGCCTTGCGGTTCTTCCACGTCTCGAAGAAGGCTTGGAAGCACCTGGCCTGGGTCGCCAGGTCGGGTATCTTCGAGCCGAGATAGTTCCACGGCTCCTTGGCGCAGCCCTGCTGGCTGGGCCAGCCAACCTCGGTGAACAGGATCGGCCGGCGGATCCTCTTCTGCCACGCCAGCACCTTCTCCCTGATCGGCCGCCACGACTCCATCAGCACCTCGAGCGAGGGTTTCTTGTCGCCCACCAGGTCGTGGTAGGTGGTCATGCCGACCAGGTCCAGGTCGCCCCACCACTCGATGTTCTCGTAGTGGTCCCAGTTGGCCGAGTAGCACAGCAGCCCCTTGTACGCCTTGCGGACCTTTCCGATGAGCTGCCGCCAGCGCTTGGTCTCGCTCTCCATGGAGACCAGCTCCGAGCCGACGAGGAAGACCTCGGCCCGGCATTGCTGGGCGAGGGCGGCGTAGAAGAGGATGTAGCTTTCGTAGTCGTCCCACCAGTCCTGGAGCTTGGGCGGCTTTATCGCCCCGCGCCACTCGGTGGGGCCGGGGTTCTCCAGCAGGACGATTGGCATGATCACCACGCGGAGCTTGCGGTCGTGGGCGAGCTTGATGAGCTTGGCGATCCGCTCCACGGAGGGGACCTTGCGGTACTCGATGAACAGGGAGCTGGAGGCGCAGTTCTCCTGGAAGGCGGCGAGGGAGAAGCAGATAGTGTTCGCCCCGGTGCGGGCGATTTCCTCGACGTACTTTTCGAAGGGGATGCCGGAGTAGTAGGAGTGCAGCTTGAGGGTGATTCCCCTGAACTCCCCGGCCGGGGAGGGCTTCAGCGGCGGCGGCAAGGGGACGGTGTCCCGCGTTTTCCTCTCCGCCAGCGCCTGGAAGGCATGGGGCACGGCCAGCGACACCAGCAGCAGCGCCACCACGCCCAGCACGGCCAGCAGCGCCCAGCGCTCCGCTCGCGCGCCGCCCCGCAGAGTATCGTCCGGACCTTCGTCGAGATAACTCATGGCTGTCGGGTACTCCTGGTTGCCGTCCGCGAGGCCTCGGCCGCCTGGCGCAGGGCCTGCACCGGCCCGGCAAGGACGTACACCACGGGACGGCGAATGCTCGCCTGGAAGGCCCGAACCGCCTCCCCGGCGGGGGCGGGCGAGGCGAGCAGGCTCTTCAGCGCCGGCATGCCGTCCGTGTCGGTCCCGAACGCCGCCGTCACCGCCAGCAGGTGCAGGTCGTCCCACCAGGATATCTGCTGACAGGTCCGCGGGTCGGCCACGTAGCACACCTGCCCGCCGTAGCGGGCCCTCACCTGCCGGGCGAGCGACCGCCAGCGCCCCGCCTGCTCCTGCTCTTCGCTGGCCACGAGCCGCGCGCCGATGGCGAAGACATCCGCCCCGGTCCGCCGGGCAAGGTCGGCGTAGAACAGGATCGTGTTGTTGTAGTCCTCCCACCAATCGTTCAGGTTGGTCGGGCTGATCGTCCCGGCCCAGTCGCCCGGGCGGGGCTGGTCGAGCTTCAGCACGGGCATGATCACGACTTTCAGTCCGCGCTGGTGTGCCAGTCTGACCAGCCGCGCCATCCGCTCGTCGGTGGGGCGGGTGCGGTACTCGATGAACACCGAGCTGGAGGCGTGGTCGCCCTGCCAGGCCGGCAGGGAGAAGCAGACGGCGCCGGCCCCGATGGCGGCGACGTCGTCCACCAACTGCTCGTACGGCTCGTCGGCCTCGATTGAGTGCAGCTCCACGACGACGGCACGGACCTGCCCGTAGGAGACAACCGCCGCCGCGGGCGCGGTTTCCGGGCGCTTCGGGGCGGGCATCGTGGCCGAGAGGCGATGAACCGCCACGGGCCCGGCCACCGCCGCCAGCAGCAGGCAGACCACGCCCAGTATCGCCAGGCGCTGCATTGCCCGGCGTCGGGCGGGCGATCTGTTGTCGAAATCGTTCACGCTCATCTGGGGTGCGCTCGCCGCTGCCGGCCGGTGGGCCGGCGAGGTCAATCCTTCCTGGCGTTCCTTAGCCGCCGGGCGATGCTCCGCCCGTCCAGGCCGGGGGGTATCGCGTGCGGCCGCCCGATAAGATCCAGCATCGTCGGCATCAAGTCCACCGTTCTTGCCGCGGTGATGGCGGCGCCGCGGGGCAGCCCAGGCCCGGCCCATACCCAGGGCACGACGATCTCGTGCCGCAGCAGCCCGCCGTGCCCGCCTCGGTCGCCCGGGGCGAAGTCCCACCCGTCGGCCGCGAAAAGCATGATGTCGCCGGCGCGCGGCGAGTCGTTCAGCTCGACGAGCTGCACCACGCAGTCGGGCTTGGGCGTATCCAGCGTGGCCGCCAGCCAGGCGTCGGCGTCGTGGTGCTTGCCGTCCATCAGGGCTGCCGCCTCGGCGTTGGACGCGTAGCCCAGGGGGTCGGTTCCCCTGGTGACGCGGTAGCGGTAGAACTTAACGCCGCTGCGGACGACGCGGTCGATCACGCCGACCCCTGCGGCGGTCTGGACGCGGACGGAGTCGTCGCCCAGGCGGACGACGGCCAGCTCGACGGCGGGCACCGCCGCCAGCGTCGCCGGCAGCCCCGCACCGACCGGTCCGGCGGAGCCCGGCGGTGATTTGCCCGTCCCCGAATTCGCGAACGCGTCGATCTGCCGGGCGGTAGGCCTCCGCCACCACTGCTCGCCGGCGCGGAGGTGAATCGCGCACCGCCGGTTACCACCGGCCACCACCACCGCCTCGGCGGCGGCGAAGTGCTGCTGGCGCTTCTCCAGAGGCGCCTCCCGACCGAAGCGCTTGCTGATCGTGGCGACCTTCAGCGTCTTGCTGAAGTGCCGGGCGACGTCGAAGTGCCTGGGCGTGTCAACGAAGCCGTGATCGGACACCAGCGTGACGTACGTCCGCTTGAGGACGCCGGCATTGTCCAGCGAGCGGCAGATCTGCCCGATCCGGCGGTCGATGTCCAGGAGCATGTCGGTGTAGGCCTGCGAGCTTGCCCCCTGGGCGTGGCCGACGGTGTCCGGGGTGACGAAGTAGGCCAGGATGAACTTGGGCCACCGCCCCGTGCGGTTGGCCAGGTCGGCGATCAGCTCGAACCGCAGCATCGTCAGCTCGTTGATCGTCTCGTGCAGCCCGAAGTACCAGGCGATCCCCGCCGACGCCCAGTTGTCGATCTTCCGCGTCGCCCCGCGCCGCACGGGCGTGAGGATCGTCGCGGTGAACTCCTCGCCCAGGACCTCGTAAATGGTCCTGGCCGAGAAGTCCCCGTCCACCTGCTGGTAGGTCTTGATGGCGCCGTAGTCCTGGAAGATGAGCTTGCTGCGGTCGAACCACTTGTTGCCGACGATACCGTGGTGGCCCGGCAGCAGGGCGGTGCTGAAGGAGACGTTATTGGCGTAGGTTATGGTCGGCAGGGAGGCGACGGCCCCGCGGACGGTGACGCCGCGGTCGGTCAGGTAGCGGGAGATATTGGGCAGCTTGCCGGCCTCGAGCAAGCGGGCGAAGTGGTCGATGTCCATCCCGTCAACCCAGAAGACCAGCCCGCAGCGGTCGGGCACGACGGTCGCCGGCGAGAGCTGCACCCTCGGCGGGGCGTCGGGCGCGCAGCCGCCGGCTGCCGCCGCGACGAGCAGCAGGCACAGCAAGGCGCGAGTCTTAAAGTCGAATGCCCTGGCCATCTTCCGATCGGGGTGGTCAATTTCCGCCTTCAGGTTTTTGCACCTGGCGCACGCCGGCATATAATACCGGTCGAAGTCCGCATTTGTCCCGACAACTCGCAATTAGGGAGGACCGCACATGGCCGCAGAAGACGAAGGTCCCCTGCCCCTGGGAGCCGAGGATGAGGAGCTCGAGCCGCTGCCCCTGGAGGACGAGTCGTCGTCCCCGCAGGGCGAGAGCAAGATCCACGCCTTTGGCTCGGTCGTGGGGGCCGGGGCCGTCCAGCAGGAACTCTCCCGCGGGATGAACCTGCCCGGCACCGGCGCCACCCGTTGCCGGGTGTTCCACTCCAAGGTCACCGTCGGCGCCATCGACCACATGGTCAGCCAGATCAACGAGTGGCTCGACGGCGGCGAGGCGGAGGTCAAGCACGTCACCCAGGTCGTGGGCGTCATGGAAGGCAAGAAGTCCGAGCCCAACCTCATCCTGACCGTGTGGTACTGATGCCGTCGCTCAGCCGCCCTGGGGTGGCTGCTCGGGCGGCGCCGCCTCGGGCGGGTTCAGCGGCAGCAGCAGCGTGAAGGTCGCCCCGTGTCCGGGCTCGCTCTCCAGGGTGAGCTTTCCGCCGAGCAGGTTGGCCAGCTCGCGGGCGATGCCCAGCCCCAGCCCGGCGCCGCCGTGGGCGCGGGTGATCGAGTCGTCCCGGCGGCGGAACTTCTCGAAGATCAACTGCTGGTCGGCGACGGGAATGCCCGGGCCGGTGTCCGCCACCGCCACCGCCACGCCGCCGCCTGCGATCGGGGCGTCGCCGGACTCCACGCCCGCGGCCGAGAGCTTCACCGACCCGCCCGGAGGCGTGAACTTGATCGCGTTCGACAGCAGGTTGTAGAGGACCTGCTGAACCTTGCCCGGGTCGGTCCGCAGAATGGGCAGCTCCGGCGACGTCTCCACCTCCAGCGCCAGACGCTTCTTGTCCGCCATCGGGTGGACGAGCTGCCCGAGAGTCTCGCACAGGTCTCGCACCGAGACCCTCTCCAGCCGCAGGTCCGTCTTGCCGGCCTCGATCTTCGCCAGGTCAAGCAGGTCGTTGATGATCCTCAGCAGCATCCGCGCCGACGTGAGGATGTGCGTGGCGTGGCGGCGGCGCTTCTCGTCGTCGCTCTCGGCCAGAAGCTCCGCGAAGCCGATGATGCTGTTCAGCGGCGTGCGAAGCTCGTGCGAAACGTTCGCCAGGAACTCGTTCTTGATGCGATTGGCCTCGTACAGGGACACGTTCGACTCGGCCATTTCGCTGAGGCGCAGGTCCAGGGCGCGGTTGGCCTGGCGAAGCTGGCCCTGCTGGGTCTGAATGGCCTCGAGCATTTCGTTGAACCGCTGCCCGAGCTGCTCGAACTCGTCGCCGGTGGTGAGGCTGCTCCGCTGGGTCAGGTCGCCCTCCGCGACGCCCTCGGCCAGTTCGTGGAGGCTGCCCAGCGGGACGAGGATTGTCCGGCGGGCGATGCTGTAGAGGATGGCGAAGGCCAGCAGCGCCGCCATCACGCCGCCGACGGCGAAGATTCCGCGCGTCCACCAGACAAGCGCCCCCGGCGCCGGCGGGAAGCTCACGTCGATCATGCCGACGAGCTGGTCGGGCTGGAAGGCCTTGGCGTCGGGGTCGCCGCCGTGGTGGCAGCGCCGGCACTGGGCCGTCGCCCGCACGGCGCGGAAGCAGCGGTACACCCGCTCGCCCTCCTGCTCGCGCTCGCTGATGAGCACGAGCTTGCGGTCGCCGTCGTGGCGGAAGGTCGTCAGCGCCCGCCGGGCGGCGGAGTCCATCGCCGGCTGGGTCTGACTGGGGACCAGGGCCACGAAGTTGGGCCCGCGCCGCCCCTGGGCCTGCTCGGTGAAGTACCTTGCCAGCTCGCCCCTCTCGGCCGCCGGGTCGGGGTGGCGCTGGACCCACTCGGCCAGGCCCAGGCTGGCGATCTGCCTGGCCTCGCCGGCGGCGGCGTCGTCCACCAGCCGCTCGGTCACCCACCACGGGACCGCCAGCGCCGTGGCAATGATCACCACCACCGCAGAGGCGAACAGCACCCGGAACTTGGTCGCCAGCGAGATGCGGACAAAGGTCCTGGCCATGTCGGGACCATTCTACCCAATGCCCCGGGCGATGTAAGCGGCGCAGCGCCGGTCGCGCCCGCTCAGTCCACGTAGGCGGCGAACAGGCGGGTGCTCTCGGCGCCCCAGGTCGTGTCGATTTTCAGCCGCAGGGCCTCCGCCCGCCGGGCGACGGGGATGCGGACGAGGCGGCGGCAGTTGTCGCGGACGCTCCCGCCCGGGCGCCACTGCCCGTCGGCGAACACCTCCACGGCCGCGTCGCGGAGCAGGCTCTCAGGCAGGGCGGAGAGCTGATCGTCCTTCTGCCACATGCTCAACTGTATGAGCTTCGTCAGGTCACTGTCGGCGATGAGCGTCATTCGCTCCACAACGGTCGCCCGGGCGAAGCGGATCTCCAGCGTGTCGCCTGCCTTGCAGCACCAGGCGTGCTCCTGGTCGCCGATGGGGCGGCTGACGCCGTCGCGCAGCGCGGCCGGGTCGCCCGAAGAGGCCGTCAGTTCGGCGGAGGACGTCGCCTCGTTGAACCTCTGCCGCACGCCCGGCAGGTAGGCGTCGTCGGCCAGCAGCGCCTGCTGAAGCTCGTCGGTCCGGTCGGCAACGCCGGCGGGGCCGATGCCCCCGCGCGCGGCCATTGCCGCCGCCGTGCCCGCCGCCTGACCCATCACCGAGGCAGTGCCCATCACCCGCGTCGAACTCATCGCGATGTGCGAGCAGCTCGCGCACCGCCCGGCGAACATGAGGTTCTCCACGTCCCGCGCCACCAGCGAGCCGTAGGGTATGCCGTAAATCGGCGGGTCGGCGTGGTAGGCGGGCTCCAGTCCGAACTCGGCGCAGCGGAAGCCCACCGGCGGGTGCTCGTCGATCGTCCAGCCGCCGAAGGCGACCGTGTCGGGGAACCGCCCGCCGCCCATGACCTCGTCCTGGGTCAGCACGTGCGCCCCGACGTAGCGGCGCGACTCGCGCTTGGCGGGCACAAACTGCACCCACTCCAGCGCCCAGTTTGCGGCCGCGTCGCGGTGGCGCGGGCAGCGGTTCTTGATGTGGTCCCACACGCCATACAGCGTCGCCAGCAGATCGTCGCGGACCTTCTCGCTGTCATAGACGGCCTCGTCGGCGCCGCCCAGCTCCATCCACCAGTAGCCCAGCTTCCACCAGCCGTGGCCGCGCCAGTCGCCCGGCAGGTCGGAGCAGCTTTCGAACGTCCTCGCCCAGGGCGGGGGCGTGAAGGGCAGCGCCGCGTCGTGCTCGCGCGCGGCGAAGGCGAGCGTCGCGCCCATGGTGCCCGAGTCGGGCAGCTCGGGCGCCAGCGACTCGCCGTACTCGTCGCTCCCCTCGCGCCCGACGCGAAAGGCCGCGCCGGTCAGCGGTGCGAGGACGGCGTCGCCGCTGGTGTCGATGAACACCTTCCCCCGGACTCTCTGGCGGGTCTGCGTGGTGCTCTGCCAGCCGGTGACCGAGACGATCCGCCGCCCGTCCATCTCCGCCGCCATGCAGGAGCAGTTGAGGCACAGTTCCAGCAGCTCGGCCCGGCGGGCGGCGTCGTAGAGGACGGTGTCCCAGACGCTGAAGCTCCGCTGGGGGTTGGCGGCCAGGTTAGCCAGGCGAAGCTCCTCGAGTATGCCGGTCTCGCGGACGTTGGGGACTTTGTTGTGGCGGTCGGCGCCGCATATGTGGACGCGGCACTCGCTGGAGGCGTTGCCGCCGAGGACGGGCCGGTCGTGCATGAGTATTACGTTCGCCCCCCGCCGCGCCGCCGCGAGGGCAGCCGCCAGGCCGGCCATGCCCCCGCCGATCACACACACGTCAGTTTCGTGGAGCAGCTCCCGGGTCATTGCGCATCCTTTCTGAGGCAGCAAGCGCGGAGATTATAGCCTCTACCGGCCGGCGGGTGGCGATCAGATGTGCTTGGCGATGAACTCGGCCATTTCCTTGTCGCCGTCGGACTCGCCCGGGTAATCCTCCCAGAGCCGCAGGACGCACTCGATGCCCAGCTCGTCGAGCCTCTGCTTGAGGACTCGCCCGAAGTTGGGGTGGTGGACGTCGCCGGGCACCTCCGCGGTGCGGCTGTAGATCGCCCAGACGGGCGGGTCGCCGGCCGTCAGGTGCGTTATGGGCGAGGAGTCGCGGGTGAGGGCGTCGAGCTTCTTGTCGTTGCTGATCGTCTCGTATGTCCAGCCGGCCGGCAGGCGGAAGAACTTCTCCAGGGCCGGGTGCGTGCTGTTCCGGGGGAAGCCGGCGATCTCGGCGTAATCCCGCGGGTCGTAGGTGCACTGGGCGGCGTACACGGCCATGCACCGCAGCCGGGTCGACTGGCGGGCGAGCGGGTCGTCGCTGCCGGGCTGGGCGAGGTCGTCGTGGAAGCCCAGCCACATCGAGATGCCCGCTCCCGCCGATCCGCCGGTGGCGGCGAACCGCTCCGGGTCGAGGCCCCACTTGTCGGCGCCGACGCGCAGGAACTGGACTGCCCGGGCGCTGTCGTGCATCTGGGCCGGATACGGCGCCACGTCGCTGAGGCGGTAGTTGACGGCCGCGAATGCCATCCCCGCCGCCAGGCAGTTGCTCAGCAGGTTGGGGCGGTAGTCCTGCTTGTCGCCTCCGTAGAACCCGCCGCCGTGGAAGTAGATCACCAGCGGGGCGGGCTTGTCGCCCTTGGCCAGCCACAGGTCCAGCTTGTTCGCCTCGTGGGGGCCGTAGGGCTCGTCTCGAACATCGGGCTGGGGAGACTGCGTGGGCTTCTGGCTCGCTTCTGTCACGTGCTGTTTCCTTTCTCCGGGTGGGGCCGGCGGTCGCGGCGCCTATCCCAGCCGCTGTACCCTCATCACTGCCGGCCAGAGGCCGCTGATACGCTCGGGCTCGTACGTCTCGGGCGGATACTTCTCGTTGCGTGCCACCAGGCGGATCTTCCCGCCCTCGCCCGCGCGGTACTGCTTGAAGGTGGTCGACCAGTCGTCGGCGAACCGGACGAAGCAGTCGTCGCCGTCGGCGGCGGGGGTGTTGGGGGCGAAGATGACGATGTCCCCCTCGGTGTACTTGGGGGCCATTGAGTCGCCCACCACGCGGGCGGCGAATGCCTGCGGGTCGTGCACGTCGGGGCAGCGGACGTACTCGTCGGCCACCGAGGGCGGATAGTCCAGGTCGGTGAAGTTGTGCGGGTATCCGGCGGGGACCTTGTTGATGATAGGCACGGCCCGGCCGGCGACGAGGGGCGCCTCGACGTTGCCCTTTGACTTCTTGATCTTTCGCAGCACGGCGTCCAGGTCGATGCTGGCCTGCTTTGCGCCGGCGGCCCGGCGGCGGGGCTTGGCCTTGGGACGCTCGGCGAGCAGTTGGGCCAGCACCACGCGCAGCTTCTCCACCTCGGCCGAGAGGTTCTCGTGCTCGGCCCGGACGTCCAGCGGAGTCCGCGCCAGGTGCGCCATCCTCCGCAACTGCTCCCGGGCAAAGCCCAGCACCTTCTCCAGCCGCAGGATCACCCCGTCGGTGGGGGGGTTCTTGACCCGCGAGGTCTCGATGTTCGAGAGGTACGGCTTGGAGATGCCCACCCTGGCCGAGACCTGATCCTGGGTCAGGCCCAGCTCCTCTCGCCGCTGGCGAATTATCTCGCCCAGGCTCACGGTTGGCTCCTTCGGTTGCCGGCGGCGCCGATTTACCTGGCGCCCTTGGGGTTGCATCCGCCGCGCATTGTAAGGGCGGGGCAGGGCCAGGAAAAGTTAAAAAACTTGTCAACAAACTAACAATAGGCTTGACGCCCGGCCCCGCCATGTTAACTATATATCATACAGTCGTGCTTCACGCCAACTAAATAGTCAGTGCCTTCCGCCGGGGCGGGCAGTGCCCGCCGGGCGGCAACGGGGAACGCCCATGGCCCTCAGCCTGAAGGAGTCGATCGCACGCGGCCAGTGGATCGTCTCGGACGATCAGATAATCACCGGCCGCTCGAAGCTGCTCGGCCGCACCGAGCGGGTGCTTGTGCACGCGGTGTGGATCGACAACCAGTCCACCCGGCAGGTCGCCTCGCTGGTCGGGGTCACCCCCAGTTGCGTCCGCCAGCGCATCCGCCGGATCGTCAAGCGCATGCACTCCGAGGACTTCCTTGCCGCCGCCCGGCTGCTGCCGGAGCTGACAGGCAGGCACGCCGTGGTCGCCAGGCTCCACTTCTGCCAGGGGCTTTCCTGCCGGGCCGCCGCCGACAAGACGGGCATCCCCTACCACGAGTTCCGCCGCCTGGTGGACGAGGTCAAGGGGATCATGCGGTTGAGGCAGCGCCGCGATGCTCGCCGTCGAGGAGCGTGAAATGCACCAGGTAGAGCTTCCGGTCGGCCTCGCCGTCGTCAAGGTCGGCGCCGGCGTACATCTCCTCCAGGGCGGCTCGCAGCTCGGCCAGCGAGGCGAAGCCGTCGTCGGCGGCGTGAGAGTCGGTCAGCTCCGCCAGCCTCACCGCCTCGGACGAGTCGATCCGCACCTTGCCCAGCCCCGGAACCGTGTGCACCTGCCCGGCGCCCACGCGCCGCCAACGCCAGTAGCGCAGCGTGGTCGTCTTCTCGCCCCGCCGGATGGCCGGGAAAAACCTTTTCTTCATGAGGAGCATCGACGGTGAGTATCCGCCGCTGGGAGATCGTGGTCAACGTTGACCTGGCCGGCCCTCGGGCGCCGCGCCCGGGCGGGGACGCGGCGGCGATCGCCTCGATGTTCGGCCTGGCCGGGAAGGCCGAGCTCCTGTACGAGGATTTCCGGCTTGCGGTCTCGGCCGGGGAGGTTGTCGCCGTGGTCGGCCCGAGCGGGGCGGGCAAGAGCTGTCTGCTGCGTGCGATAGCCTCGGCCGTGCCCGAGGCCGTGACGCTCGACCTGGCGGCGGTGGCCGACGACGACCGCCCCGCGATCGCCTGCCTCGACGACGACGCCTCATGGCAGCGCCTGCTGGAGCGGCTCTGCACCGGGCGGGACGGCCCGCCGCGCCGCCACGACGCCTGCCCCCTGGGCGAGCGGATGGAAATCCTCTCCCGCTGCGGCTTGGCGGAGGCCTCGGCCATGCTCACGCCGGGGCGGATGCTCTCCGGCGGGCAGGCATACCGCCTCGCCCTGGCACGGGCCATCTGGCTGGCCGCCCGGGCCCAACAGCCGCGCCTCCTGCTGGCCGACGAGTTCGCCGCCGTGCTGGACGACGCCACCGCCGGCGTGCTGGCGGCGCAGGCGGGCAAGCTCGCCGTCCGCTACGCTCTGGGCATGATCATCTCCACGCCGCGGGCGGAGCTGGCGGCTGCGCTCAGAACGGAGCGGACGGTCGTCAAGCCCCTGGGCCGCCCGGCGGTCGTCGTCGTCGGCGGGGGCACGGGGCGGCCCCCGGCGAGCCCGCGCTGGCGGGTGGTGCGCGGCTCGATCGTCGATTACCGCGCGCTTGGTCGCTTTCACTACCTCGCGGGCCCCCCGGCCGCTCACAAGCGTGTCTGGACCGTCCGCGTGCCGCGCGCCGACCGCACGCCTGGCGGGCCGGAGGTCGCCGCCGTGCTCGTCGTCTCGCCGCCGGTCCTACGCTGCCGCGGGCGGAACGTCGCCACCGACGGGCGATACATCGGACGCAACCGCCGCCGCGGAGTCAGACGCCTCAACGCCGAGATCGAGTGCATCTCCCGCGTGGTCGTCCACCCCATCTACCGCGGCTGCGGCCTGGCCGTGCGGCTCGTCCGCGCCGCCCTCCGCCGCGCGTCAACGCCGCTGGTCGAGGCCTTGGCCGCAATGGGCGCCGTCCACCCATTCTTCGAACTCGCGGGCATGACCTGCCACGGGCAGTTCGGCGAAGGGAGGGGCTACCGCTACTACCTCGCGCCGGCGGCGGGCGTCACCAGGTGATGAGGTACAGCGCCACCGCCAGGGCGATCAGGGCGGCGACGGCCAGGACTTGCAGCAGCAGGCGAAGCAGCGGGTTCGGCGCGGCCCAGCGGCCACGCAAGGCCGGGCGGGGGCTGAGGGACTCCACCGGGGCCGGGGCCGGGGCCTCGATCCGTTCTTCAGGTTCGCCCGGCGGCGGGGCGGGCTCGGGTTGGTCGGAGGCCATCGAGTCCAGTGCCTCGGCCAGCTCATCGGGCCCGGCCGGCACGAACTGACCATCCAGCGGTTTCGTCTCGGGGTCGGTCAGCGCTGCATGGGCCTCGGCGGGCAGGCCTTCGGCGTGCTGACGTGCGAGATCGGCCAGGTACTCCTCGTCCGTCTTCCTGGCCGGGGCAGCTCGACGATCGTCCGTGTCGTCGCTCATGGCCGTGAGCCTCTGAGGCGAATTCTAGCCCGGGCCGGCGTCGCCGCAAGGCCAAAATCCCTCGCCCGCGCCCGGCGTCTGGTGATGGGCGTTGACACCCGCGGCCGGAGGGGTATCGTTTCGTGTTCCCGGCACCGACTTTGTATGGGAGAGAGCTGATGAAACTGCCGCCGCTAGAGCCGGTAAACGAGATTCCGCTGCATCCCCGCCCGGGCGTGGACGGGTCGATCAGTCGCTACGGGCACTTCGACCCGGCCCGGCGCGAGTACGTGATCACCCGCCCCGACACGCCGCAGGCGTGGTACAACTACATCACCAACGGCTCGTTCACGGGCTTCGTCTCGCAGACCGGCGGGGGCACGTGCTTCGCTGGCGACCCGCTGGAGCGTCGGCTGCTGCGGACGCACCTCCACGGCCGGCCCGCCGACCAGCCGGGGCGGTGGGTGTACGTCCGCGACCGCGACAGCGGGCGGTTCCACTCGGCCACCTGGGCGCCCGTGTACACACCGCTGCGGCGGTTCAAGTACGAATGCCGCGTCGGCACCGGCTACACGACGATCGAAGCCGAGTGCGACAAGATCCGCACGTCGATCACCTACTTCGTCGGACCCGACGCGGCGGCGGAGATCTGGCGGCTGACCGTCACCAACGCCGACCGCCGGCGGAGGAAGCTCGACATCTTCCCGTACGCGGAGATCTTCTTCTGGTCGCTGGAGCGTGACAACAACCTGGACTCGGCCGCCAAGTGCACCGACGTGCTGGTGGCCGAGCGGGCGATCGTTCACCGCAGCTACTACGACTGGGGCGAGCGGCGCGGCGGGTGGAAGAGGCAGTTCGGCTGGTTCGCCGCGGGCGAGGCCCCGGCCAGCATGGACACGAACATCGAGGCCTTCGTGGGCGTCCACCGCGGCTACGACGCCCCGCTGGCGGTCGAGGCCGGGCAGTGCAGCAACTTCTTCAACCGCGGCGGCGAGCCGGTGGCGGCGATGCAGATCCCGCTGACCCTCCGACCGGGAGAGTCCAGGGAGATGGTCTTCGCCGTGGGCTACTCCGACAGCGAGGCGCAGGCAAAGCGCGACGCGCGTCGCGTTGCCACGGTCAGCTTCGCCGACCGCCAACTGGCCAAGGTCAGGAAAGGCTGGCAGCGCTACCTCGCCCATTTCCAGGCCGAGACCGGCGAGCCGACGTTCGACGTGCCGTTCAACACCTTCAGCCCGTACCAGAGCGGCGTTACCTTCATCTGCTCGCGCAGCCTCGCGCCGTACCTGATAACCGGCGCACGCGGGATCGGCTTTCGCGACTCGACCCAGGACACGCTGGGGGCGATGCCGTACGAGCCCCACGCCGCCAGCAAGCGGTTGCTGTCGATGCTCCTGTCGGCCCAGCAGCCAAGCGGCGAGGCCTGCCACACCTTCTATCCCGCCTCCGGCGTCGGGTCAGGCGGTGGATGCTGGGACGACCACCTCTGGCCGTGCCTGGCCGTGGAGTGGTACGTCAAGGAGTCGGGCGACCTGAGCTTCCTAGACGAGCGGCTGGGCTATCACGGCAGCGACCAGACCTCCAGCGTGATGGAGCACCTGCTGCGCTCGCTTGAGTTCACCGCCACCCACGTCGGCGCCAACGGCCTGCCGCTGCTGGGCAAGGCCGACTGGAACGACTGCCTCAACGCCTACCCCGGGGCAGAGAGCCTCTTCACCGCGGGCCTGTACTGCGCCGCCCTCAAGAGCGTCGAGGCCCTGCACCGGGCCCGCGGCGAGGACGCCCAGGCCCGCGCCTGCGCCGCCACGCACGCCGACCAGGCCCGGAGAATCAACGACGTCGGCTGGGACGGTAAGTGGTACCGCCGCCTGATCACCGCCGACGGCGCCATGGTCGGCTCCAAGACCAACAAGCGCGGCAAGATCTGGATCGAGTCGAACGTCTGGGCGGTGATAGGCCAGGCCGCCCCGCCCGACCGGGCCAGGACCGCGCTCGACAGCGTCCGCAAGCACCTCTGCACGCCCTATGGCCACCGCATCTGCTACCCGGCCTACGACCAGGGCTACGACCCGACCGTCGGGACGGTGACCATCTTCGCCCCGGGGTACAAGGAGAACGGGGCGATCTTCTGCCACACCAACCCCTGGCTGGTGGTGGCCGAGGCCATGCTCGGACGAGGCGAGCGGGCGTTCGACGCCTTCCGCCGCGTCTCGCCATACACCAAGGACCGGATTCAGCCCATCCACTGCGCCGAGCCGTACTCGGTCAACTCGATGATCGTCATGCCGCCGAACCTGGAGGCGGGTCGCGCCCGCAACCCCTGGCTGACGGGCACGGCCGCGTGGATGACCGCCTGCATGTGCCGGGCGATACTGGGCGTTCGGCCGGACTTCAACGCGCTGGTGATCGACCCCTGCGTGCCGCGCTGGGAGCGCTTCGCCATGAAGCGGATATTCCGCGGCGTCACCTACGACATCCGCGTCTCGAACCCCGACCGCGTCGAGCGCGGCGTGAGGGAGATGAAGGTCGCCGGCAGGCTCGTCGCCGGCAACGCCGCGCCCGTCGTCGAGGGAAAACGAAAGGTCCGCGTGGACGTGCTGATGGGCAGCTAAGCGCGGAGTGCCGAGTGCGGGGCGGGTGATCGGAAAGGCCGATGAACGACCTGGAGCGGTTCAAGGCGGTCTGTCGCGGGGAGAAACCCGACTACGTGCCGATCTTCGGCTTTCCTGGCGCCCCCGGCATGTCGGGCGGGGCGATGGCCAAGACCCACGAGAGGCTGGTGGCCACCGGCATGCCCGATTGGGTGGACGGCTGCCACAGGCTCGGGCGCAGCGACTCGACCGAGAAGTGGTGCCGATACTGGGGCACGACCCAGCCGATCGGGATCGACTTCTTCCCCGCCGACGCGGCCAGGGGGTTCAAGACCGAAACGCGCGTCGAGGGCGAGTTCGAGATCATCGAGTCCGAGACCGGGGCGGTAACCCGCCAGGTTATCGACAACGACATCACCTACATCATGCCGGAGTTCGTCTCCTACGACGTCCGCGACCGCGCCAGTTGGGAGTTTTATCGCGACGGCGTCACGCCCGGGCCGCTCTGGCCGGCGGAGCGGATCGAGGAGAACTGCCGCCGTTTCGACGACCGCGACAAGCCCCTGGCCGTCGGAGCGGGCGGGACATGGGGGTCGATGCGCAGCCTCATGGGCCCGCAGCGCGCCTGCACCGTGCTGTACGACGACCCGGACCTGGCCCACGAGATCATCGACTACTTCGCCTGGCACCGGCGGACGTACGTCTTCCCGCTGATCGAGCGCCTCCGCCCGGAGACCGTCGGATGCTGGGAGGACATGTGCTACAACCACGGGCTGCTGATCGGCCCGGACCACTTCCGCGAGTTCTGCTCGCCGTCGTATCGCGAGGTGGCCGCCGTCGCCCGCGACTGCGCCGCCGAGATGGCGACGGTGGACTGCGACGGAAACGTCATGGAGCTGGTCGATCTGCTGGCCGAGTGCGGGCTCAACGCCCTGTACCCCTTCGAGGTCAAGGCGGGCAACGACCTGTTCGAGCTGCGCCGGCGCCACGGGGAGTTCATCCTCATGGGCTGGCTGGAGAAGGAGTCGGTCAACGAGGGCAACGAGGATCGCATAGCCTGGGAGATTCTCTCCAAGGTCCCGCCGCTGCTGGAGCAGGGCCGGTACTTTCCCAACGGCGACCACGGCCTCCAGCCGCTGGTGACTTTCCCGGCGCTGTGCATGTTCATGACGCTGCTGCACGAGGTTACGGGCAACCCCGAGGGCGAGTTCCCGCGGATGCGCCCCGCGTAGGGCGCCGGCGGAATGCCCTTGCCCGGCGGGCGGCGCGAGGGTAACGTATCTGCCTTCTCAGGTGCTTTTTGCGGGCCTTGCCCGCCGAATTAGTGAACGGCGACGACAAGTCATCCTGCCGCGGGTGCTCGCCTGGCGATCAGTGCCAGCAGGCGGGCGGCGACGCGCGCGGGCTCTCGGGCGGCGCCCTGGCGGCCTGGGCGGCCGGCTGCTTCCTGGCGCCGATAGCCGCGGCAATCGTAGCCGCGGTGGCGGTCCCCGGGCAGGTGGCGCGGTTCATCGCCGCGGTTGCGGCCGGGGCTGCGACTGCCGGCGCGGTCGCGGTCGTGGCCTGGGCGGCCAGGCGGCGAAGGGGTCTGTCATGAGCGCGGTCGGCACGAGCGGGATTGCCGGAAAGGGCAGCTTCGCTCGCGGCGTCCACCCCGACGGCAAGAAGCAACTGGCCTCCGAGGCGGCTGTGGAGGTTCTGCCGACGCCCGAGTCGGTGCTGATTGCGCTGCAGCAGCACATCGGGGCGCCCTGCGAGGCGGTCGTCAAGTCCCGCGCCGAGGTGGCCATCGGCGAGATCGTGGGCAACGCGCAGGCGTTCGTCGCCGCGCCGGTTCACGCCTCGGTTGACGGCACGGCCGGGGCTGTCACGGCCACCACGCTGCCCAACGGGCGGCACGTCCAGGCCGTCCCCATCGCCGCCGCGGCGGAGCAAAGCCTCATCGCCCGGGCGCTCTGGGACGACACCTACGGCGGCGACTGGCCCACGACCGGCCTCGACGCCCACGCGCCCGATCAGATCGTCCAGGCCGTCCGCGACGCCGGGCTGGTGGGGATGGGCGGAGCGGCGTTTCCCACTCACGTGAAGCTCAAGTCCAACCCGCAGCGCCCGCTGGAGGCCCTGCTGGTCAACGGCTGTGAGTGCGAGCCGTACCTCACCGCCGACTACCGCCTGATGGTCGAGGCGCCCGAGCCGATCGTCACCGGGGCGCTCATCGCGGCGCGGGCGGCGGGGGCCGAGCGGGTCATCGTCGTCATCGAGGACAACAAGCCCCGGGCCGTCGAGCGGATGCGCGCCGCCGCGGGCGGGACGGGAATCGAGGTCGCCGCCGTCCGCACGCAATACCCCATGGGCGGCGAGCGGCAGCTCATCCCCGCCGTGATGGACATGGAGGTGCCCACGGGCGCCCTGCCGCTGGACGTCGGCGTCGTGGTGATAAACGTCGCCACCGCTGCCGCCGTCGCCAGGGCAGTGGTGCGGAAAAAGCCCCTCACCCACCGGATCATCTGCGTCACCGGCGAGGGCGTCGTCACGCCCAAGAACCTCCTGGCGCCCGTCGGCGCCAGCTACGCCGAGCTGATCGCCTGCTGCGGCGGGCTGACCGCCGATGCCGCACGCGTCATTTCCGGCGGGCCGATGATGGGCTTCGCACTGGGCGACCTCGACGTGCCCGTCACCAAGGGCGCATCGGGCGTGGTCGTCCTGACGGCAGGGCAGGTCCGGAAGGCCGAAGAGACCGCCTGCGTCCGCTGCGGGCGGTGCGTGGACGTCTGCCCGCTGAACCTCGTGCCGACGAGGATAGCCCTGGCCGCCAGGGCGAGCGACTGGGACCTGGCCAGGCGGTACCACATCACCGCCTGCTGCGAGTGCGGCTGCTGCGCCTA
>CBFCZU010000073.1:0-17685 GCA_965602635.1 uncultured Planctomycetales bacterium | reverse complement strand
GGCTAGAACTCTACGCGAACTGGCAAAAAGAATGGGACGGAACTCCCGTTGCCCCGTCAACTGAGATTATACCACCGCCAGGCGATTCCGCCTAACACTTTCCGCCCTGGAAAAAGCAGACGTGACGAAGCCAGGGCCAAAGGCCGGCCTGGCGATCCGCGGAGGTCCGTCGGTGGTCGAATCGGTGACAGGCGGCGGGGTCTTGGCGGGCGGTCCGGTACAGGACTTCCCTTAACTCATTCGCGGAGAGAGACTTTGGCGCATGAGCAAGCCCTGGCCGGGATCGCGCCCGACCAGGGCGTTGTTAGCTCAATTCAGTTCTCAGCTTGTTGCAGCTAGGCACTACCGCCTGCGGCGGATGATAGCGCCCAGGCCACCAAGACCCAGCAGCAGCAGTGTCGCCGGCTCAGGAACCGGGGAAGTGCCGCTGACCGGCTCCCAGACCGGGGTGCCCGCACCGACGCCAAGCCTGCCGCTGAAGGCAACGTCACCATCGGAGACGATGTAGGCGTGGGGTGCCGTGATGAACGTCGCGCCCGCGTCCGTACCCGACTGGACGATGTAGGAGTTCGGCCCTTCGGTCGGTGTACCACCCTGAAACGCAAAGGAGAACTCCGCCCTGACCCAGGTGTCCAGATTCATGTCATAGTTGGCGGGAGGAGTAGGATCGTGGTAACTGATCGCGTCAGGCTCCTCGTCAACTACGACCGCGCCGAACACCTTTACCTGGTTGATCAACGTGCCGGGCTGGACCAGCACCTCTGCCCCGCTGGCGCCGTGCCATTCCATCTCCACGAACCAGGCCGAGGTGGGCTGTCCGGTGTTATCGACCGTAAAGCTGTGCCCGTAAAGGCCGCCGCCGAGAGGGTTGCAAGTGTAGGTGTAGAGCGGGGCGGCCGCTGCCACTGCGGCAATACCGAGAACCGCCAGAGCAGCAAAGTACTTTTTCATAACAGGTTACCTCCTTTTCCGTTAGCCGAGCCCTTGGGTTATGGGCTCTTGGCCGTGAGCAAGAACACAAACTTAACGTTACTGCACAGTGCGACTCAGGGGTTGGAGCTTTGGCTAATTAAGCGATCGTTACTGAGCATTACCTTTATACCGCGCAAGGCCGATTTAGTCCAGACACATTCCGGGCGAATGGGCAAAAATTTGATTGCTCGGGTCCGTCGGCGGGGGGCCTGCAACGACTGGCCCGGCACGGCGAGGTGAGCTGAAGCTCATTTGGCGAAGTGACTTATGGCCGCATGCGTGCGGGCGATTGGCGGATCCTCGGCACGCCTCGCGGGCAGGTGTCGATACAAGGCACTTCACGGCGGAGGCTTGTGTCTCTTCCGGTCCGCGACTGCCGCGGCGTCGGAGCCCAACGGCAGCGCAGAAAGCAAGCCCTGGTCGGGCGTCACCCGACCAGGGCTGAAATCGTCTATTCAGTTGTCTTCCGGCGGGGTACTAGCGACGCTTGCGGATAGCCAGCCCCAGGGCGCCGATGCCCAGCAGCAGCATTGTCGCCGGCTCGGGGACGACCGAATACCCGCTCACGTTCGTCCACGTCGGATTCGTCAGACCAACGCCCAGCCTACCGGTGAACTTGACTGAGCCGTCGGAGACGATGTAGGCATGGTCAACAGTAATGTACTGAAGCCCAGATGCGGTACCCGACTGGACTTGATACAAGTTCGCTGCTTCGGTCGGGGTGCCGCCCTGAAACGCGTTGCAGAACTCGTCCATGACCCAGGTATCCAGGGCCATGTCATAGCTGGCGGGAGGATTAGGATCGTGGTAACTGATCGCATCAGCCTCCTCGTCAACTACGACCACGCCAAAGACCTTTACCTGGTTGATGAGACTTCCGGCGACGGCCCCTGCCGGGAGTTCGCCCGCCGGGGCGCCCGACCAGTCCATCTCGACAAACCAGGCCGAAGCAGCCGCCCCGCTGTTATCGACCGTGAACGTGTGGCCGTAGAGGCCACCGCCCAGGTCAGCCCAAGCGGCGGTGTACGTGGGCGTCGCTCCCGCTAGAGAAGCTAGGCTCAAAATCGTTGCTACAACAAGGTATTTCCGCATTACGTACCTCCTTCTAAGCTGACTGCTGCACTCTTTGTGAATGCTTCCCACTCCGCTCTTGCTTACTGCAAACTACAGCCCAGGGGTTGGGGGACTTGTGCTTTCTTTAGGTGCAAACCTCCGAGACTCTAACGCTCTTTATACCGCGCTTTGCCGATCTTGTCCAGCCCAATCTGGGGGATGCGGGGAAAAAAGCGACGCAAGATCGGGTGTTTGTCCCAGGCACACCCCCTTGGCACCCGTCCGGGCAGGACGCGGGGGCGGCCTGGTGGGCGTAAGTTCTTGCGTCGTAAGGTGATACTGACATTGGCGGGCTGCAACGGGCCGGTAAGGCTGGGGCCTCGCGACGGCCTGTAAATCGTAAAGAATTGGCGGGCGAGGCCTTATCGATATGAGGCAGGGGGCGGCTGCGGACCCGACGCGGTCAGGCGGAGGTCGGCGTGCCGTCCAGGGCGGATTGCCCGGTCTGGTCGGCCTCGACAGACGCCTTGAACGTCTCCCAGTCCTCCAGGGTCATGAGGCATTCCCGGGCCTGGGAGCCCTTGTAGTCGCCCAGGATGCCCGCGTCGGCCATCTGGTCCACGATCCGGCTGGCGCGGCTGTAGCCGATCTGAAGCCTTCGCTGGAGCAGGGAGACGCTTCCTCGCTTGCTGGCAAGGGCGATCGCGACGGCCTGGTCGAAGAGGTCGTCTCGCTCGGCCGAGTCGAACTCCCCTGAGGCCGATTGCAGCCGGACGAGCTCGTCGTCGTACGCCGCCTTGCCGACGGCGCAGACGTGCTGGACCAGGGACCGCACCTCGGCATCGTCCACGTAGGTCCCCTGGGCCCGGGCCAGGTGGCTGGTGCCGGGCTGGAGGAAGAGCATGTCGCCCTCGCCCAGCAGCACCTCGGCGCCGTTCTGGTCGAGCACGATGCGGCTCTCCTGGCGGCTGGCGACGCGGAAGCTGATCCGGCAGGGCATGTTGGACTTGATCAGCCCGGTGACGACGTTGACCGAGGGCCTCTGGGTGGCCAGGATGAGGTGGATTCCGATGGCCCTGGCCTTCTGTGCGATGCGGATGATGTGCCCCTCGACCTCCTTGGAGCTGGTCATCACCAGGTCGGCCAGCTCGTCGATGATGATGACGTAGTATGCCATGTGGGTGACGATCTGGGCCTTTTCCTCGTCGGTGTGGGCGCCGAAGCGCTTGTAGATTTCCTCGGCCTCGAGGCGGTTGTATCCGACGATGTTCCTGACGCCGGCCTCCTTGAGCAGCTCGTAGCGCTCGTCCATCTTGGCGGTGGCCCATTCGAGGACGTCCTCGGCCTTGCGCATGTCGTTGACGATGGGGCAGAGCAGGTGGGGGATGTTCTCGAAGGCGGTCATCTCGACCATCTTCGGGTCCACCAGGATGAGCCTTAGGTCCTCGGGCCTGCGCGTCATGAGCATGGCAGAGATGATGGCGTTGATGGAGACGCTCTTTCCCGAGCCCGTGGTGCCGGCCATGAGCATGTGCGGCATGGCCGCCAGGTCGGCGACGATGGGCCTGCCGGCGGCGTCCTTTCCGAGGTACAGGGGCACCTGCATCCGCTCGGGCGCGTCGGGCGCGAGGCTCATCAGTTCCTTCAGCCGGACGATCTCCTTGTCCAGGTTGGGCACCTCGATGCCCACCGTGTCGCGCCCGGGCAGGGGGCTGACCACGCGCACCCCCGGCACGGCCAGGGCGCGGGCGATGTCCGGGGCGAGTGTGCGGACCTGGTTGACCTTAACGCCCGGGGCCAGCGCCATCTCGAAGAGCGAGATCACCGGGCCGGTCTGGTGCCCGACGACCTGGGCGTCCACGCCGAAGTCGTCGAGGGTCTGCTGGAGGATGGCTCGTTTTTCCTCGGCGGCGGCCTCCTGGATTTCGAGGTACCCGCCGGTGGGCTCGGCCAGCAGGTCGAGTTTTGGCATCTCATAGAGTCCGGGCTCGTCCTGGCGCGCGGGCTTTGCCCGGGCGGGCTTGCCCGAGGCGGGGGTCGCCGCCGCCCGGGGCGCGGGCATCGGCGCCAGCGGCAAGGGCGGTCCAACGTCCTTCCGCTGCCGGTCGGGGCGGTCGGAGAGCTGCTTCCTGGCCGTCGCCGACGGCGCCGCCCTGGGCCTGGCCGAGACCGTCGGCAGTTCGCTCGCCTGGCGCTTCTGGCGGGCCTCGGCCACGATCGCCGCCAGGTCCGCCCGCCGCTGCCAGAGCTTTCGCCCCACCCGCGGCAGCCTCAGGATGAGGTTGTCGGCCACCAGCATCACCGACACGCCGAAGACCACCAGCAGGACCACCCACGATCCGGTGTGCGAGAAGGCCCCCAGCAGGAGCTGCCCGCAGGCCACGCCCAGTATCCCGCCGCTGTGCTCGATCGTCTCTTGTGCCCCCGACCGCTGGAGGATGTGCACCGCCGCCGAGGTGGCGGTGACCATCAGCGCCAGCCCGACAAGCCGCCATGGCCAGTCGGCGATCCGCCCGCCCAGCAGCATGAAGGCCGAGGCTATCGTCGCGAAGCCCAGCAGCATGTACGCCCCGTCGCCGAGCCAGTAGAGCAGGGCGTATGCCAGGTATGCCCCGGCCACGCCGCCGGCGTTGCGGACCGGTTGAGGCGGCCAGACGTTGTTCGACGGGGACGGATCAGCCGGGCTGAAGGTCAGCACGCTCAGCCAGGCCAGCGCCGCGCCCCCGGCCAGCAGCAGCACCAGGCAGTACCTGACGAACCGCCACCAGGGCGGGCGTTCCTTGGGCGGCGGGGGCGACCGGCTCGGCTTCTTGCGTGGCGGCTTGGTCTTCTTGGCTTCCTTGCCCATGGCGACACCCGGCGCGGCGGGCACTGCGCCGCTAGGTTCCCGTATGTCCGAATCCGCCGGCGCCGCGAGCGGTCTGGTCGAGCTGATCGACCTGCTCGACGGTCGCGGTCAGCACCGGCGCGATGACCATCTGGGCGATCCGCATGCCGCGCGTGACAACGAACGGCTCGCGCCCGGCGTTGCCCAGGATCACGCACACCTCGCCGCGGTAGTCGGCGTCGATCGTGCCCGGCGCGTTGGCAACGGTGATGCCGTGGTTCAGCGCCAGCCCGCTCCGCGGGCGTATCTGCGCCTCGTGGCCGCCGGGCAGGGCCATGAAGAACCCGCAGCCGACGGCCTTGACCTCGCCGGGGGCGATCGTCAAGTCCTGCTCGCAGGCGGCGCACAGATCCATCCCGGCCGCGTGGGCAGACATATACCGCGGCAAGGGGATGTCATCGCAGCCGGCCTTGCGGCATATCTGTATTGTTATCGGACCCGGCATCGGTTCGCCTCCACTGCATTTGCCCGCTGGCGAAGCGCAAGGCTAAGATCAGTGGCCGGCCTTGGCAAAGCAAATTGCCCCGTCGCGGCCCAAAGGCCTTCCCACCGCGTCGGCAGCGCAGATAATGCGCCGCTGCTTTGACATTGTCCGGGTCGAGTAGAGGGTGCGTGAAGGTGTGCCATGAGCGAATCGCTGTTGCACGACTATGAGGGTTTCTGCCGGCGGGCGGTCGAGGCCATGGCCGCCTCTGCCGGGGAGGTGGAAATTCCTGACCCCAAGGCCCGTTGGCATCGGGGCGGGGCCCACGCCTGCCGCGCGGCGGTCGAAAGGCTGGCCATCGCCTGCTTCGACCCCGACAGCCCGCGGCGGGGCGACGAGGCGCTGTGGCGGCGGCTGGTGCAGGCCGCCGACGCCCTGGCCGCATTCCAGCACGAAGACGGGTTCATCGACCTGAGTCAGTCGAACTTGCACTCCCCGCCGGACACCGCCTTCCTCGTCGAGGACCTGGTGCCGCTCTGCGAGGTGCTGCGGGCCGCCGCCGAGCCGTCCGACCGCCTGGGGGAGCTGCTGGGGCGGCTCGAGCGGGTGATCGTGCCCGCCTGCGACGGCATCGCCCGCGGCGGGGTCCACACGCCCAACCATCGCTGGAAAGCGGCCTCGGCGCTGCTCCTGGCCGACCGCCTCTGGCCGCACGAAAGCTGGCGGGCGGAGGCGCAGCGCTACCTCGACGAGGGAATCGACATCGACGCCGACGGCGAGTTCTCCGAACGCTCCACCGGCTGCTACAACTACGTCTGCGACCTGGCCCTGATCCTCATCGGCCGGGCCCTAGGCCGCGACGAGTACATCGACTACGCCGACCGCAACCTCGAGCACATGCTCTGGTTGCTTCACCCCGACGGCACGCTGGTGACCGACTACTCGCGGCGGCAGGACCGCGACCAGGCCGTGGGGGTCGAGCACTACCTGCTGCTGTACTGGTATCGGGCGCTGATGCGCGGCGACGGGCGGTTCCTTGCTGCCGCCGAGCTGGGGCTGAAGCGGATGGGCGGCGGGGGCCGCAGGCTCGGCCGCCTGGCGAAGTGGCTGCGTTATTTCCGCGAGGCGGGCGAGCGCCCTGTCCCGGCGCCCGAGCCCCTGCCCGCCGAGTACGAGAAGCGTTTCGACGGCGTGGGCGTCCTCCGCCGCCGGGCCGGCACGCAGAGCCTGACGCTCATGGCCGGCAGCGCGGACGTGCTGGCCATGTGCTTCGGCTCCGGGCCCGAGCTGGGCGTGCGGATCGCCGCGGGGTTCGCCCCCCGCGGGCAGTTCCTCGCCGAGGGCATCGATGGGGCCGGCGGGCGGTACTCGCTCCGTTCGCATCACCGCTGCGAGTACTTCGGCCCCGGGCCCGACAGGCTGCCGGGCGGCGACTGGCGCAGCCGGGACGGCTTCAAGCGGCGGGTATTCGTCAGCGCCGAGCTGACGATGAGCCTGGAGGTCGCCTGCGAGGCCGACGCGCTGAGCCTGCGCCTCCGCACGGAGGGCTGTCCGCGAGTGCCGATCGAGGTGGCGCTGCTGATCCGCCTGGCCGAGGCGATCGAGCCGGCCGGCGAGGTCGAGCCCGACGAGACCACCGGCAAGACGTTCCTCAACTCCGGCGAGCTTGTCGTCCGCGGCCGCGACCACGTCCTCCGCGTCGGCCCCGGCTCGGCCGAGCATGACCTGACGCAGATAAGCTGCGGCGAGGCCATCCGCCGACCCGACGTCTATTGCATTCGCCTGGTGACCCCCGTGGATGCGACGCTGACCGTCCGCGCCGAGCAAGTGTGAAGGTGATCCGGGCCGGACTGTCGGTCGCCGGCGATCTTGCGGAAGCTTCGACGGCGCTCTATGCTGAGGAAGCGATGACGGAAGAGGAAAGAAAGAAGATTGAAGAATTGATGGCGGGCATGGAGTGCCCGAAGAAGTTCGAGTGCGCGGATTCCGGCTTTGAACGTCTCTGCAAGGCGCGGGATTTCGGACTCGACAGCTTCCTCGAATGTCTTGAGGACAGCCCCTCAAAGTGCACGTTCGCCCTGTCCTTCGGCTCAACTTACTTCTGCCAATGCCCGCTGCGGGTATATCTGGCCAAGGCCTTGGGTAAATAGCCCTGAGCTGAGTGCCAGGGGGGCGTCAGGCGAATATCTCGTCCTGGGCGCGGTGCCAGGTTTCCATGGCGGCGCGGGTTTCGTCGTGGGCGACGGGGGCGTGGAAGATCATTCCCCTTCGTCCGTCGCAGAGGGCCAGGACGCGGCGGAAGTACTCGTCCAGCGGCTCGCCGGCGCCTCTCGGCAGGCTGCCGAGGCAGGCGACCTTCCGGTCGACGACCTTCTTTATCTCGCCCGGCCAGTCGCCGCCGGTGGTGAATTGCAGCCCGCGCATCTTGGGGATGGCGCAGTATATCTCGTGCAGGTGCAGCCCCTCGGGGCGGTTTCCGTCGGGGATGCCGCCGCAGTAGTGGATCCACCCCCCGCCGAAGGGCTCCAGCGCCCTTCCGACGTATGGCGCCAGCAGCTCGGCGAACATCTCGGCCGAGACCAGGATGCCGCTGTCGTCGCAGAGGCGGACCGAGCCGGTGTCCATCCAGTATTCGTTCGCGTGCCCGCTGTCGATGGGGTCGCCGGCGAGCGTCTTGGACAGGCGCGCCAGCTTGACGAATATGTCCAGGCTCTTCTCCATCAGCGCATGGAAGAAGTCCTGGTCAACGTACATGTCGAGGAAGGTCTCGTCGTGCCCGCGTGCCTGGGCGGCGATGTCGAACGGGCCCTGCAGGTCGCAGTGCCGCACGCCGACGAGCTTGCTGAGCCCCGCCTCGTCCAGTGCGGCGAGGTGGTGGTGCGTGTGCTCGACCATGGTGGGCACGACCCCCAGGGCGGTGATGTCGTCGGGCACCTCGAAGACCGCCAGCTCCGCCCGGGGAACGTGGGCGTTGATGACCGGCTTGGTGTGGGCCGGCACGTCGTAAGGGGCCCCGAGGACGCTGGGTCCGTTGATCACGCCGGTGTCGGCGCGGACGGTCGGGACGAAGTCGCACCCGGCCGCCGCCGCCGGCAGGATTTCGTTCCTGATCTGCATGTACAGGCTGGCGGCGGGGTCGGCGAACTGCTCGGCCCAGTCGAACTCGGGCAGGCCCTCGGCCTCCTGGACGGGGGCGCCGAAGACGATCGGCAGGTAATCGCCTTCGCGCCAGGCGAAAACGTCGGCCTGGCGGCGCTTGGCCTGGGCGATCCGATCGGCCTCGAGCAGCTCCCCGGCAAGGTCCAGCACACGCTTCAGCAGCGACTTGGCGTCTTTTGTGGCGACAGGCATTTCTCACTCCCGGTCGGCGGGCCCTCTCACGGGCTCTGGTCGTCCATGAGCATCTTGATCTCGACGCCTGTCGGCATCGACGGCTGGGCGCCGAACCCAGTGCAGGCCAGCGCCCCGGCGGCGTTGGCTATGCGGGCGGCCTCAGGCAGCGACAGCCCCCGCGCCACGCCGACCGCCAGCGAGGCGGTGAAGGCGTCCCCGGCCGCGGTCGTGTCAACGATGTCAACCTTGTAGGGCTTGATCTTCTCGATCTGCCCGTCGGCGGTGAGCACCAGCGAGCCGCGGGCGCCGAGCTTCAGCACGGCCGCCTTCGCCCCGCAGGCGATCAGGTCCGAGGCGACCAGTTTGTCCACCCGTTCGTCCTTATCGTCGGCCTTCTTGCCGGTGATGATCTCCGCCTCCGAGACGTTGGGGGTGATCACGTCCACTTCGCACAGTTCCGGCGGCAGCGACGGCGGCGCCGGGGCCGGGTCGAGCACCACCTTGCACCCGTGGCGGGTCGCCAGCTTACGAGCCGCCAGCACCGTCGGCGGAGGCAACTCCAACTGGAGCACCACCACGGAAGCCTCGTCGAACAGCGCCGCCCGGTGGTACACGTCGTCGGGCGTGACCATGTAGTTGGCGCCGGAGGCGACCACGATGGAGTTCTCCCCCTTGGCGTCCACGATTATCACGGCCACACCGGTTGCGGCCTCGGGGGTCGTCAGGACGTTCTCGCAGTTGATGCCCTCGCCGCTCATGCCGGCCAGCAGCGTCTTGCCGAACTCGTCGCTCCCCACCCGACCGAGGAAGATGCACTTGGCGCCCTGGCGGGCGATGGCCACCGCCTGGTTGGCGCCCTTGCCGCCCGGCGCCGTGGCGAAGCCCTCGCCCAGCACCGTCTCGCCCGGGGCGGGAATGTGTGGGGAGCGGACCACCAGGTCCATGTTGATCGACCCGACAACCAGGATCGTCGGTCCCTCGCTCATGGGGGTATCCTTTCCGCTCGCACAGCCTCGCACGGGTCAATCTGCGGCGTGCCCCGGGCAGCTTAGCCGGTGGGTCCGCAAATGTCATGCGCGAAACGCCTCAGCCGCCCTGGCGGTAGCCTCCCTTCGGCAGCCCGCGCGGGTCCTCGTCCATGGGCACGACGTCGGAGGTGCCGGCGAAGAGCTCCAGCAGCCGCGTCTCCAGCTCCCGCTGCACTCCGGCCGCGGAAGCCTGGCCGTGGAGGTTGTGCAGCTCGCGCGGGTCGGAGGCCAGGTCGTACAGCTCGCACGCGTCGGCAGTACGGTAGATGAGCTTGTGCGTGGCCGTGCGGATCATCGCCGACCGGCACGCGCTCGCCGGGTGCGTCTGCTGCAGTCGGCACTTCTGATAGTAGATGTTGTCGGGGGTCATGCCGGCGTGGTCGCCCTCGTCGCGTCCCTCGAAGCAGTGTCGCTCGTGGGGGTCGTAGCCGCCCTCGGCGAAGGCTGCCCGGTCGGCCTCGCCCGGCGCCCCGCCGAGCTGCGCCGCCAGCGAGCGGGCGAAGTGCGTGTGCCGGGCCTCCACGCCCGCCAGGTCCATCACCGTCGCCATGACGTCGAAAAGCTCCACCGGCGTATCGACCACGTGCCCGGCCGCGGCTCCGGGCAGGCGGATCACCAGCGGTACCCGGACGATGCAGTCGTCCAGGGCCGAGGGCCACTTCTCCACCAGCCCGTATTCGCCCGCCCAGTCGCCGTGGTCGGCGGTGAAGATCACGCACGTCTGGTCCGCCAGGGCGGTCTCGTCGAGGGCGGCGAGCAGCTCACCCAGCAGGTGGTCCACGTAGCTGATCGTGCCCAGGTACACGGCCGAGATCCGCCGGAAGTGGTCGTCGGAGAGCCCGTCCAGCCGGCGGGTGCGGCGGATCAGTTCGTGGAAGATCGGCTTGCCGGCAGTCTCCGGCGGGCGCAGCGGCGGCAGGTCCTCGCCGCGGTACATGTCGTGCCACGGCTGCGGGGCGGAGTAGGCCGGGTGAGGTAGCGTCAGCGGCAGGTACAGCATGAACGGTTTTTCGTGCGGGCCGCGGATGAACTCGATGCCGCGCTTCACGCACAGCGCGTCGCCGGTCTCGCCGCCGTCGCCGCCGAACGGTCGGGCGAGGAAGCTGTCGTACAGCGGGTCGTCCGGGCCGGTCCGTAGCAGGGGACCGACGTTCGGGCGCCCCGGGTGCCAGGCCTCGGCTACCGATCCCGCGAAGCTCTCCGCCGCCAGCAGGTCGTTCTTGCCGTACCAGCGGACGTCGTAGCCGGCGCCCGTCATGTAGCGCAGCAAGTTCGGCTCGTGCGGGCGGAGCAGGTGCCACAGCGTCCGGTGGCCAGCGACGTGCGGGTACCACCCGGTGAACATGCTGCACCGGCTCGGCGAGCAGACCGGGTGCTGGGCGTAGCAGGCGTCGAAACGCGCCCCCTCGCCCGCGAGCCTCTCCAGGTTCGGCGTCCGGGCCAGCGGGTGCCCGTAAATCCCCGCCGACTCGGCACGCATCTCGTCGGGCATGAAAATCACGAAGTTCATGGGTACAACACCTTACACACCGCCGGCGGAGACGCAACCACCGCAGGTTGGCAGAACCGGCTAGTGGTGTAACTAATTGTGTGTAAGTTCGTGTTCGGGTGTTCGTGTCATCCGGCGTAGTGGAGGCCGAGCGTAGCGAGCCGTAGCGGAAGCCGGATGACATGGCCCAAAAAGTTGGGTACGTATCCTTCTTCTCGACCAAGAGAATGAAAGGAGACGCACCCAATGAACACAGACGTTGATGTACCACTGACGGGGCAGGATCGGCAAGAGGCTTTTTGGACCTGGGTGGAGCAGACGGTGAAGCAGCTGGTGGTGGCTGTGCCCGAGCGGGCCGGACAATGACCCTCTGGCCGCGCTGAGCCATTGCACCCCCGATTGCCGGCGGATACCATGCGCCCGTTCCTGAAAGACGATTCCACCGAGTAGGAGCTTGATCGCCATGCCGAAGCGAAAGCTGCTGACGGCTGCCTTGCTCGCGCTGTCTGCGGGCATGGGCTGCGCCGCCCCGGAGGGGCCCGTGCCCGTCCGCCCGGAGAACGTCTGGGACGGCAAGTCGCCTTACATCTGCCGAAGGGCCGCCGGGCCGATCACCATCGACGGGAAGGATCATCCCGAGGAGTGGAAGCACGCGATGATCATCCGGGACTTCTTCGTCCCGATCGCCCGCAAGGCCCCGCAGTCCCGCACGGTCGCCCGGATGCTCTGGGACGACAGCAACCTGTACCTCAAGGCCGTCGCCTACGACGTGGACCTGATCGCGACCCTGAAGGGCCCCGCCGCCCGGCTGTGGGTCGAGGACGTGGTGGAGCTGTTCCTGCTTCCCCCGGGCGGAGGGGGGTACTACGAGTTCGAGGTAAGCCCCGCCGGCGCCCTGCTGGACCTGGAGATCCCCCTGGGGCGGCACACGAGGTACGAGACTCGCGCGGCGTGGGAATCCGGCGCGCCCACGGCGGCCGGCGTCAAGGGCACGGTCAACAACAGCAAGGACAACGACGAGTGCTTCCGCATGGTGATGGCCATACCGTGGAAGGCCCTCAAGTTCGGGGGCAACTCGCCGCCCAAGGGCGGTGAGGCGTGGAAGTTCATCGTTGCCCGCTGCGACCTTTCCAAGCGCTACGGCGGCAAGCAGGAGCTGTCCACCTGCGTGCCGCTGCCCACGATCGACTTCCACCCGAGGCCGCAGTATCCGACCATGATCTTCGCCGAGTGAGCCTCGCCTCATGGGCCGAAGGAGTAAGGCATGCTGGACGAACTTCCGCTGATCCGAAATCGCAAGACCGCCCGCTTCTCGTCCTGGGACACGACGGGAAGGAACCGCGACTCCTGGAAGATCCCCGCCGGCTCATCGGCCGTGCTGGCCGACATCAAGGGGCCCGGGGCGATCAGGCACATCTGGATGACCCAGGGCAGCCACTACCGACGCTGCCTGCTGAAGATCACCTGGGACGGGGCCAAACGCCCCAGCGTGCTCGTGCCGCTGGGCGACTTCTTCTGCCTCGGCCACGAGATCGTCAACTCCTTCCAGTCGCAGCTCTTCACCGCCTCGACGAGCCGCAACAACCAGTTCAACCAGGGCTGCGCCTTGAACTGCTACGCCCCCATGCCGTTCCGCGAGCGGGCCGTCGTGGAGCTGATCAACGAGAGCGGCGAGGACCACGGGCAGTACTTCTACGTCGATTACGAGACCTTCGACGAGCCGCGGGGCGAGGAGATGGGCTACTTCCACGCCGAGTTCCGCCGCGCCAATCCCTTCGGCGGCTGGGGCCACGAGATCCGCGTCAACACCCCCCAGGCCGACATCGCCAACAAGGCCCGCCTGGCCTGGGACAACAACTACCTCATCCTCCAGACCAAGGGGCGGGGCCACTACATCGGATGCAACCTCTCGGTGACCAACTTCCAGGGCACCTGGTGGGGCGAGGGCGACGACATGATCTGGGTTGACGGCTACAAGTGGCCGCCCGACCTGCACGGCACCGGCAGCGAGGACTACCTCAACCAGGCCTGGGGCATGCAGCCCAACGCCTTCCTGCGGAACGGCTCGTCGATCCACGAGTCGAACACCGGCGGCTACCAGACCAGCTACGTGCTGCACCTGGAGAACCCGGTGCGGTTCACGCGGGAGATCAAGGTGACGATCGAGCACGGCCACGGCAACCACCTGTGCAACGAGATGTCGTCGGTGGCGTACTGGTACGCGGCCAGGCCCGCGCCCGTCGCCCGCCCGCCGGCCGTCGCCAGGCGGATGCCCGTGCTGCGCGACAACCAGGGCAACTGGCTGTATGAGAAGAAGAACCAGTGCCCGGGCAAGCCGGTGAGGGTCACGCCCGAGATGCGGAAGATGAAGGCCGCGTGGAAGAAGCCGAAGCGCTGAGCGGCGGGGTCAGCGGGCGCCGCGGCCCATCCAGGGGCAGGACTCCTTCTGCGGGCAGCGCGCGCAGCCGTACTTTCTCGACACCAGCGGCAGGATCAGGAACGAGTTGATCGCGAAGGCCACGACGAGCACCAGCACCGCGGCCGAGAACTGGCGGACGAGGACGATCACGCCGGCGGCGGGGGGGATCAGCCACAGGGGAACGATTACCGGGATGTGCCTGCGGAACTTTTCGGCGAAGCGGTCGCCGTCCTGCCTCGACCGCAGCTTCGCGGCGATCCGTCCGTAGCCGCAGGGGCACAGCCGGGTGTCGAAGAACTGGCAGTGCGGGCAGAGGAACACGATGATCCACAGCATCCCGACCAGCCCGTAGGCGAAGTATGCCCCGCCGGCGGCCCAGCGCCACGCCCCCAGGCCGATCAGCAGAATCGCCGAGCCGAGCAGGACCATCACGGCGTACGGCAGGTTGTCGATGATCTCCTGGGCGAGCGTGATCTCACGGACCGGGCAGGCATCCTCGCCCGCCGCCGGCTGGTCGGCCAGGTCGCTCGGATTGCTGGGTGAATCGTCTTCCTTATCCATGGCCAGGTATTGTGCGCGCCGCCGGCCTCGTGTCACGGGCAAATCTCCCACCGCCTGCGTGCAATTCACGCGCGGGCCGCCGCTATTGGCCGCTTCACAAGGCGTTCGCTGCACATGGTTCATGCTAGCGTTGTTGCCCCGGGGCCATATAATCATGCATAGGCACATTGAGCGTCTGGGGCGCGAAGGGCACGTCGCGATTGCCGTGGCGTTCGCTGCTGCCCGAGGCTCTACAGCGTGGACATCAAGAAGGGGACGTCGCTATGAAGAAGCTCAGAATGCTATCGGCAGCAGGAATTGCCTTCAGCGTGATGGGAGCAGCACTGTGCCACGGCAACAGTCCGGCGACCAAGCCTGCGTCCGTCCCGTCGCGTGTGATGGGCAGGCTGGTGAAGGTGGATGGGAAGAAGCTGATCGTCAGTGTCAGGCAGAGGGGAGGCGAGCCCAGGGAAGTGACCGTGGCCACCGACGACAAGACAGAGTTCAACGTGGACTATGAACCCGGCAAGCTGACAGACCTGAAGCCTGACATGAGGGTCAGTACGATTGCGATGCCGGCCAGGGACACGAAGCCCGCCGGCCTCATGGTTGCGGCGACCTCCAGAAGCCTGAGCGGCACGGTCGTCAAGGTCGATGGCAAGAACGTGGTCCTCAGGGTGAGGCAGCGAGGAGCCGAGCGCAAGGAAGTGACCGTTGGCACCGATGAAAAGACAAAAGTCTTAATCCTTGGCGTGGGGGCTCCGGGCAAGGTCGGCAAGCTGGAAGACCTCAAGGCCGACATGAGAGTGACTGTACTCCCTGAGACGGGCACGGCGGCGAAGATCATCGTCGTCGTCCTACCGTCGCGTGTGATGGGCAGGCTGGTGAAGGTGGATGGGAAGAAGCTGATCGTCAGTGTCAGGCAGAGGGGAGGCGAGCCCAGGGAAGTGACCGTGGCCACCGACGACAAGACAGAGTTCAACGTGGACTATGAACCCGGCAAGCTGACAGACCTGAAGCCTGACATGAGGGTCAGTACGATTGCGATGCCGGCCAGGGACACGAAGCCCGCCGGCCTCATGGTTGCGGCGACCTCCAGAAGCCTGAGCGGCACGGTCGTCAAGGTCGATGGCAAGAACGTGGTCCTCAGGGTGAGGCAGCGAGGAGGCGAGTCCAAGGAAGTGACCGTTCGCACCGATGGAAAGACAAAAGTCTTAATCCTTGGCCTGAGAAGGGCTCCGGGCAAGGTCGCCAAGCTGGAAGACCTCAAGGCCGGCATGAGAGTGAATGTACTCCCTGAGACGGGCACGGCGGCGAAGATCATCGTCGCCCCCGCCAGGGGCGTGACAACGAGGCCGGCGAGGCTAAGACGGGTGGAGGGGTTCTGACACAGCCGCTCGGGTCAGCGGCCGCCCGGGCAGCCCCAATGCATTCGCGCGCCCGCCCGTCGTGCAACATCCGGGCTATTCAACCACCTCGCCTTCGAGCACCTCGCCGGAAGGGGCCTCGGCCGGGGTGACGTCGAAGGTGAAGCTCTTGCCTGAGGCCGAGACCGCGACGGAGTCGGACTCGTTGACCTCGCCGGCGAGGATCTTCGCCGCCAGGGAGTTCTCGACCTTCTGCTGGATGATCCGCTTGAGCGGGCGGGCGCCGAAAGTCGGGTCCCAGCCCAGCTCCGCCAGCAGCTCGCGTGCCTCGCCGGTGAGCGTCAGCTTGATCTTCCGCGCCGCCAGCCTCTCGGCCAGGCGCCCCAACTGGATGTCCACTATGGCGGCGATGTGCTCCTTGGTGAGGCTGTGGAAGATGATCGTCTCGTCGATGCGGTTGAGGAACTCGGGGCGGAAGTGCTGCTTGAGGGCGTCCTTTAGCTGGGCCTCTATCTCCCACTCCTCGGCCTGCTTCTCGGCGAGCTGCTGGACGATCTGGGAGGCGATGTTGGAGGTCATGACCAGGATGGTGTTCTTGAAATCGACGGTGCGCCCCTGCCCGTCGGTGAGCCTGCCGTCGTCGAGCACCTGTAGCAGGACGTTGAAGACGTCGAGGTGTGCCTTCTCGATCTCGTCGAAGAGTATGACGCTGTACGGGCGGCGCCGGACGGCCTCGGTAAGCCGGCCGCCCTCCTCGTAGCCAACGTAGCCGGGCGGGGCGCCGATGAGCCTGGCCACCGCGTGCTGCTCCATGAACTCGCTCATGTCGATGCGGATCATGGCCTCCTCGGTGTCGAAGAGCAGCTCGGCCAGGGCCTTGCACAGCTCGGTCTTGCCGACCCCGGTGGGGCCCAGGAAGAGCATGCTGCCGATGGGCCTGCGCGGGTCGCCCAGCCCGGCGCGGTTGCGGCGGACGGCGTCGCCGACGGCCTTGAGGGCCTCGTCCTGCCCGATCACCCGCAGCCGCAGACGCTGCTCCATCTGCATCAGCTTGTCACGCTCGCTCTCCACCAGCCTGGCCACCGGAATGTGCGTCCACTTGGCGACCACCTCGGCGATCTCGTCGGGGGTGACCTCCTCGCGGACCAGGGCCTTCTCGCCGGCGTGCAGCTCGGCGAGCCGCTGCTCGCACTCGGCGGCGCGCTTCTTCAGCTCCACCAGCTCGCCGTACTGGATCCTGGCGGCCGTCTCCAGGTCGCCCGTCCGCTGGGCCTGCTCGAGTGCGGTCTGGCGGGCCTGTATGGCCTCGCGGGCCTCGCGGGCAGCGAGCAGGACCTTCCGCTCGTTCTCCCAGCGGGCGGTCAGCTCGCCGTTGCGCTCGCTGAGTTCGGCAAGCTGCTTCTCGAGCCGCGACAGGCGATCCTTCGAGCCCTTGTCCTTCTCCTTTCGCAGGGCCTCGCGCTCGATCTGAAGCTGGGTGGTGCGGCGGCGGAGCTCGTCCAGCTCGGCGGGCATGGAGTCGTTCTCGATCCGCATCCGGCTGGCGGCCTCGTCTATCAGGTCGATGGCCTTGTCCGGCAGGAAGCGGTCGGTGATGTAGCGGTGGCTCAGCTCGGCGGCCGAGACCAGCGCCGAGTCGGTGATCCGCACCCCGTGGTGTGTCTCGTAGCGCTCCTTGAGCCCGCGGAGGATGGCGATGGTGTCCTCGACGTCCGGCTCGGAGACCATTATCGGCTGGAAGCGCCGCTCCAGGGCGGCGTCCTTCTCGACGTGCTTGCGGTAATCGTCGGTGGTGGTGGCGCCGATGCAGCGCAGCTCGCCGCGGGCCAGGGCGGGCTTGATGAGGTTGCCGGCGGAGATGGCGCCCTCTGCCGCGCCGGCGCCGACGACGGTGTGCAGCTCGTCAACGAACAGGATCACCTGCCCGTCGGCGTCGACGACCTCCTTGATGACGGCCTTGAGGCGGTCCTCGAACTCCCCGCGGAACTTGCTGCCCGCCAGCAGCGCGCCCATGTCCAGGGCGATGATGGTCTTTCCCTCGATCCCCGCCGGCACGTCGCCGTTGACGATCCGCTGGGCCAGACCCTCGACGATGGCCGTCTTGCCCACGCCCGGCGAGCCGATCAGCACCGGGTTGTTCTTCGTCCGGCGGCTGAGGACCTGCATGCAGCGG
>CBFCZU010000072.1:0-17703 GCA_965602635.1 uncultured Planctomycetales bacterium | reverse complement strand
CGCGTCCGCTCGGTGACCGACGCGAGCATGATGTTCATGATGCCGATGCCGCCGACGACCAGCGATACCGAGGCGATCAGGAAGAACATGATGTTCCACAACTGCTGCTGGCGGCGGAGCTGCTCGATCAGCTCCAGGGGAACGACGATGTCGTAGTCGCGTTTGTCGTGCACCCTCCCGAGCAGCGAACGGGCGATCTTCGCCCCGCGGACCACGGCCTTCTCGTCGGTCATCTGGAGGATGACCTGGCTGATCTCGACCAGTTCGATGTACTGGCCTGAGCCGGTGCGCTCGACCATGTACTTGCCGAAGCGCGTCTGGTCGGTGGTCATGGGGACGAACACGAGGTTGCTGACCACATCGCCGGCGACTGTGGCGACGGCCCGCCCGGGCTCGTCCACCAGCCCGATGATCGTGAATGCCTGCCCCCCCAACTGGAGGCTGCGCCACATCGGGTCCTCGTAGAGGTACAGCTTCCGGGCCAGCGACCGGGTCATCACGCAGACGTTCCGGTGTCGCAGCAGGTCGGCGGCCGAGATGAACCGCCCGGCCACCAGCTTCAGCTTGGCCAGGTACATGTAGGTGGGCCCTGTTCCGAAGACCGAGACGGTAACCGTCTTGCCGCCCCGGATGGCGGCCTTCTTGGTCAGGTGGGCGGTCACCGACCGCACCACGCCGGGCAGGTCCTGCAGCCGCCGGGCGTCGACGTATGTCAGCCCGTAGCTCGATGCCCCGCGCTCCTGGGCAGCCCCCGTGTCCTCCTCCGGCGGCTTGACCGACTTGATCAGCAGGTTGTCGCTGCCCATCTGGCGCAGCTCCTGCTGGGCCTTCTCGCCGGCGCCCGCGTTGATGGCCAGCATGACGATGATGCTCATCACGCCGATGACGATTCCCAGGGAGGTGAGGAATGAGCGGACCTTGTGCAGGGCGAGGCTTCCCAGCCCCAGGCGGAGGATGTCGCCGAACTTGTACGCCGACTTCATGGCGTCTCCTCCGCGCGCGCGACGGGCTCGTCCGAATCGATCCGCCCGTCCCTGAGGCGGATGATCCGCCGGGCGCGGGCCACGACGTTCACCTCGTGGGTCACCATGATGATGGTGGCGCCGCCCTCCCAGAGCTTGTCGAAGAGGCCGAGAATCTCATCGCTGGTGCGGGAGTCGAGGTTGCCTGTGGGCTCGTCCGCCAGCAGCAGCAGGGGGTTATTGACCAGGGCCCGCGCCATGGCCACGCGCTGCTGCTGCCCGCCCGACAGCTCCGTGGGCTTGTGGTAGATCCGGTCGCCCAGCCCCACCTGTGCCGCCAGCGTCCGGCTGATGCTGTGGCGGCGGGCGCGGGGCACCCCCTGGTAGAACAGCGGAACCTCGATGTTGGCCAGCACCGTCAGCCGCGGAATCAGGTTGAACGACTGAAAGACGAAGCCGATCTTCAGCCCCCGGATGGCGCTGATCTCGTCGTCGGAAAGTTGCGCGACGTCATCGCCGCCGAGGATGTACTGCCCGCTGGTGGGGCGGTCGAGGCAGCCCAGCAGGTTCAGCAGCGTGCTCTTGCCCGATCCGCTGGGGCCCATGATTGCGACGTACTCGCCTTCGGCAATGGCGAAGTTGATGTTGTCGAGCGCGTGGACCCCCTCTTGCCCGACGGGGTAGATCTTGTGCACGTCGCGGAACCGAAGGAGCTCAGTCATGGGCGCTACCTCATGCCCCTGGATCCTCGTCCGGACCTTCCGCCGCCCCGCCGGCCGCCCTCACCCCGTGAGCCGCTCGCCGGGCGCGTGGCCGTGGGCGCGGGGCGGGTCGTGGCTGGACGGGTGGCAATTGCCGGCGTCTTGGGCCGCTCCTTTGCCTTCTTGGTCGGCTTGGCCCCCGGCGGTGGGGCGAGCAGGACCAAGTCGTTCTCGGCCAGGCCCGAGAGAATCTGCACCTGCGTCTCGCTGCTCCGCCCGATTCTTACCGGCACGCGACTGTGCTTGCCGTGCTCTGTCTTGTAGCAATAAGTCTCTTCCGCCTCGGAGAAGACGGCCGCGATCGGCACGCTCAGCACGTCGGGCAGTTCCGCCAGAATGATTTCGACCTGGGCGGTCATTCCCGGCGTCAGGCCCTCAGTCAGCTTCAGGTCGGTGAACTTGACGACGGTCGGGAACACCTTCACGCCCGGGCTAAGCCAAGGGTTCTGGCTGTCCGGCAGGGGGGCGACCTTGTAAACCATGCCCGTCAGCACCGTGTTGTTCTTGGCCTCCTGGCGCGTCAGGCGGATCAGGGCGGGCAGGCCTTCATAGACCTGATCCCGCACGGCCTCGTACACAGTCGTTTCCACCTGGAGGGTGGTCATGTCGGGTATGATCATCAACTGCTGGCGGGGGTTGATCTTCTCGCCCACCGCCAGGGTGATGGGGCGAGACCAATGCCGCCGGCGGGTCTCGTGGACGACCAGCCCGGCCTCCTCCGCCACCACGTGCAGCTTGGCCGCGTCCTCCTTGAGCTCCTTGAGGCGGGCCTTACGCTTGGCCAGACGAACGTCGGCGGACTTCTTGGCCGCATCGGCCAGCCGGTTCTTCGTGTCGGCGTCCACCTCGGTAATCTCCAGGTCCAGTATGGCGTCGGAGATGGCAATCTTCAGGTCCCGCAGCGTACGCGGATGAGTGTACTTGAGCAGCAGCCCCTTTGCGGTCTCTGCCTTTTTCAGGGCCAGCTTGAGCCGCTCGACGGACAGCTCCTCGGCCTCGATCTCGCTCTTGCTGTACGGCTCGTTGAGCGCCGGGTCCCTGTTGATCTTGAGCTTCGAATCCAGCTTGCCCTCGGCGAGTATCAGGTCTCCCTTGGTGATCTTGATGTTGGCCTCTGCCTCGTCGCGCTGCTGATCCCACTCGCCCTCGACGTACTTCTTAAGGTCGTTCTCCGCGTCAACGACGGCGGTCTTGGCCTTGCTGACCTGAGCGGCCATCTCCTTCTTGGTCAGCAGGACCTGCTTGGTGGCGACCAGGTTCGCATCCTCGGCCGACTGGAGGAGCAGCTCCTGGTCGGTGATTGCCACCATCAGGTCCTCGCACTCGAGGCGGATGATGGTGTCGCCCTTCTGGACGAGCGCGCCCTGCGGGGCGAGCTCCACGATGTCCACGCTCCAGTTGAGGTCGTTGGAGATGACCTTGCGTTTTCCGGCCTTGACTTCGCCGGACTCGGTGATGGAGACGAGCATGGTCCCGCGGGCCACCCTGGCTGAAGGCAGCTCCTCGCCCTCACCGCCTCCGCCGCCGGCCAGCACGACGACAACGACGGCGGCGACGACGAGCAGCACCGCGCCGATGACGATCAGCTTGGTCCGCTTTGGTTGGCTAGCGCCCTGCTGGATCGGGTGTGGCGGAACGATCGAAGTATTCTGGCTTGCTTCGCTCATGGAATTTTCCCTGTTGGTCCACTGAAATCATTCCCAGCTTCGCGAGGAAACTGAGTCGCGTGGTCGTGTAATCTACTAACGCGGCAGTCATGGCGTTCTTGCTCGCACGGAGTGAGTCCTCGGCCTCGAGGACGTCGCGGGTGCTGACCAGGCCTTCCCTCTGCTCCTCTCTGGCCAGTGCCGTCCACCGGTTGCTCAGCGCCACGCCGGCCTTCTGGATCTCATAGGTCTTCTGCGACTCGACGAGCCCGCGGAATGAGCGGCGAACGTCCAGGACGACGCCGTCGAGGAACCCGTCGAGGTCTCGCTCGGCTTTGTCCAGGGCGATCATGGAGTTGCGGTAGCTGTCGCGATTGTTCCTCTGGTCGAAGTCGTAGTCGACGCTGAGCCGGGCGAACCGGGTGTGGCGGTGCGTCATGACGCGGAAGGGGCTCCGCGGCGGCGTGCCCGCGGCGGAGATTCCCAGGGCCAGGTCGATCCGGGGGTTGAACGCGTCGGCGGCGATCTCCACGTTGCGGCCGGCGTCGCGGACGCTCGCTCGCTGGATCAGCACGTCCGGGCGGGTTCGCAGGGCGACCTCGATGGCCTGCTCCCGGACGAAGGGAATCGGCTGGGGCTTGAGCTGCTCCAGCTCGCCCTGGTCAACCTCGATGCTGGCGGCTATCGGCAGCCCGAGGGTCAGCTTGAACTGGTCCAGGGCGTTGCCGTAGGCCTGGGTGCTGCTCTGGATACGCACCTGGGCCCTGAGCACGTCCTGCTCGGCGCGGTCCGCCTGGACCCGGCGGATCATCCCCGCGGCCGTCTGGGCCTGGATGAGCTTGAAGGTCTGCTCCAGCCGGCGCAGGTTCTCGGCGTCGTTGTTCAACTGGTCGCGCTGGCGGAGCACGCCGTAGTAAGCGGTGGCGATCCCCACGGCGAAGTCCTGTGTGAACCGCTCGTATTCGAGGATGGAGTACGCCAGGTCGCGTTCGGCCCGGTACAGCGGCTCGTATGCGAATCCCCGCCAGGCGCCGCGCCACAGCGGCTGGGTGAGATTCGCCTCGATGAGCGAGCCGAAGGCGGTCTCCCTGATGTCGAGGAAGTTGGTGGCCACGTCCAGCCCGGCGGCGAGGGTCAGCATCCCGCCCTGGGCGAACTTCTGGGCGAAGGACAGGGCGAGGTTGCCGCTGCCCTGCTTGGTTGTGGGGGCGGCCTTTTGGACGGCCGTCCATCCCGCGGTCCCGGCAATGGTCCCGTCAACGTCCGACCACTCGCGCCGCATCCCGGCCAGAGCCAGCGACGAGCTGTAAAGCTCCTCCTTGCGCGTCTGGTACGATCGGCTGCTGCGGACGGCGACCTGAAGACACTCGTCCAGCGAGAGCGTGCGGGGCTTGGCGCTGCCGACAGGGATGGGCTTGCCGCGCAGCAGCATCGGCTCGGCGGCCTTGTCCTTGCCGCTGGGCTTGAAGGGCTTGTATGCGATGTCGAAGGGCCGCTCCTCGCCCAGCCCCAGGCTCTGCTTCTGGGATATCAGCCCGTAGGCGGCTCGGTCGGCCTGGGCGGCGTACTGCTTTGGCGTGCAGCCGCCGGCCAGGAGTCCCAGCGCCAGGGCCCAGACCAGCAGCGGCGGCCCCGCGCGACGGTTGGCTCGATCAGTTCTCTCTGCCGAGTCCATCGTCTTTGTCATCCTCTCAGATGCCTGTCCAGGAAGTCGAAGGCGTCTTCCTGCATCGGCACGTCGAACTTGTGCGGGCCGCCGTAGAGGTTGAAGGCGAGGTTTTCCTCGCCGCCGGCCTTGGCGAACACCTCACGCAGCATCTTTTCGCTCTCGCGGACGTCTTCAAGGGTAAACAACGTATCTTCGGTAGTGTTCTGGACCATTGTCGGCGCCGGGACCCGCAGGCCTAGGATCTCCGGGAAGTCCAGCTCCCTGGGCAGCAGGGGCACGTACAGCATCCAGGTGTGGGTGAAGCACTTGCGCAGCAGGAAGTCGCGCCAGGTGGACATGAACCCGACGGCGGCGCAGCAGCGGATCCGCTCATCCAGCCCGGCGAGCATGCACGTCCTGAGCCCACCGCCGGAAAGCCCGGCGCAGCCCAGGCGTGTCTCGTCCACGTCGCTGCGGCGTGCGAGGATGTCCAGTGCGACGCGGTCCTCGGCGAAGAAGACCCCCGGCCAGGTGGTGCCGGCGGAGAAGAGCGACTTTGCCATGAGGTTCTCGTGCTGGCCGGCCCACTCGTCGTATGCGGCGACGGCCTGGGCGTCGTCGTAGGGCGGGTCGATAACCTCGCCGCGGATGGTGTCGGGGCAGTCGGCCATTTGCACTCGCCTGCTGGCGAAGGCGAAGGCGTCATGTGCCAGCACGACGTAGCCGCGCCTGGCCAGCTCGTTTGCCCACGCCCGCCCGCCGTAATACTGACGCTGGTGGGCGGCCACAGGTTCCGCGATTTCGGCGATTTGGGCGATTTTCCTCCATCCCCAGCATTTCCTTCCGCCGTGGCAGTGCAGTGCCAGCACGCCGGGCAGGGGTCGGTCGGCGCCGGCGGGCTTCAGCAGCACGGCCTCGGTCGCCTCCCCGTAGGGCAGGCGCCAGCGCAGCGACTCGACGTGCAGGCCGTCAAGCTCGGACGTCTCGACGACCTCCACGTTCTCGGGCGCCGTAAGCTGCGGCGGCGCAAGGCGTTCCAGTGCCCGCCCCCGGGCCAGCGGGCGCCAGTGCTCGACGTCGTCGAACTCCTCTCGCCGGAACGATAGCGCGGGCAGGGCGCCCTCGCCAAGGGTCGCCGCCCAGCGGCCGTAAGCGCCGATCATGGTTGGTTCAGTCATTCGTTCCAGGCTACCAAGTTATACGCACCATGAGCCCGGCGCGTCCCCGCCGCCGGCCAGGCAGTTAGGCGATGCTGGAAGCTCCACTTCTCTGTCTCCCGAGGGGGTGGGCTCCGGGCGATCCATGCCGACCAAGTCATCCGGCGCGGAGCATTGTACAGTTTCTTCAGCGGTTTGCAAGCGCAAGCCGCGGTATGGCAGGGCATTTGCGCTGGAAGCCGGCGGCCGGTGCCGATAGCCTACCTCCCGGCGCGCGAAATCGGCGATACGTCCGGCCGATAGGCGCGTTAATAGTTGTAGCCAAGCGCCCGGGGCGGCTGTGCGCTCGCCTCGCGGCGCCCGGCACCGAGGAGGTGTTGACAGGTGACGTGCTCGAGCAGCGATGCCCGGCGATGGGTTGCGGCCGTTGTGGTCCTCCTGGCCCCGGCCGCGGCGCGCGGGCTTATCAATCCCAACTTTACCCCCATTCACCTGACGGTTCAGTCCAAGCTGATCGTTCTGGCGACGGCGCCGCGGGGCAAGGCCGGCCAGACGGTCGTGCTGAAGATCGCCGAAGCGCTCAAGGGCAAGGCCCCCGCGAATTTTACGATCAGCCTGGCGTACGCGCCCAAGGCCCACGCCGAGGCCGCCCGCGCCCTGCTGGCCGAAAGCTCGGGGCGGAAGCTGCTCGTCTTCGCCGGCAAGTACGACAAGGACGAGCTGGCCTACGTCCACGTCAGCGGCAAGTGGATGCAACTGGGCAAGGGCGACGACGGCTGGCGGCTGATCGGCATCGACACCCACATGCTCGGCACCTGGAACGGCGCCACCGACATGCTCACCCGCTGCGTCAGGTACGTCATCGCCGAGCGGGGCGGCGCCGACGTGCCCGTCAACTCGGGCACCGAATGGCGCAAGATCGTCAAGGTCGCCGCGCTCAAGGCCAGGCCGCGGTCGGCCTTGGCGGTGGACCTGGCCGGGGACGGCCGGAGCTGCCTGTTCGTCGCCAGCGGCGGCGGCGACGTGCTGCTGCGGCACGACGCAAAGAAGGGCTCGCTCGCCGACATCACGGGCAAGGTCAAGCTCGGCTCGCGCAGCCAGGCCTCGGCCTGGGGCGACTTCAACGGTGACGGCCGGGCAGACCTGGCCAGCTTCGACGGCAAGGCGCTGACCATTTGGACGCAGGCGGCCGACGGGACGTTCAGCTCGGCGCCGGCTCGCCTCGCGCCCGCCAAGCCCGGCGGCCGGCCTTTCGCCCTGCCGGCCGACTGTCCCGCCCTGACGGCCGTGGGGCAGGGGCGGCTGACGGCCCTGGTCGTGGGAGGCGCGGCCACGCCGGTGCTGCTCGTGCCCGACGGCAAGGGCGGCTTTGCCGCCGCGGCCCTGCCGGCAGCGGGCAAGATCGCCGCCAAGTGGGGCAAGCCCGGCTGGGCAATTGCCGCCGACTTCACCGGCGACGCCGTCGCGGACATCATCGTGCCCTTCGAGAAGGGCGGGCTGCTGTACGCCGGCAAGTCCGGCGGCGGGTTCAAGCCCCCGACGAGCTGCGGCGTGACGCGGACCGCCGGCGAGGGCTCCGCCGCCGAGGGCGACTTCGACGCCGATGGGTTCCTCGACGTGCTCGCCGCCGGCGCCGAGGGCGTCAAGGTCTTCCACAACCTCCGCAACGGCTCCTTCGCCGAGACCATGCTCCTGTCGGGCGAGATATCCTACAAGGCCCAGCCGTTCGCCTCGTTCTGCGGCGTGGGCGACTTCAACAACGACTCGCACCAGGACATCTTCATCACCTACTCCGGCGACACGCCGCCGCTGGTGTACTTCAACCGCGGCTTCCGCAGCTTCGGCGAGGCGCCCGACCTCGAGATGCCGCTGGCCGAGAACCCCGACCTCGCCGGCGGGCAGGTGGCCGCCCTGCTGGCCGACCTCGACCACAATGGCGGGCAGGACCTCGTCTTGGTCACGGTCAAGGGGCTCGTGTATTGCGCGTACAACGACCTCGGCGAGGGCGACGCCCTGGGCATCCGCGCCCGGCTGGGGCGCGGGGCGCCCTGCCCCGGGCCTGTCTCGGTGACGGCCTACGCGGGGAAGCGATGCCTCGGCACCCGCGCCGTCAGCGCCGCCGGGCCGCCGGCGTTCTTCGGGCTGGCCTCGGCGGGCAAGTACCGGCTCACCTGGCAGTTCCCCGGCGGCGCCAAACAGAGCATCAATGTCACCGTCGAGGACGCCCCCGTGGACGTGCTCCTCAAGGCCCCGGCCAAGACCCCGCCAGCCAGGTAGGACCGGACCATGCGCTCGGCGAAACGTGGTGTCAGGTTTGTCCGGTTCGCGGCCCCGGCCGCGGCTGCATGGGTGCTGCTCGCCCCCGCGACCGCGGCTCGGGCGGAGGCACTGGCGATCATACCGCTGGTGGTCGGGCCGCTTCAGGTGCTCCTGGCCATGCTGCCGGCGATCCTGCTGGCCCTGGGCAGCGTGCTGATAGGCATGTTCAAGCCCTCGGCGGTCAAGGCGGCCATCAAGGTCGTCTGGCACAACAAGCTCACCACCGTGCTGGTGGCGGCCGTGGTAGTGGGGGCGGTCTATGGCGCGTCGCACCTGTTCGGCGGCGGCCCTGCCGCGGGGGCGGAGGAGATCGGCACGGCGGAGTGGCTGGCCTACCGCGGCGGCATAGGCCGGAGGGCGGCCGCGCTCGGCACCGCCGACCCCACCGACGGAGGGACGCTCTGGGCCTTCGACAGCGACGTGAAGAGCTTCTACTCCTCACCGGCCGTGCTCGGCAACCGGATCTTCGTCGCCTCCGCGGACTACGGGCCGCTGGTTGACAGGGGGGCAATCTACTGCCTCGACGCCGACAACGGCGGCGTCGTCTGGAAGTGCGTTCCCAAGAAATTCCGCGCCACCTACTCCTCGCCGTCGGTGGGGGGCAAGTACCTCGTCTGCGGCGAGGGCCTCCACCAGACCCGCGACGCCCGCATCGTGTGCATCGACGCCCGGACGGGCGACCTGCTCTGGCAGGTGCGGACCGCCAGCCACGTCGAGTCGTCGCCCTGCATCTACAACGGCCGGGCGTACATCGGCGCCGGCGACGACGGGTTCTACTGCGTGGACCTGGCCCCGGCCCCCGGCGGCAAGCCCAACGTCCGCTGGCATCTCGACGGCAAGGACTACCCCGACTGCGAGACCTCGCCGGTGGCCCACGACGGCAGGGCGTACTTCACCCTTGGCAACGCCGGGCAGGCGGTGGTGTGCGTGGACGCCGAGACTGGCCGGCTCCTTTGGCGGCGCGACGCGCCTTACCCGGTCTTCGGCAGCCCGGCCATCGCCGACGGACTCGTGTTCGTGGGCATGGGCACGGGCGACATGGTCAACACGGCCGAGCAGTTGGGCCTGGAGCCCGCCGGCGAGGTATGGGCGCTGGACCCGGAAAGCGGCGAGGTGAAGTGGAAGTACCGTCTCGGTGCGACCATCCTGGGTGCGATCGCGGCCGCCGACGGGCGGGTGTACTTCGGCAGCCGGGCGGGGGACTTTTACTGCCTCAGCACCGCGGGCGAGGAGATAGCCGTCTGGAACGCCCACGAGCCGATCACGACGTCCCCGGCCGTGGGGCGGAAGCACGTGTACTTCCTCACGGCCTCGGGGCGGCTCTACGGGCTCGACCGCGCGACGTTCGAGGTCGCCTGGGAAGTCAGCGTCGGCACGGGGCGGCTCTTCGCCAGCTCGCCCGCCATCGGGCGCGGGCACATTTACGTCGGCACCGAGCAGAACGGGCTCGTCTGCGTGGGCCGGCCTGGGCGTCGCGAGCGGAGCTGGCCGGGGCACCTCGGCGGGCCCGGCCGGTCGGGCTGGCTCGACGGCAGCCCGCTATCGCCCGTCGGCCTGTTCGCCTGGCGGTATCCCCGGGCCGCCGCGGGCGATGACGTGCCGGAGATTCGCGCCCCGGCCGCGTACTTGGAGAGGGCCGTCGAGGCCGAGGGCGACGCACGCAAGGTCGAGCGCGGGCTGTTCGTGCCCGTCGCCGGACCCAAGCGCAAGGGCCTGCTCAAGCTCGTCCTGAACGAGCAGCCGCGCCGCTGGGGCGAGGAGGCGTGGTTCCACCCGACGGCCAACCCCGCCGTCCGTTCGCCTGCCGTGGGCAGGGGCGCGGCGTACTTTGTGGACGGCCGGGCGGGCGACACGGGCAGAAAGCTCCACTGTCTCGATGCCGTCAGCGGCGAGGCTCGCTGGACCCGGGAGGTAGCCGACGACGCGTCGGGCGAGCTGCTGCTGCGCGGCGACTACCTGCTGGCGTGCGACGCCGGCGGGCAGGTCAGCCGGATCGGCCTTTCGGGCGACCAGGCCGGCAGGAAGGTGTGGTCGGTGGCGGCGGGCGAGGTGGTCGGCGCGCCGGCCGTGGTGGAGGACGTGGTGCTGATCGTCAGCCGCTCGGCCAGGAGCGTCATCGCCGTCAGCCCCGTCGGCGGTGAGGTGCTGTGGGAGAGCAAGCTGGCGGCTGAGCCCACCAGCGGGGCGATAGGCCGACGGGTCCGCGCCGGCGGGACGTTGGCCAGCTCGCGTCCGGCGGGCGAATCCGAGCAGCAGGAAAGGTATCTCGTGGCCGTGGGCACGGCCGAGGGCGTCGCGCTGCTGGACATGCTCACCGGCGAGCCGGTCGCCGCAGTGGCGTCCGGGCCGGTCGCCGGGCCCCTGGCCTCCAGCGCCAAGCACCTCGCCTTCACCACCGCCGGCGGCGAGGCCGTCGTCGCCACGTGGGACGGCCGCCAGGTCGCACGCTTCAAGGGCGCCGCGCCTGGCACGCCGCCCATGCTCTTCGGCAGCGACGTGCTCTTCTGCACGCGGACGACCATCGAGCGCGGCAACCTCGCCACCGGCGAAGCCACCCGCTGGCTGGACATCGAATGGCTCGGCGAGGCCACGGCCCCGCCGATCATGGTCGCCTCGCACCTCTACTTCGCCACCAGGGACAAGGGCCTGATCTGCGCCAGGCCCAGGAAATAGCCGATGGCCGAGCAATGGATATATTTCTTCGGCGACGGGTCGGCGGAGGGCGACCCCGACCGCCGGGACATCCTCGGCGGCAAGGGCGCCTCGCTGGCGGCGATGACCCGCGCCGGCCTGCCCGTCCCGCCGGGGTTCACCATCTCGACCGAATGCTGCCGGCTATTCCTTCAGGCCGGCGCCTGGCCGGAAGGGCTCGCCGAGCAGGTCGATGACGCCCTGGGGCGGCTCGAGCGGGCGACCGGACGCACCTTCGGCTCGCCGCAGACCCCGCTGCTGGTCTCCGTCCGGTCGGGGGCGGCCGTCTCCATGCCCGGAATGATGGACACCATTCTCAACTGCGGGCTGACGGCGGAGATGGCGGCGGGCGGGGCGGAGGCGTTCTGGCCGGTGTACCTTCAGTTCATCCCCATGTTCGCCCGGACGGTGGCGGGCGTCGAGGCGGGCGAGTTCGAGGCCGCCCGGGCGAAGCTGCTCGGGGCCCGGAAGCGCAAGGCCGGCCACATGACCCCGGCCGATCAGCAGGCCTTGGCCGAGGAGTACAAGCGGGTCTATGCCCAGCGCGCCGGCCGCGGGTTCCCCGAAGACGCGCGCCGGACGCTCACCGAGTGCATCGAGGCGGTCTTCCGCTCGTGGAACAACCCCCGGGCCGTGACGTATCGCCGGGAGAACGACGTCCGCGGCGCCGACGGCACGGCTGTCAACGTCCAGGCCATGTTTCCCTCCGAGGTCTCGGGCATCGCCTTCACCACCAACCCCAACGACCTGGGCGCCGACGAGATGATCATCGAGTCGTCCTACGGGCTGGGCGAGGCGATCGTCTCGGGCGAGGTGCACCCGGACAACTTCGTGGTCGATCGCAAGGATCTGACGCTCAAGCGTAGCCGCGTGAGTCGCAAGTCGGCGGTGGTCGCGGCCTTGGGCGGGGCGGCCCCGGGCGACGCCGACGCGCCCTCGCTGACCGAACCGCAGATAACCGAGCTGGCGGAGATGAGCCGCCGGGTGGAGGCCCTTTTCGGCCATCCGGTGGACGTGGAGTGGGGCCTGGCCGACGGGCGGCTGACGCTGCTCCAGGCCCGCGCCATCCGCGGGCTGGACGTGGCCGAGGACGTCGATATCGGGCGCAAGGAGGAAATCTACCGCCTCCGCGAGATCGCCGGCGACCGCCACAGGGTGTGGGTCAGGCACAACCTCGGCGAGACCCTCGCGACCCCGACGCCGCTGACCTGGGATATCGTCCGCGGGTTCATGAGCGGCGACGGCGGGTTCGGGCGGATGTACAGGGACTTCGGCTACCGGCCCAGCGCCGAGGTTCGCAGCGACGGGTTCCTCGAGCTGATCTGCGGGCGTATCTACGCCGACCCGCGGCGAGCGGCCGACCTGTTCTGGGACGGCATGCCGCTGACCTACGACCCGACGGCGCTGGCCGACGACCCCGGCCTGATCGAGGCCGCCCCGACGAAGTTCGAGCCGGAAAAGGCGACCGGGCGGTTCCTGATCGCCCTGCCCGGGCTTGTCGTCGCGATGATCCGCTCCAGCCGGCGGATGAAACGCCTCCGCGCGACCGTCGTGGAGAAGTTCGAGCGCGAAATCCTGCCGCCGTACCTCGAATACGTCGCCCGCAAGCGGCCCCAGGCCCTGGCGTCGCTCTCCACGGGCGAGGTGATCGCCGAGCTGGCCGAGCGGGTCGCGCGGAGCCTCAACGGCTTCGGCTGCGAGTCGCTCAAGCTGGGGTTCTTCGGCGGCATGGCACAGGCAGCGCTCGAAGGGCGGCTGCGGCGGTTGATGGGCGACGAGGCCGGCACCGAGCTGACGCTCACCCTCACGCAAGGCCTGGAGGGCGACTCGACCGTCGAGCAGAGCATCCGCCTGCACCGGGCGGCGCGGGGCGAGGAGACTCTGGAGGGCTTCATGGCCGATTACGGGCACCGGGCGGTGGGGGAGATGGAGCTTTCGCGCCCGCGCTGGCGCGAGGACGACTCGTACGTCCGGCAGATATTGGGCGTGTACGTCGACCCGGCCTCGCCGTCGCCCGAGGACCTCCACGATGCCAACGTCGCCCGCCGCCGCGAGGCCGAGGAAAAGCTCCCCGCCACGCTGCGGCACTGGGGAGGCAGCAGCTTCGCTGAGGAGGTCGCCGCCAACCTCGCCGACGCCCAGGCGATGCTGCCTTACCGCGAGAGCGGCAGGAACTACCTGATGATGGGCTACGAGCTGATCCGCCTGGCCATCCTGGAGCTGGGGCGGCGGTGGGGCCTCGGCCGCGACGTCTTCTTCCTGCGGCTGGGCGAGCTGGGCGGCTACGAGGCCCGGGCCGCCAAGCTGGCCGAGACGATCGACTCCCGCAGGGTCCGCTGGCTCTCGGCCAGGAGGCTGGAGATGCCCGACGTGATAGACTCCGCCGCGCTGGCCGACCTCGGCCTGGCGAAGGAGTACGAGGCGGCGACGGAGCTGACCGGCGAGCCGATCGCCTCGGGGGTGGCCGTCGGGCCGGCGAGGATCGTCTTCGACCCCGCCCAGGCCGCCAGCGTCCGCACCGACTACATCCTCGTCTGCCCGTCAACCGACCCCGCCTGGACGGCGCTGTTCGTCCACGCACGCGGGCTCGTCGTCGAGCAGGGCGGCATCCTCAGCCACGGGGCGATCGTCGCCCGCGACTTCGGAATACCCGCCGTCGTCTGCCCCGACGCCACCCGCCGAATACCCGACGGGGCGGCCGTGCGCGTTGACGGCAACCGCGGGAGGATTTCCCTGCTCTGACAGCAGAGGCGACCGGCGACATGCTGATTCAGATTGGCGACATCATCACGAGCTTCATGGACTACCTGCTCGGCTGGCTGCTCTACCTGCCGCGCGACGTGATGCTCTTCGCCGTGGCGATCCTCACCTCGGTCATCCTCGCCTTCGCCAGGCGGGTGGGCAGCGACCAGGACTGGCTGCGGCGCGCCGCCGCCGACCGCAAGCGCCTCGCGAGCCTCGCCCGCCAGGCCCGCGCCGTCGGCGACAAGCCCGCGGCCAAGCGGCACAAGGGCACCATAGCCCAGATCAAGGCCCGCTCCCTGAAGTACGAGTTCAAGCCGCTGCTGTGGGCGGTCCTGCCGATCCTGCTGGTGGCCACGTGGTGCTTCTCGCGGCTGGGGTTCCATCCGCCGGCGGCGGGGGGCGAGCTGGAGGTGCGGGTGTATGTTCCGCGTTCGGCCGTCGAGCGGGTCGCCCAGCTCGTCCCGCAGCAGGGCCTCGCGGCCGAGGGCGGCTGGCTCCGGCCAGTCGTGATGGACACCTACCCCAAGCCGGCGGGCGCGTGGGACCGCTTCGACGCCTGGGCCGTCGAGAAGCTGGGCATGAAACCGCCCCTGACCGGCGTGGCGAAGTGGCGGCTGAGGGTCCCGCCCGGCGGCGGCCGGCGCGTCCTCAAGATCCTCTACGACGGGCGGGTGTACGAGAAGCAGGTCCTCTTCGGCTCGCGGAAGTACGCCCCCGCCATGGAGCTGTACGGCGACGGGCCCGTCCAGGCCGTCGAGCTGGTCATGCGCCCGATGAAGCTCTTCGGCCTCGTCGGCGGGCTGCTGTTCCTGCCGCCCTGGCTGGTGGCGTACCTGCTGATCGCCATCCCATTCGTCAGCGTCGTGAAGCGCCTCTTCGGCATCTACTGATCCGCCCGCGGCCCGATCAAGGCCCTTTCGCTGCCCCGCCCCGGCCGATAAGATTCAACGGACCATTGGCCGAGGCGACGGGGCCCGGCTCAAGGAAAGCTCGATATCGGTGGACTCTTCTGACCACGGCAAGGGCGACGCCTCCGACGGGCAGCTCATGCTGCGCTACACCCGCGGCGACGCCGGCGCCTTCGAGCGGATCGTCCGCCGCTACCGAAACGAGCTGTTCGCCTTCCTCGCACGCTTCCTGGGTGACCGCACCCTCGCCGAGGACGTCTTCCAGGAGACCTTCCTCCAGGTGCACCTCTCGGCCGGAGGTTTCGACGTCTCACGCCGCCTCAAGCCCTGGCTCTTCACCATCGCCGCCAACAAGGCCCGCGACGCCCTCCGCAGCCGGGGCAGGCACCCCGCCGCCCCGCTCGACGCCCAGGTAAGCTCCACCGGCGACGAGCCCACCCGCTACGTGGACCTCATGGCCGCGAAAATTGATCAGCCGGGGCAGACTGTTGAGAACCGCGAGGCCGCCGACGCCGTAAAGAGTACTGTGCGGCAGATGCCCGACAATCTGCGTGAGGTGCTTCTGCTGGCCTACTTTCACGAGCTGCCGTACAAGGAGATCGCGGAGATTTGCGGCGTGCCGCTGGGGACGGTCAAGAGCCGGCTGCACGTTGCGGTGAAGGAGTTTGGCCGCCGGTGGAAGGCGGCCAGAGGAGGCAGCGAAGATGAGCGGTGAGAAGCCAGATGTCCCGCAGCCGGGGCCGCAAGCTCGGGACGAAGAGCTGCTGATCGACTTCATCCTGGGCCGCTGCGACGAGCAGGCCTCCGAGCAGGTCCGCAGCCGCCTGGCCGAGGGGGGCGATTTTGCCGCCCGCCACGACGAGCTGGCATCCATATTCAAGGCTCTGGGCAGCTACGAGCCGCCCGCCCCGCCGGAGAACCTTACCGAGCGCACCCTGGCGCGGGTCAGCGCCCTGCGCCGGTCCGAGGCCCTGCTGGCTGGCGAGCGGACCCGCCGCCGGGCCGTCACCCCTACCTTCTCCTTTCGCGAGCTTGCCGCCGTCGCGGCGGCCGTCATCCTGGCAGTGGGCGTGTTCGTGCCGTCCCTTCGACAGGCCAGGAAGCTCGCCCAGCGCAGCGCCTGTGCCGCCAACGCCGGGCAGATAGGCACGGCCGTGGCCCACTACGCCAACGCACACAACGACATGCTGCCGGGCTCGCCGGCGAACCAGGGATTCTGGCTCCAGCGGCCCGGGCAGCAGCGGGCGAGCAATTCCGCCGGCCTGTTCCTGCTGATCCGCAGCGGATACCTCACGGGCGACGTGTTCCAGTGTCCCGCCGCGGGCGGAAGGTCGTTCGAGTTCAAGGCGGGCATGACGGACTTCCCCTCGGCCGGGGCCATCGGCTACAGCTATCAATACAGCCTGTCCCGGCCCCTGCGGCGAGAGGCGCTGGCGCAGTTCGCCGCCGAGAAGGTCATCCTGGCCGATGAGAACCCCGTCTTCGCCGGTGGGGTCTTCCACGCCGAGAGGGTCGCCCGCACCGCCAGCGGAAATCACGACGGCGAGGGCCAAAACGTCCTGCGCCTGAACATGCAGGTCGCCTGGACACCCGACTGCCGCGTCGGGGTTGACCAGGACAACATATTCCTAGCCCAGGGAGTCGATAACTACGTAGGCAACGAGCAGCCTGCTTCCGAAGCTGACACCTTCCTCTTGCCCAGCTTCGGGCAGTAGTGCCTCCGAGCTGCCCGCTTCGCCGTGCTGACCAGAGCCCACGTCCCCGCCGGGATGTGGGCTCTTGAATTGACCTGCCGATCGCCACGCCCCGGCGGAAGCTGCCCGGTGCCGTGGCTTGCGAAGCGCAGCGGAGCAACCACGCTGCCCAACCCCTCGCCTGACCACGCCACCCGCCTCACTTCCCCGGCGACCGCACTGAAGTCGTCAGCGCAGTCAGCCCAATACAGAAGTACGTAAGCATTCTGCCCATGTGCCCCCTCCCTATCTGTTGAGCTTGAGTGTGACTTCGTTGAAGCCTTCCTTGTCCCCCCAAGAGTTCGCGGCCTCCCTCAACAGGATGCGGACCGTGGCGCCCGGCTGCACGCCAAGTTGCTCTAGAGGGATGCAGAGCTCGACACCGTCCTTGCCGTCCGCGATCAATTCGGGCGTGTCCTCTGTGCTGTAGGGGTAGTGACGCAAGAGGTCCTTGTCGTCTTGGTCAACGAATTCCTGCCGGTCGGCGTTCCAGAGCGATGCCTTCCAGCCGCAGCCATGATGCACAGACATTCCCTGGCCAAGCCGCCATTCGCCGGTCACGAATATCTCCAGTTGCACCCCCACTTCCAGTCCATCCTGCTTGTCGGGGTGGAAGTGTACCTCAGCCCCCTTGGAGCCAGTCGTTCGATCATTGTCGATGTCGAAGAAAAGGCTCATGATTCCGCCAGAGGTTTGCTCCACCTCATATCGTTGCGCAGGAGTTGGGCTGCACTGCAGGAACACGTACAGGTAACTACTGTCGTTGTCGATATGCACCTGCTTGACGTCAATCTTGTTGGGGAACTTGGTCCCTGTCTTTCCGGCTTCGGTTAGGACGCATGTGTGCTCGCCCCAGTCGTCCATCGCGCCGTTGACTGCATACTTCGTGGCGGGGGTCGTCTCGCGGGCCCCCTTCTTGCACCCAGTCACGGACACTACGACGACCAGCAGTAGTATCCCTGTTTTGACGATATCCATGGATCCTCGCCTCCAGCATCGGCTGTTAGTGAGCAAAGGAAGTCTTGAGACACCGTACGGTCTTGCAGAGATCTTCGTCCTCGGTCGGCCGCGTGGGCGTGGCGGCTACGGCGACTCCCGCCGGGGACCGGAAATGAAGTCCCCCGCCCCGTCTT
>CBFCZU010000071.1:0-17722 GCA_965602635.1 uncultured Planctomycetales bacterium | reverse complement strand
GGCTTGGGCTTTGGCTCGGCGGCCTTCGCAGCGGCGATCTTGTTGGTCACCTCCGCCACCCTGGCGCGGGCGTCCCGCCTGACCTGGGCAGGAACGAACTGGCTCTGGACCGCCTGCTCGAACAGGGTGCGGGCTTTCTGAAGTTCGTTGGCCTTGAGGGCCTTTTCGCCATCAGCGTAGGCTTCCATCGCCGCCGCCTGCTTCTTGATGGCATCGTTGACCTTGCTGAGATGGTCGTCCAACTGTGTCCGCTCGGCGCTGGAAAGTTTGGACCGATCCACCTTCACCAAAGTCGTCTGGGCCTGCTTGTAGCTGCGGACGGAGTACTGCTTAATCCCCTGCTTCAGCAGTGCCTTGGCGCGATCGGCCTGTGCATCCTGCGACCAGGCCGGACCTGCGACCAAGACCACCACGGAAAGCGCCAGGAGCACCCAGCGCAACTCGAGAGGTCGCACGGCTAACCTCCTTTCCTGACACCGCTCCGCACGCGGCTGGGGCTAGAAGACGCCCCACGGCCGCGCCCGGCTGCGGCGCGAACGAATCTGCGGGAGCCAATCATGCTTTGCGGGAGAGCCCGGCAACGGTCGCCGGGCCACCCAGCGCCCTATATATCGTATGAGGACCTTCCATGAAGCCTGGTATATCGCATTCGGCGGGGAGAATAATTGAAGGAGGCTAGCGAATGCAAGCCCAAAATCCGCCGGAAATCTCCTTCAAAACCACAAGCCGCACTCGGCGGAGCCCTGTCAGGCTACGGCCCCCCGAACTGGCGACGCTGCTCTCTGCCTCTGGCGCTTGATCCGCTCCCGCTCGTCCGCCTGACTGTCCTGGTATCTTTCTTGGTGCGCGGCGACATGCGGTCGGGCCTGGCGCCAGGTCGGGCAAGCACTCCCGACACACTCGCCGGCTGGACCTCCTCCATCCAGGTGGCCTCGCCTATGAGCTTCTTGTAGCGTGCCGATTCCTTGTCGGCCAGCGGCGTCCTCGTCCGCAACTGCCCGTCAACATCCAGGTAGAGCAGTTCCGTCGTGGAGCTGACAATGGCTGTGTTGGGCATGGGGCGCTTCTTGCCGAAGGCCAGGTCCACGGCGATTGCGCCGGTGGCGAAGTCCACCTCGACGTCCACCAGCTCCTGCTCACCCAGCTTCCAGAGCTTCACGGTGGCCTTGCCGCCGATGGGCTCGCCCTGGCGAACAGTGAAGTTCTGCCTGACCCTCTGGCCCCACTTCATGGTGAACACGTCCACGGGCACCATACCCCCGCCGCCGGCCTCGGCCATGAAGAACTCCGTCGGGCGCTCGACGGGCACCGGCTCGGACCAGGCCGACCATTCCGTGCTGAGCGTTACCTCCTCCGCGTCGGCCTTGTCGCCCACCACGCCGAAGAGCCCGAACAGCGGATTGATCATCACCAGCCTGACGCTGTAGCTGTAGGTGACGCATTCGCGCAGGTCCGTGTCGTGGAACCACACCTCGACGATGCCCGCGGGATCGTCCAACTGCTGCTGGAAAGTGGGCACCTGGTTGGTGACGCCAGGCTCCACCACCCCGGTCGCGCGGTACCTCCCACTGGTCGTCCTGCCGGCTATCCTGCGGCGCCTCGCCTCGACCGACCTCCTGGCTTCGGCGGCGCCCGCGGCCCTGGCGGCGGCCTGCCTCTGGGCGGCAGTGCCCCTGCCGGCGGCGTGGCTCCGTGCCCGGGCGGCAGCGGCTGCTTCGCTCTCGCGCCTGGCCGCATCGTAGCTGCTGGTTCTGCCGGTGCGGACAGTGCGCCTGGTGCGCGGCGTGCCCATGCGGCTATCAAAGCCTCCCGCCCCGGGCGGGAGGGCGCCGGGCGGCAGGCTGCGCGCAGCGGGCCTGCCCCGCCTAGAACTGAAGCCGCTATCAAAGCCTCCCGCCCCGGGCGGGAGGGCGCCGGGCGGCAGGCTGCGCGCAGAGGGCCTGCCCCGCCTAGAACTGAAGCCGCTATCAAAGCCTCCCGCCCCGGGCGGGAGGGCGCCAGGAGGCAGGCCCCGTCCGGCCGGAGTGCGGGGACCCACGGTGCGCACCGGCCGCCGGCCGCCACTCGCCGGCGTTCGGGCGGCCGGCAGCGACGACACATCCATCAGATCGCTCACGTCCGTGCGCGGCTTGTTGATCAGCCAACTGGTCTTGCTGCCGTCCCGACCCAGGATGTCCCAGTACGGCGGCTCCACGATGCTCTCCTGGACGTCGAGTATGGCCAGGTCCTCTATGGCCAGCCTGACCTCCTGGAGGTTCTTCCCGTCGTATGCCGGCAGGGCCGGCAAGGGGACGGCGTCGGAGGTGATCCTCGAGATCAGCGTCGGCGCGCTCCAGTTTCCCCCGGCCTGCCGCTCCCGGCGCTGCACCTCGACCACGGCGACGGTGAGCCTTGCGGTGACGGCGGTATCGGCCAGATCCTTCAACCACTTCTTGTGGAGTTGACCGAGCCGGAAGAGCGCCGCCCCGTGAATGGCGATGACCTCGTTGTACTTGTACAGCGGCTGCCCCGCATCGACCTCCTCCTGGGTCCGCATCCGGACCTGCACTTCGCGCGCGGCGTTGGTCTCCGGCTGGTCGATGAGCGGCTTATCTCCCTCCGCCAGGCGCATCAGGCCCCTGATATTGACCGTCTTGCCTCCGGGATCGGGTTCCTTGTCCGTGGCCTCAAGAGGGACGCTCGGCGGCGTCCATACCACCCTGAAAGGCGGCACGGTTCCTGCGCCGGCAAAGACGGCCTCCAGTTCGGCCAGAAAGTCCGGGGGCACCTCTGGCGTCGGCTTGGCCTCGCCGGTGATCTTCTCCAGTTCGGCGGACATCCTGAGGAGCCGCTCATCGACCTCCTTGGGGCTGTACGACTCGCCCGGCTCGCCCAGTTGCGGCGCCGCCTGCAAACGGACCTCGGCGGGACTGGCGACCAGCAGGACCACGACCACCAGGAAGAGCACCGCCGCCGCCAGGATGATTTTCTCAATGTGCCTCTCGATGAGGTTGACATCGTTCGTCATAGCCATTTTGCCAGTCTCCTTTCCGCCAGCCGCTTCGTCCGCCGTCTGGGGGGACGTCTTCCTACGACCCGCCGAACCCGCCCCGTCCCCCGGGCCCGCTCATGCCCTTCGGCGGCCTCCCGAAGGTGCTCCGGCCCCGGCCGGGCATCATGGGCGCGCCGGTGGGCGGGCCTGACCGCTCCAGGTCTTCCGGCCGCAGGGCCTCCGCATCCAGGGCCCCAAGGCAACTGAGGAACTCCTTGGGCATCAGCTCGGGGTATCCTTTCACCTCTACTCCGGTCTTCGGATCGACCTGCTTCTTCCGGCCTCGGGCCCAGTCGGTCAACAGCTGCAGCTCGCCGGTTATGGTCACTTGCACCACCGAATCGGTGCCGTAGTAGTAGCTGCGATCGCCGCCCCTGCCCCGGGCGATGGTCCTCTCGGCCCCGCCGCTGGCCGCCCGGACCTCGCTGTCAGTGGCGCTAATGTGCACGTCGATGACAGTGTGATTGTTCTGCTCCAATAGGTCCCTGCACAGGCGGGGCAGATTCTTGATGACCATCACGACGGTGAATCTGTAGTGCACCACGTCATGGAGCTGAGAGCAGGCCCTTCCGGTGAGCTTCGGTGCCCGGGTGCTGGCGCGTCTCGCGCCGCCGGTGTAGTACTGCAAATCGACCGAGGCGGGCGCCGCGTCCAGGGCGGGCGCCGCCATGCCGCGCGCGCTGGGCCGCGCCGACGACCCGCCGCTGACCACACGCGACTGCGCCACCACGTACCCCAGCACCTCGCTCTCCACCAGTCGCTTGATCGCCGAAACCGGCACACCCAGCCCTGCCGAGGAGGCCCGCTCGTTGGTCGCCTTCACCGCCTCCACGATGTCGCCCATGACCCACAGGCTCACCTGCGCGAACCACAGCTCCTCGAAGCTGTAGCGGACCTGGTCGGAAAGCAGGACCATGTGCATCGACTCATCTTTGTTGGCGTATATTCTCCCCTTCAGGGCCCTGGAAAGGATGAATTTGTCCCGGGCGATCTCCTCGGGTGTCGGCCCGACATCCTCGACCGCCCTACGATCGAGCGGCACGATGCCGGCCACCGGGCCGGCCCTCAGGCCCGGCTCCTCTTCAGGCCGGATCGCCGCGTTGATCTCAGTGCTGGTAGGCGCCTCGGTGGGGCTCAGACGTTTCAACAGCGCGTCCACCTCGTCCTGGTACGCCTGGGCGATCTTGTATTCGGCGCCCACCTTCGCGTACAGGTCCCTGTCGATGGGGAACGCCGAGTAGGTCTTGCCGTCCGCGACGAAAGTCATCACGCGGTACCGCCCGCGCTCGCCTTCGATCCCGCGCTCGCGTTCGATCCCGCGGTTGCGGTCGATAAGGCCCTCTTTGGCCTCCTCGACGGCCTCGCGCGCGAGGCGCACCTTTCCCGCTTCGGCGTCCACAGCCGCCTGGTTGGCGTGGGTGCCCCGGGCCAGGGTACTAAGTTCTCTGCTGAGGCTGATCCGCGCCGCCGCCCCCTTCTTGGCGGCCGCCGAATAGTTCCTCTCCATGACGACTAACACCGCGGCGAGCACGATGGTCACCGATACCAGAACCACCAGGAACAGGTTTTCCTTGATGAACTTCATCGCACACCTCCTGTCCTGGCCCCAGCCGGTCCGCCGGCCGCGCCCGGCGGCTCGGGCTCGGTTATGGCCACCTTCCACTTGAGCATGAACCGGGTATCTTCGGTCATGTCCTCGCCGGTCAGCGGGTCAACGTCGAAGGCGTCCTTCTCGCCTCGCCGCCTATCGTACACATCTGGCCCGCTGCTGATCCTTGCATCGCCGACGTCCAGGAATTCCACCGTCCCCTCCAGCACCGAAAACAGTATCCGGCGCTTCTCGAGTTCGGGCTCGTTCGCGTTCGGTCGGGTCAGAGTTGCCGCCTCCGCCTTGAACGTATTCACGATCTGGTAGAGGAAGTCGGTTACGTCTCGCCTGGGCAGCGGTGTGGTCCCCTCCAGGAAGAGTATGTATCCGCGTTTTGGCTTGGCCACGACCGCGGTTTCCAATTGTGCCGGCGCCCGCCTCTCCATGCCGCCCACGACGTCCATCCCGCCCATGCCTATCCGCGGAGGGCGCGCCGCCCCCGTCGACCTGCTCCCGATGCCCATCCGTCTGTTCATCGAGGCAGACTGCACGTCAGCCTCATATTGGGCCCGCACGTCCTTGACGCTGATGGTCCTGCGGCTGGTGCGGGCCTTCTTCCTGAGCGCGGCCAGGCCTTTGGGGTTCAGCAGCGCCTGGTCGGTCGCCACCTTGGCGATGGCGTTGTCGAGCGCCCCCAGAAGCGTCGGCCAGAAGTCGCGGTAGGCGCACATGTCATTGTACGGCAGGATCTTTGCGGCCTCCTGCTCTGCCCTGCCCTTGACCGCAATGAACTTGGCCCTCCAGTCCTTCTGGGCTCTGATCACGTTGCGCACGGGGCTCAGGGCGGCGCTCCTGCCCGGATCGAGCGCCTCCTGGCGGCGATACGCGCTGTAGGCCAGCGTGGCAAAGCCGAGCACCAGCACCGCAGCGGAGGCCGCAAACCACGCCCACTTCCCCGACCACAGCCGCTGGCGGGCGATCTCTGAGGGCAGCAGGTTGATCTTGATCTTCGTCAGCCCCAGCCCCTGAAGCGCCAGCCCGTAGGCGACCGCGAACGACAGCACGTTCTCGGTGAAGGCCGGGGCGTTCACCGTCGCCGAAGGCGAAATCTTGTTGTAGCTGTCGATCCGCAGCACCGGGATGTTCAGGTTCTGCTCCAGGAACTTCTGGAGCCCCGGCAGGCGGAAGCCGTTGCCCAGCCCGATCACCCGGCGGAAGTGGCTTTCCCGGTGCAGCGAGGTGTAGTAGCCGATCGAGCGCTGAATCTCCTGAACCAGCTCGGCGAACACGGGCCTCATGGCCTGGAAGATCTGGCGGGCGTACTTGCTGGTGGCGGCGGTGCGCTTGAGTTTCTCGGCCTTGGAGAAGCTCAGCTTGAAGACCTTCACCAGCGCGTCGGTGAAGTTGTTGCCTCCGAGCTGAAGCGTTCGGGTCCAGATTCTCGGCCCGTCGGCGATGACCAGGTCTGTCTTGTCGGCGCCGACGTCAACCAGGAGGGTGGCCCCCTGCTCGCCGCCCGACTGCCCGTCGAACTCGGTGAAGTTGTACAGCGCCAGCGGCGCCATCTGGACCATGTCCACGTTGATCCCGACGCGGTCGAAGGCCTCGAGCACGACCGCCACGTCGGGGCGCTTCATCGCGAAGATGCCGACCTCGATGTCGGGCGAGTCGGGGTCGAGGAAGGTCTGCCACCGCCAGATCACGTCGTTGATGTCGAAGGGGATCTGCTGCTCGGCCTCGAAGCGGACGATCTCCGGCACCTGCTTTGACTCTACGGGGGGCAGCTTGACGAAGCGGGTGAAGCCGGTCTGCCCGGGGGCCGAGACGGCCACCCCCGAGCCGGTCACGTTGTTCCGCGCCAGGAACTGCTCCAGGGCGTTTCGGATGAGCTGGTCGCGGTCGGCGTCGGGCTGGGAAAGGATCTTGGGGTGGTCGATGACGTCGAAGGCCTCTACACGCAGTTCCCCCTCGATGCTTCTGAGCTTCAAGGCCTTCAGGGCACATTGGCCGATGTCAATTCCCCAGACGGTGTCGTTCTGTGCCATTGTTCTGACCCTCGTCTGGCGCCTCCGTTCGCGCCGCCCTCTGGCGACGCACTTCCGCTGGCGCCCTTGCTCTGGTCCGCAGGCGGCTTGGCACGCCCGCCGGGTCCCGTATAATCCACTTTTGTAACCGCTGCGACGCCGTCGTCAAGTATCATGTGCGGCTCACCGGCCATCGGAAATCCGCTCATGCCCGGCTTCATGATCACAACCGTAGGCTGCAAGGTCAACCAGTACGAGTCGCAGGCGGTCAGCGCCCTGCTTGAGGCGCTGGGGCTGCGCCCCGCGGCTGGGGGCCGCCGCGACGGCGTTGACGTCGTAGCCGTCAACACCTGCTGCGTCACGGCCACCGCCTGCGCCAAGAGCCGCCGTGCGATCCGCCGGGCCGTCAGGCGCCATCCCGACGCCCGGGTACTGATCCTCGGTTGTTATGCCGCCGCCGACGCCCAGCTCCTGCGGCGAGTGGCCCGTCAGGCGGGCGCTCGCGGCAGCGTTCATCTCGCCGGCCACGATGACGACGTAGCAGCCTGCGTCCGGCGCTGCGCCGCCCTGCCGGGAGGAGGCAAGGCTCGCCCGGCCGGCCAGCCGTCCGCTGCTTTGGATGGGGCCACCGCACCATCAGCTTCGTCGGAAAAGCCTTCCTCGGGCGGGCCCAGCGGCGTGGTCACTCCGGCGCCAACGCCTGCCGGGCTTAGTAGGAATGACGAACTTATGAGTGCAACTATCGTCCGATCACCGGAGCAGGCTCGTGCGCCATGCCTCAACTCTACCTATATCAGACCACACGGCGGCGGCCGCGTCAAGGGTAATCTTGGCACCGCCGGGCTCGGGGCGATCGAGAGCTTCGCGGGGCGCCAGCGGGCCTTCGTCAAGGTCCAGGACGGGTGCGACCGCTTCTGCACGTACTGCATCGTGCCGCACCTGCGGCGGCGGGTGTGGTCGCGCGAGGCCGGGGAGGTCGTTGCCGAGGCGGCCGCGCTCGCGGCGGCCGGGCACGGGGAGGTCGTGCTCTGTGGCATCTCGCTGGGTGCTTACGGCCAGCCGACGACCGACCAGGCTGGGTGGACGGCCGGGGCCGCCCTGCCCGGGCTTCTCCGCCGAGTGGCGGCCGTGGCGGGCCTGCGCCGGGTCCGGCTGAGCAGCCTGCATCCGGCCGACGTCACCGACGAGCTGCTGGCGGCGGTGGCCGACTGCCCCAACGTCGCCCCGCACCTTCACCTGCCGCTCCAGTCCGGCAGCGAGCGCATCCTTCGCCGCATGAACCGCCCGTACGCGCCGGCCGACTTCCTGCGGGCGGTCGAGCGGCTCAGGCGGGTGGTCGATCGCCCGGCCGTCACCACCGACGTGATCGTCGGATTCCCGGGCGAGGGCGAGCAGGACTTCGCCGAGACGCTCGAGCTGGCCCGGGAGGTGGGCTTCTCGAGGGTGCACGTCTTTCCGTTCTCGCCCCGCCGCGGGACGCCCGCCTGGAAGTGGCGGGCCGAGGCGCCGCCGCGAGACGTCGTCACCGCCCGCTGCCGGCGACTGGCCGAGCTGGCGGGCGAGTCCGCCGCCGCCTTCCGACGCGGATTCCTCGGCCGGACGGTCGAGGTGCTCGTCGAGATGCCCAACAGGGCGACGCCCCCCGGCCGTGCCCGCGGGTTGACAGGCAGGTACGTGGAGGTGACGTTCGCTCCTGCCGGCGGCGAGTCCGGCGACCTGCTGGGGCAGGTCGTGCCCGTCCGCGTCACCGGCCTGAGCGAGACAGGCCTGACCGGCCAGGTCGCCGACGGCGGCGCGGCTCGCCGCTGAGGCGTTGACCTGCCACGCCGGGGTGGCTAGACTCTGCCCGTGGCTCGGCCCGCCGGCGCGGGCAACGTCCGGGCGGTTCACCAGGCTAGATAGGGAGGTCCGACATGTTCAGGACACCCACCGAAGCAGTCCGGTTTCTCCGCAACAGCAAGGTCGCCGTCAACGGCGGCGAGAAGCAGAAGATCGAGTACGTCGATCTGCGGTTCATGGACTTCCCCGGTCTGTGGCAGCACCTGACTGTGCCGGCCTCGGAGGTGAAGGTCGGGAGCTTCAAGCACGGGTTCGGGTTCGACGGCTCGTCGATCCGCGGCTGGCAGGCCATCAACGAGTCGGACATGCTGATCGTGCCTGTGGCGGACACGGCCGTGGTCGATCCCTTCCTGGCGCGCCCGACAATGATGTTCATCTGCGACGTCAAGAGCCCGATCAACTTCGAGGAGTACACGCGCGACCCGCGCTCGGTGGCGCGCAAGTGCGAGGCGTACCTGAAACGCACCCGCATCGCCGACCGCGCCTGCTTCGGGCCGGAGTTGGAGTTCTTCATCTTCGACCACGCCCGATACGACCAGGGCATCAACAGCGCCCACTACTACGTTGACAGCAGCGAGGGCATCTGGAACCGCGGCAACGACGAGCCGACCAACCTCGGGCACAAGATCCGCCTCAAGGAAGGCTACTTCCCCCTGCCGCCGACCGACCAGGGGCAGGACATCCGCTCGGAGATCGCCTCGGTGCTTACCCGGTGCGGCATCAAGGTGGAGAGCCACCACCACGAGGTCGCAACCGGCGGCCAGGCCGAGATCGACATGCTCTACGACACGCTGGTGGGCATGGCCGACAAGGTCATGCTCTTCAAGTACGTCGCCAAGAGCGTCGCCGCCCGCTACGGCAAGACCGTGACCTTCATGCCCAAGCCGCTGTTCACCGACAACGGCTCGGGCATGCACACCCACTTCTCTCTGTGGAAGGGCGTCAAGCCGCTGTTCTCCGGCAGGAAGTACGCCGGGCTCTCGCAGATGGGCCTGCACGCCGTCGGCGGGATCCTCCACCACGCCCCGAGCCTGCTGGCGTTCACCAACCCCACGACCAACAGCTACAAGCGGCTGGTGCCCGGCTACGAGGCGCCGGTGAACCTGGTGTACTCCAGCCAGAACCGCTCGGCCGCCATCCGCATCCCCATGTACAGCACGAATCCCAGGACCCGCCGGCTGGAGTTTCGCAGCCCCGACTCGAGCTGCAACCCGTACCTGGCGTTCGCGGCGATCACCATGGCGGCCATCGACGGCATCCGCAGGAAGATCGACCCGGGCGACCCGGTGGACAAGGACATCTACCACCTCTCACCCGCAGAGTTCGCAAAGCTCCGCTCGACGCCGGCCGACCTCGACGCCGCACTCCACGCGCTCGAGGCAGACCACAAGTACCTGCTCGAGGGAGACGTCTTCACCGACGACGTGATCCACTACTGGACCAAGTACAAGCGCGAGAACGAGGTGGACGCCCTGCGCCAGCGGCCGCACCCGTTCGAGTTCTGCATGTACTTCGACCTGTAGGCCGGGAGCCCGCGCGAAGACCGCCAAGGCGCCCGCCCCCGGGCGGCCTCAGGACTGACCCCCGCCCTCGGGCAGCTGCCGCTGAAGGAACGCCACCTGGTCCTGGAGATCGGCGATCTGCCTGGCGAGGATCTCCCTGGCCTTGGGCTCCTTGCTGTGCTTGCGCCGCTGGCGGAGCTGACTGATCTCGAGCATGAGCTGCTCGATCCGGGCCTTCACGTCGGCCTCAGGATTGAATTCCTCGGACATTCCGTGACTCCCGCCCCGCAAGCCGCCGGAGCATGGCACTGATACTCATTCTACCATATACCTCGGCCGGCGGGCCGCGGCGGCAGCAGCGATTCGGCTCCCCGCCGATCCACCGACCGGCGGCAGGGCGATGGTCAGGGGGGGCTCACTTCTCTGCCACGTTCAGGATGTAGGGTTCCGGCCTGCTCGCCATGTCCCGTCCTTCTCTGCCGTAACGCACCGGCTCACTCGCGGCGCGCCTCGGCCCTACCGGCTCAGGCGGAGGACGCCGGCGGCGCCGACCGGCGGCAGGGCGACCGTCAGCCGCTTGCCGCTGCGGGTGATCTCGCAGGCGCGCGGCTTGGCGCCCGCGGCGCCGGGGCTGATCCACGTGGCCTTGGTCAGCTCGTCGGACTCGGGGAGGTTTACCTCCACCGTCTTGCCCTCGGCGAGCTTCTCGTCCCGCCAGGAGCTGGTCAGGTCAACCACCGTCACCACCACGTCGCCGGCGCGCGGCGCGGCCTTGTCTATGCGGAAGATTTGCCCTTCGTAACCGGCCGGGAGGCGCAGCGGGTCGGCGTCGAAGACCCACCGCTTGCCGATCATCGCGTCGGTCAGCGGGCGGTAGGCGTCGATGTCCTCCGTCCGCCGGCGCGAGATGGTCGCCGCCGGCGTGCCGCCCCAGATCAGCAGATGCTGCATGCACCGCTCCACAAAGCCGCTGCCGCGGCGATACGACCACTCCAGCGGGAAGAACGACCGGTACACGCATGCGAAGGCGTGCATCCTGGCCCCGTATGTGCTCATGTGCTCCACCAGCACCATGTCCACCCCCCGCCCGCTCTCGATGGTGGCGAGCTTGTTGACCATGATGATCTTGCCGGCCTTGTGCGCCTTGGCGAAGCAGATCGGCCCGACGTCCTGGTGGTTGCGGTTCATGTCGTAGCCGGGGCGGTTGCGGATCATGGTCACGCCGTCGTCCTGGGCCACCGAGAGCCACTGGATCGAGAAGTTGTCCACGAAGAAGCCCGGCGCCTCGGGGTAGGCCTTGAGCAGCAGGTCCATCTGCTCGATGAGGTGCTTGCCGAAGCCGCTGCCCGGCAGGGCGCGGAGGCCGGGCTCGCCGTGGTACTGGCGGATGGTCCGGCCGCGCTCGTCCACCATCATGTCCTGGGGCCAGCGCTTCTTGATCGTCTCCTCGTTGGCGTGGACGTTGTAGAAGTACATGAACGGGTGCATGCCCGCCTTCTCAAGGGCCGTGACGATGCGGCGATTGCTCGCCAGCGAAAGCTCCCCCGCCAGGTGCGGGCGGCAGCGCCACTTCAGGTCGGGATCTTTCATGGCCTCGGCGGTCACGTACACGCCGTACTCGGGGAAGTGCCCGTGGATCTCCAGGCAGGTTATCTTGCGTGTCTTGAGCCGGTCGATCTCGCGCTGGATGCGGCTGGCGTTGGTGATGCCGTACATTCCCTCGTACTTCCTGGCAGCGGGCACGGGCTCGAACAACTCCGGGTAGCTTCCGACGTAGTGTCCCATGACGCCGCGCCAGTCGCCGCGCGTTCCGGCCAAGCAGACGGCCAGGCGCAGCTCCTTGCCCGGGCGCAGGCCGACCAGGTCGTGCAGCACCCTGAGCATCTGGAGGTCCTGGGGCTTGCGGAAGACGCCCTTGGGCGGGTCGCCGATGTCCTGCGTGAAAACGTCGAAGATGATCTGGACCTTGCGGACGTCCGGCGGGCTGAAGACGGCCGCCCCGCCGCGCCGCCCCCACACCCCGACAAGCGGGATGATCAGCCCGTGGGTGGCGTGGTCGGTGTGGCCGTAAACGAAGCGGTATGGATTGACCCCGTCGGTGCGGCGGGCGGTGGTGTCGTTGGGGCCCCAGAACATCCACCCCATGGGCAGCGGCAGCATCCAGCTCACCTGCACGGAGCGGTTGCGCTTCTCGCCCTCGGCGAGTCGCAGGGCCGCCTCCCAGCGGATCCCCGCGGGCGTGGGGCGGAAGGTGTGGGCGATCGAGAACGGCGCGCCGGCATACTGCTGGGTGAAGCTGAGCGACCGCTTGGGCCCCTCGCCGGCGAGCTTCCAGTTGCTGACGGACGACTTGTGCGACAGCGGGCGGTAGCGGCGATGGTCGAGCTGATCGACAACCTCCACGTATGCCGAGGGCAGCTCGCTGCCGGCCGGGTGGCGCCGCACCATCTCCTCGCCCGAGGCGCCCACGCGAATCGACGTGACCATCCCCGTCGCACGATCGACCGTCACCGCCGCGTCGGAGGCCGAGAGCGTCACCTTCTCGGCTTCCGCTTTCTCGGCGGCCGCGGCCGAAGCGCACAGGCCCAGGGCCGCCGCCGCGAACGTCGCACGAATCGCCAGGATGCACAGCCCGGACCTATCAGACATGTCGCTCTCCTTATGACCGAGGGCATACGTCACCGCCGCGGCGGCGTTTTGTCAAGTGACGATTCGCCCGCCGGGCCGGGCCGCCCGGGCGGCGTGACAAGCCCAGCCGCCACCGCTACAATCGCCCCGCCATGAACGACGGCCAGGTGAATGGCAGCGAGGCGAGCGCCGCGGTCCGCTCGGCCGGGATGACGGCGATGGTCGCGGCGGCGGCCTTCGCGGCGGCACTGGCGGTCAGGCCGATCACGAGCTACGACATCGGCTACCACCTCGCCTACGGGGAGCACTTCCTCCGCACCGGGCAAATCGTCCAGACCAACCGGTTCGTCTATACCCGCCTGGACGGAGAGGTCCTCGCCGACCCGGAGCAGCTCGGCCCGGGCTGTGAGTTCGACCCCGCCGCGAAGACCTACTCCTTCGTCAACGCCAACTGGCTCAGCCAGGTCGTGCTGGCGGCCGTGGCCCGGACGGGCGGGATGCTCGCCCTGAGCATCTTCCGCGCCGCGCTGGTGGCGGGCATCTTCGCCGTCATCGTGGTCATCATGCGCCGCGGCGAGGCACCGTGGCACTGGGTCGCGGCCGCCGTCGTGCTGATAGCGGTGACGTCCTACGAGCGATTCGACCTCCGCCCCGAGCTGCTGGGCTACCTGATGCTTCTCGGCCAGTGCGCGCTGCTCGTCGGGGAGCGCTTCGGCCCGCGGCGGGCGGCGGGGGTGATCGCGCTTCAGGTGCTGGCCGTCAACTTTCACAGCTACTTCCTGCTGGGCATCGGCGTGACCGCGGCAATGTTCGCCGACGCCATGCTCCGCTGGCTGTGGGCGCGGACGGTCACCCTCGCCGGCACCGCCGAGCTGCGCCCGCGCCTCAGGTGGCTGGGCGTTGCCGCCGGCGGCGCGGCGGCCGCGGCACTGGTCAATCCCTGGTTCGTCCGCGGCGCCGTCTTCCCCATCCGGACGCTGCTGTATCTCAGCAAGCACCAGATCATCGGCCGGATGCCCGGGCCGGGCTCGCACGTCTGGGCCTTCGTGGGCGAGTTCAGCGCGACGCTGCACGAAAGCCTGCGGGCCTACCGCTCGTCCACCGCCTACGTCGTCGTGCTTGTCGTGGTCGCCGCGGCGATGCTGGCGGCGCTGGCACGACGCCGCTGGGGCTGGGCGCTGATCATGGCCGGCATGGTGGCCGTCTCGTACCAGGCCCGTCGGAACATCGCCCTCGGGGCGATGCTGCCGGTGCCGCTGGCGGCGGTCCTCCTGGCAGGCGAATGCCGCCGGCTGCGGCCGCGGCTCGCCGCAGGCAGGCTCAAGCGCCTCGCCAATCCGGCCGCGTGCCTCGCCGCAGTTGCCCTCACCGCCCTGGCCGCCTGGTGGACCGTCGCGGTCGTCCGCAGCCGCTTCTACTTCTCCGACCAGCGGCGGAGCTGGCGGTTCGGACTGGGCGCCTCCAAGGTAATGCTGCCCGTGGAGGCGGCCGAGTGGATCAGGAACCACCGACCCGCCGGGAACCTCTGGTGCAACTTCTCCAACTCCTCCAACCTGCTGCACCTGACCGGCGGCGACTACGAGGTGCCCGTCCTGACCAACACCTGGGCCGTGCCGCCGTACGTCATCCGCCAGGTGGAGAGCACCTTCGTCAGCCCCTCGCCCGACCTCCGCCGGTTCAAGGCCCTCGTGGCCGAGTACAACATCACCACGGTGGCCGTGCGCTTCACGCGACGTGTCCCGCCGCTCATCCGGCTGCTCGCGGGCAGCGGCGAGTGGGCGCCGGTGCAGGTCAGCAGCCGGTGCGTGGTGTTCGTGCGGCGCGCCGGGGCGACGGCGGAGCTCGCGGCCGCCCACGCCCTCGCCGAGCGCGACGCGACGGGCGCCGAGTTCCTCGACCGCATCGCCGCGACCGACCCGATCCCGGGCGCCGCCCTGCTCGACGCGGCCCGCCTGCTGGCGGCGCTGGGCTGGACCGACTCGGCCAAGGCCGCCTGGCAGCGGGCAGTCGCCCTCGAGCCGTCCCTCAAGACCCGATAGCCGCCGCGACGGCGCCGTCGCGCCGATGTTATAAGTCGTGACAACGGCCTGCCTAAACGGTATACTGTCCCGATCATGGCAGGGCCCGACGAATTCGTGAATCGGCGGGGCCGCTCCCGTTGGGACAAGCTGGCGGCGGTGGTGGCGATGGCCTCCCTGGCGGCCGCCGGCGCGCTGGCCGTCATGCTCGCCGTCCGCCGCGTCGCCAGCTACGACCTCGGATACCACCTCGCCTACGGCGACCAGCTCCTCGACACCGGCCGGATCGTTCAGAGCAACCACTTCATCTGGACGCCGATCACCCAGGAGAACGTCTCCGGGCCGCAGGGCCTCGGGCCAAGCTGCACCTACGACGCCGAGACGAAGACCTACCGCTTCGTCAACGCCAACTGGCTCAGCCAGGCGGCCATGGCGGCGGTGAACCGCCACACCGGCGGCATGCGCGGGCTGTGGGTCATGCCCATCGCGATGGTGGCGGCGATCTTCGCCATGATCGTCTTCGCCATGCGGCGCGGCGGGGTCGGCTGGCACCTGATCGCCGCCGGCGTCCTGCTGACGGCCATGACCGCATACGAGCGGTTCAGCCTCCGCCCGGAGCTTTTCGGCTACCTCGTGCTGGTCGCCCAGTGGGTGCTGCTCGCCTCGCCGCGCTTCGGGTGGCGCGCCGCGGCCGGGGTGATCGCGCTGCAGGTCCTGGCGGTCAACTTCCACAGCTACTTCCTCCTGGGCATCGCCGTCAGCGGCGCGATGCTCGCCGGCCCGCTCGCCCGCTGGGTCTGGGCCAGGGCCGTCACCCGCGCCGACACGGGCGAGTCGCCCGGGCGGCTGAAGTGGCTCGCCATCGCCGCCGGCGGCTGCGCGGTCGCCTCGCTGGCGAACCCCTGGCTGCTGCGCGGCGCGCTGATGCCCGTGCGGGCGCTGCTGTTCATCCGCGCCCACGACATCGCCGGCACTCCGCCAGACGCCCCCGGCATCCACCCATGGGCCGCCATCGGCGAGTTCACCTCGCCCTTCAGCCGGGACTTCCTGCCCGCGGCGGCGACCTACGCCTACGCCCTGGTCCTTGCCCTTGCCGCCGTCGCCGGCCTGGTGGCCCTGCTCCGCCGACGCTGGGCGGCCCTGCTGGTGCTCGCCGGCATGACGGTGATCTCCCTGCGGATGCGGCGGAACATCGCCCCGGCCGCGATGATCCTCGTGCCCCTGGGCCTCATCGTCCTGAGCGACGCCTGGGGCAAGCTGGCCGGGGCCGTCCGTCATCTCCGCCTCGCCGACGCCGTCAGGGTCGGCAGGTTCGCCCTGCCGGCCGTCACCGTCGTCCTGTCGGGCTGGTGGATGTTCTCGCTCATCACGCACCGGTTCTATTTCGCCGAGAGGCGGCCCTGGCGGTTCGGCGCCGGCGTCTCCAAGATGCTGCTGCCGATCGACGCGGCCGACTGGATCAAGGCCCACCGCCCCGCCGGCAGGGTCTTCTGCGGCTACGACACCTCGTCCAACCTGCTCTACCTGGCCCGGCCCGCCGTCGAGGAGGTGCCCATCCTCACCAACACCTGGGCCTACCCGCCGGCGGTGATGCAGTGGGTTCTCGACTGCACGGGCGGGCGGCGCGACTTCGACGCCGTCGCCTACGAGCACGGCATCAACACGGTCGTGCTCCGCAGCTCGCGGGTGACCGGCCCGCTGATGACGGCCTTGTCCGAGTCGCCCCGCTGGGCCGTCGTGCACGTCGCGACGACCTACGCGGTGTTCGTCCGGCGGGCGGGGCCCAACGCCGACCTCGCCCGCAGCGCGGGCATCGACCGGGCGAGCTTCGACCGCGCGGCATACGTCGCCCGCGCCGCCGGCGACGACCCGCTGGCGGCCTTCGCACTGCACAACGCCGGCGTCACCATGCTCAACCTCAACTGGGGCAACCACGCCATCGAGGTCTGGCGCGAGTGCCTCCGCCGCCGGAAGGAATATCCCCAGGCCGCGGGCAACCTCGGCTGGCTGCTGACCGTGCGCGGCGCCAACAGCATGATCCTCATGCAGGAGCACACCGCCGCCGGCCAGCCGGCCCAGGCCCAACGCCGCCGCGCCGACGCGCTGTACGACTGGGCCGAAGCCAAGGACATCCTCAGCCGCGAGCGCCGCGCCCGCCCCAACGACCCCGGCGCCCGCGCCAGGCTGGAGATCCTGCTCCAGCACACCGAGGCCTTCGGCCGCGGGACCGTGCTCAAGCCGCGAGGCTCAGAGGGCTGGAAAACGACGTTCGCATCAGGTAACCTCTCAGCCGGGCAACGGCCCCCCGGCTGAAAGGTGATACACATGCACACAGATGCATACGGCAAGCTCATCTCCTCGCTGGCCAAGACCAACGACAAGCGGATCGTCCTGCTGGTCATGGACGGCGTCGGCGACTGCGACAACGCCGGCGGCGGCACCTCCCTTCAACAGGCCGCCACGCCAAACCTCGACGCGCTCGCCGCGACCAGCGCCCTGGGGCTGCTGCTGCCAATCGCCACGGGCGTCACGCCCGGCTCGGGCCCCGGGCACCTGGGCCTGTTCGGCTACGACCCGCTCGTTTACCAGGTCGGGCGCGGCGTGCTCAGCGCTTTGGGCATCGAGTTCCCGCTGACCAAGCGCGACGTCGCCGCCCGGCTGAACTTCTGCACGATCGACGCGGCCGGCAACGTCACCGACCGCCGCGCCGGGCGGATCAGCGACGATGAGAACCGGCGCGTCCTCGGGCGGCTCCGCGAGAAGCTCGCCCCGCCGCCCGGAGTGGAGGTCCTGCTCGAGACCGTCGCCGAGCACCGGGCGCTGATGGTCATTCGCGGCGACGCCCTGGACGACGACATCGGCGACACCGACCCCCAGGCCACCGGCGTCGCGCCGCTGCCCGCCGACCGCCCGCCGCACGACGGATCGAAGACGGCAAAGATCGCCGCCGACATCATCGGCCAGGCGCGGCAGATCCTCTCCGACGAGAAGCGGGCCAACATGATCCTCGCCCGCGGCTTCGCGAAGTTCCCGGACTGGCCGACGTTCGCCGAGCGGTACAAGCTCGACCCGGCGGCGGTGGCCGGATACCC
>CBFCZU010000070.1:0-17729 GCA_965602635.1 uncultured Planctomycetales bacterium | reverse complement strand
GCCCGATAGAAAAGAATGAGCCGCCGGTGGCCCTGTCCCTGGATCGGCACTACAATGCCTGCCGCCGAGACCGGCTACCCGTGCCACGGAAGGCAGAAGATGGAAGTGTATCATCGGACAGTCGGCAGCGCCGCCGAAGCGCCAGGGATGTCCCCGCCGGGGCGGGCGGTGCGCTTCGCCTTGCTGACCGGATCGGGGCTGGCGATCCTCGCGGCTATCGTGCTTCTGCCCGAGTATGTATCGCTGGCGCAACTCGAGGCGCGGCGCGACGCACTCGCCCACCAGCTCGACTGCGAGAAGCGGCTCTCCCTTTACTACGAGCGGGCGATACGAGCCGTCCGTACCGACCCGGAACTGACCACCCGCCTGATGATCCGCCACGGCAACTACAGGCCGGCGGGAGCGCGCCAGGCCGAGCTGGGGGCCGTCCCCGGGCGTGAGTCCGTCCCGGCCCGGCTGTGGCGAGAAGCTCGCGAGCCACCGCCCCCCCGCCAGGACGCCCTGGTCCGGGCAGGCGTGTGGCTGGACGAGCCCTTCACGCAGGCGGCACTGGTGGCACTGTCGCTGGGGCTGATCGCCTCTGGGGTGATGCTTTCCTGCCCGCGGGACGGGGCGGAGACGGGCTGAGCGTCCCAAGCCCCCCGGCCGGACTACCGCATCAGGTCCGCCCGATCCGGCTGGAGCAGCGTTCGCAGCTTATCCATGGCCCGGCGCTCGATCTGACGGACCCGCTCCTTGGAGATCCCCAGCCGCCGGCTGAGCTTGTCGAGCGTCTGCGACTCGCCGGTGTCGTCGAGTCCGTAGTGATACACGATGATCGACCGCTCCCGCGAAGTGAGCTGCGCCAGGACCGCCTCCAGAGACTCCCGCAGCTCGCTCAGGGAGGTCGCGTGGGGATCGTAGCTTCCCATCCCCGCCGCCAGCTCCAGCATCTCGTCGGCGCCGGTGACGAACCGGTCCAGCAGGTACCTCTCCTTCGGCACGGAGCGGGCGAAGTTCTTCATGATCGCCCAGGAGGCATAGGTGGACAGCTTGCAGCCCCGGGCGTAGTCGAATTTCTCCACCGCCCGCATCAGCGATACGTTGCCGTCGCTGATCAGCTCGAAGAGCGTCTGCGGGCCGCGGAGGTGCTTCTTGGCGATGGAGACGACCAGGCGGAGGTTCGCCCGGATGATCCGGTTCTTGATGGTCTCGGCCCGGACGAGCATCCGCTCGATCCGCCGCAACTGCGAGGTGCGGATGCGATTGAGGTCGAGCTTCCTGCGAAGCTGGTCGGCGCGGTACTTGACGTAGTTGTATTGCTGGAAGAGCTGTCTCTCCTCCTCAGGCCTCAGCAGAGGGACGTCGTAGAGGCTCTTTAGATACGGCGGCAGGTCGTCCGGCGTCCGAGGCCGGGGCGGCTGAGGGGCCTCGGCCGCCTCTTCGGGGCCCCTGCCCAGGATCATCTCTTCGGCCCCGGGTAGGTCGAACTGCGGGTTGTACACGTAGTCGATCTCGCGACCGAGCAGTTGGCGGGCGCGCATCTCGTTGATAATGCGATAGATGCTGCCGCGCGTCCGCCCGAAGCGACCGGCCAGCGAGGTCACCGGCACGCCGTGCAGGAAGCAGCGGTAGATGATCTCCTTGGCCTGATCGCCGAGCGGCACGTCGCGCTGCCGGTAAACCGCGTCGGCGGGGTTCTCGCGGTCGTGGCCGCGGATGGTGTAGCGGATGGTCTCGACGGCCCGGCCCATCCGCCTGGCAAGGTGCCTGCTGACTTCGTGCAGGCGGCTGCCGGTGCGGGCGACGATGCGGTTGGCGCGGTGAACGATCTCCGCCCGCTCGGCATCGGTCAGTTGGCTGAACCTGGCCGAGCGAAGCAGCCGCTGGCTGCGCTGCGAGGCGAACGCCTCGACGGAGCTTTCGAGGAAGGCGATGCGCTTCTTCCCGTCGGGAAAGACCAGCTTCCGGGCGACCAGGCCTCGCCGACGCCATCGCTGAATCGTCTTCGTGGAGACGTGCAGCTTCCGGGCCAGCCCCGGCGTGTCAAAAACCTCCCCCTGGTAAGCATCCACCGCCAGGTCGAAGCTGTCGCAGATATCAAAGATGAGCCGCTGGAGGTCCGCCCGCAGCGTCTTGCCGTCCATTGGCTCCAGCGGTGCCCCGCGCCGCGGGCGATACCCCGTCAGTCGATATACCACGAACTCGTACGGATAGCTCAGTGGTGGCTTAGCGACGGACATGAGGGCCTCAGCGGAGTCGATATACCCCTGACGCAGGCGAAGCAGCCCCGCCGCCAATTCCTTCGCCAGCTCGCCGATGGGCTTGTCCTGGTAGCCGCCCATTATTCGGCTCTCCAACGCCCCGGCCCGAGGTCCCGCGGGCAACGCGCGACAGCCCTAGCCCGGATGTTGCACGATGCGCGTGCAACATCCGCCCTGCGGGGGCTTCGACGCGAGCGACTTACGTCGCTCTTGCTCAGGGCTAGCCTTGAGCGAGGCGCGAAGCGCCGAGTCGAAACCTTCGCGAGAGAACCGTCTCTCGCAAAGGTGCTTATTGCACAGACCCGGAAGGGGTCATGCAATAAGCAGGCTAGCCGCTTGAAAATCCGGGCACAAGCCTCAACTGCTCATTATGGTATCCAGGCGTTGGAAACGCAAGTGATTTCGCCCCCCCCGGGGCACCTTGCGGCCTCAATACTCCTGGTTTCGGCGAGGGCAGGCAGAGGCCGTCAGCGGGAAGATATTGGCGCCGGATCGCAGGATAAGCTGGACCGTCAGAGAGGTGGTGTAAGTGACCCCCTCGCCGTCCACGTCCGTCTCGCGGGTGACGTTGAACGACTCCACCTGCACGTTTTCGTCGGAGGAGATGAACGCCTGGGACTCCTCGGTGCCCATGACCACCCGCCGATAGTAGAGTACCCCTCCGTTGAGTTCGTACTCGATCTCCGTGACGTGCTCGGAATTGACGGGGGGAATAATGGTGACACGCTGCGGGCCATATTCAACTGCGTCGGCGGTGCGGACCTCGGAGACGAGCCGGTTGAGGACCACCCGGGCGACCTGCACGGTCTCGGCGATCTTCTCGTTCTCACGGTAGCTGACAAGCGATCCGTGCAACGCGACCGCCACGGTGGCCAGCAGCATCGCCACAATGGCCACCGCCACCAGCATCTCGATGATGGTAAAGCCGTTATTTTTCCTTGTTGCGTTCATGTCCTGTCTCCCTCCCTGGCGTGCCGTCTTGAACTCCTCAGAGCTCCTGGTACGTCCTGGGCAGCGGGTCCAGGCCCGAGGGCATGATGAAGCCGCGCGGCAGTGTCGATGAACCGCTGCGGTCGATGGTCACGCGCGCGTTGCCTGTCATCTTGAAGGGCGTGTCGGCCCAGTTGATGATCGGGCCGCGAACCGTGCCCGCGGCGTTGCCCGTCATTCTGAACTCATCTGCCGCCATGGCGCCGTTGACCGTGCCGAAGTTGCCCGTGAACTTCGCCGAGAAGCCCGGGGCCAGCAGGAACGTCCCGTCCAGCTCCTTCAGGCCGGCGAACTCGGACTGATCATCGGGCAGCGACTCAACGCCACTGGTGACGGTATTCCCGGTGAAATGGAGGTAGTTGTCGTCCAGCCCGCCCTCGCCGGCGTCCTGGGTGACGATCACGCCGTCGATTTGCAGGTTGCCGGTGAAGGTCACCTTATTGGGGGTCTCGATGAAGGTCACTCCCTTCAGCGTGATGTTGCCCGCGAAGGTCGGGTCGGTCCCGGCCAGGATGCGAATGTTGACGAAGGTCTTCTTGCCCGAGGTGTTGGTCGAACTGTCCACGACGTTGGTGGCGAACGGCTCAAAGGCGCTGGGGTCGGCCTCGGGGAACTCGACATCGCCCACGCCGATGCGCACATGGTCGTGGATGTCACCGCTCTGCTGGCTCGCTCCGCCGATGGCGATGTTCCCGATCAGCGTCGCGTGCGCCTTGGGGTTCGAGATGAGCAGGTCGCCGTCGATCTCGCAGTTGCCCGTCAACCTGGCCGCTTCGAGATCCGAGTAGGTGGCGCCGAGCACCGTCGCCTCGGACGGCTCGTTCGCGCTCTTGATCCGGGCATTCCCCGTGAGCTTGATCTTGCCCTTGGAGGCCAGGCCAAAGTCGAACTCGGTGTGTTTCCCCTCGACCACCCCAAAGTCCAGTCTCACCTGGCGCGTGCAGCCGCCGTTGCGCCCCCTGACCACCAGGCAAACGGTCTGGTCGGGGTTAAGGGAGAGCGTGGCGGAGAACCCGTTGCCATTCTCGTCGAGGACGATGTGCGGGATGGATATCTGCGTCCCGTCATAGCCGACCGACTGGCCGACGAGATTCACCGTGCCGTCGAGCTTTGCCCTGAGAGAGGTGGCCAAGGCGTCAAGGGCCTCCTGGCCGACGACCCCGGGAGGCAATGCGATCTCCTGGAGCGTACGCGAGTAGAAGGCGATTCCGCTTTCGGCCTGCAGCCGCGTCTTGTTGACGCAGAGCTGATTATCGGCCTTGCGGAGGTCCAGGTTCACGTCGGCCGCGAAGGCCGCTGCCAGGGAGGCAAACAGCGCCAGCATGATAAGCGCCATCACATAGGCGAAGCCCCCCTGCCGGGCGGCGTGCCGAACCGGCCCTCTTGTTTCAACGTCAATTTTATTCATGAGTTATGCGTTCACCTTCCGAACGACCGAGTCGGCATGCTCCCGCCGGGCTAGCACCCGGCCAGCCTGCGACCCACGATCTGAAGATTCGCGGTTTCGATTCCCTTCACCCCGTCAGTCCGTTCACTGTGACGTACTCTCACGGTACGTCTTGGGGTCCACCTCCAGGCACAACGGCATGGTGAATCCGGCATCGTTGGAATCTTGCCCCGACTGGTCGATGACGATATTGACCGTGCCGCTGATCCATGTCGGATAGTCCGCCAGCCCGACCACCGAGCCCATGACCGTCCCTTCCGCCTGCCCGCTGAAGCTCAGCTTGTCGGCGGCGATGGTGCCGCTGATCGTGCTGAAGTGTCCGGCGAAGCTCACGTCGAACCCGGGTGCGACAACAAGCGAACCGGTCAAGTCCCTTACGTCGGCGAACTGGGGCAGGTCGGGCAGGGCCTCCACGCCATAGGCCTCCACCTGGGCCCCGAAGTGAATCTTGCAGCTCTCGAGGTCAAGGTCGTTGTCCTCGGTGGCGATTACCCCGTTGAGCGTGACTTTGGCGGAGAAGTTCACAATGTTGGGCGACTCGATGTACACCACGCCGTTGATGATGGTGTCGGCCGCGAAGGTCGGGTTCGTTCCGGCCGTGATGAGGATGTTCTCGAAAACCTGACCGGCCTGGCCCGTGTTTGTGGTCCCGTCCACGATATTGATAGCCAGCGGCCTGAAGATGCTGGTATCGACTTCCGGGAACACCGGGGGATCCACGGCGAAATGGATGTGGTCGGCGATCACGGCAGGATCGGTCGATCCGGCGATAGTCGGAGTGCCGCTGATGACCACCGATGTTGTCTCCCCGGTCGAGGAGATGTCCCCATCCACGACTACGCTGCCGTCGATTGTAACGGCCACATCGGCTTCAGTGGTGGAGATCACGCTGGCCTCGGTGAGTTCGTTCTTGCCGCGGATTTCGCCGTCGCCGGTGATCGTTATGGGCCCTCGGCTGGCCAGGCCGTAGTTGAACACGCTGTTGGGATGCCCCGGGCGGAGGAGGAGGTCTATGGCGGCGACTCGCTCAACGTCGTTGACGAAACCGTGCGCCTCCAGGGTCAGCGTTTTGTCGGGCTGCTGGATGATGAAAATCTCGAAAGCGCCGTCGTCCATCGTGATCCTGGGCACGTGAACTGTGTTGGCGCTGAAGGTCACGGTAGCCCCGGCCAGGTTGCTGCTCGCGTCAAGACGCTCGCCCAGGGCTGCTGCGATGTTGGCGATTACCGTGTCATCGTCGGTATCGCTGGGCAGAGGTATCACGCGGATCTGAGCAATGGCGAAGGACAGTCCGCTCTCGGCCGCGAGTCGCGCCCGGTGCACGTCGGCGACGTTCTTGCTCGTCTGTGCGCCGAGGTTGGTAAAGGCCGCGAACGCGGCAGCGATGGTCACCAGTATCGCCATCACCATAATCGCGATGACGTAGGCGACCCCGTTGCGGCTTGTGTTGACACTTGTGGCGATCATTCCGACAACCTCCTGGCAACCAGCCAGCCCGTGGACAGCACAGTCCTCCCCGACCGAGATATGGTGACGTCAACGTATATCATGTTGGTGGAGCCGGGCGCGACGCTGGCGGCGAGATCATCCCGATTGCGCCAGCTCAAGTCGATCGTCTGGGCCCAGCCGTCCACATCGGTGATCGCCTCTCCTGAGGCATCGCGGGGCGGGCTGTAGGTGACGCCCATCAAGTCGTCAAGGTCGTCCACGAACACCTGGGGGTCCGAGCCGTCGTGACCCGGCGGGTTGTCCCGATCCGTGTCGTCTTGGTCGGAGAATGGCAGGCGGAGCGTCCATTCCCGCAATTCCTGGGCCAGGAAGGTCGCCTGGGTGATCTCACGCCCGGCCATATTGACCTCTGTGCCGGACTTGGTGGCGACCATCAGCGCGGAGATGCCGATGCCCACAACGGCAGTGGCTACAATGGCTTCGATGAGCGTAAAGCCTCGGACGCCTCTCGGCCCCCGGTGCAAGCTCGTGAGCCTGGCCGTTAGCATCGGTGCTGCCCTCCTTATGCACCATACGATGCTACTTGACCAGGGACGACATCTTGAAGATGGGCAAAATGATGCTCATTGCGATGAAGCCGACCACGGCACCCATGAGCACGATCATGGCCGGCTCCAGCATGGCGGTTACAGCCTTGATGGTGTTGCGGAGCTCCTTGCCGTAGAAGTCGGAGACCTCGGCCAGCACCTCTCCCAGCTTGCCCGATTCCTCGCCGGCAGCGACCATCTGGACGACGTTCCTTGGCAGCAGCTTGTTGCCAGCCAGGGGATCGGCAATCGTCCTGCCGCCCTTGACCGACTCGTGCACCTTCATCCACAGCTCCCGGAACAGGACGTTGCCGGAAACATCGGCGGTGATCTGCAGCGTGTCCAGCATCGGCACGCCGGCATTGATCATCTCGCCCATGGTCTGGAGCCCGCGGGTGATGTAAAGCGCCCGGAACATCCGCTTTAGCATGGGGATCTGGAGCTTGGTCTTGTCCCACCAGATCCGCCCGACGGTGGTGCGGATGAAGTACACGAATCCGCCGACCAGCGCGACCAGCCCCCCGGTGACGACGTACCAGTACGACGTCAGGAACCAGCTTATTCCCAGCAGGGCCTTGGTGGGCATCGGCAGCAGCGATTCCTTGCCGGCGAACAGATCGCTGAAGCGTGGCAGGACGAAGGTCAGCAGGAAGACTGTCGTTCCCACGGCCATCACGGCGATGATGGCCGGGTAGATCATGGCGCCTCGCACCATCGATCGGGTCTCCACCTGCTGGCGGAGGTAGGTGGCGATGCGTTCGAGCATGTACCCGAAGCTTCCGGACATTTCCGACGCCCGCACCATGTTGATGTACAGCGGGCTGAAGACCTTCGGGTGCCTGGCAAGGGCCTCGGAGAACGGCTTACCCGACTCGACGTCCAGGCGGATCTGGTCCACGATCTTGCGGAACTTGAGGTTGGTGGTCTGTTCGGCCACGCCCTCCACCGCGCCGCGGACGTTGATGCCGGCCTTGACCATGACCGACAGTTGCGAGGTGAAGTTGAGCACGTCCTTGAGACCCGGGCCGAACTCGACCCTCAGGTTGCGGAGACGCGCCAGCAGATCCGACTCCGTCCGCCCCAGCGGGGAAACGTCCAGCAGGTAGCCGTCCTGTTGGCGGGCAATCCCCGACGCCTCGCTGAGGCTGTTGGCGGTGACCTGCCCCGTGGTCACGGCCCCGCTCTGCTGACGAATCTGGTACTGGTATATCGCCATCGCTTTAGCTCACCTAGGCGCTGAGGGACTCGGCCATCTGGTCGCGGAGGTTGGCGTTTGCCAAGGCATCCTCGCGGCTGATGTACCCGTTGAGGTGCAGGCTCTTTATCGAATGATCCAGCGTGATCATTCCCTTCCGCCCTGAAGTCTGAAGGATGTTGGGGATCTCGAATATCCGGTTCTCGCGGATGCAGGCGCGGACCGCACTGGTGCAGACAAGCACCTCTGCCGCCGGGATCATTCCCTCGCAGTCGGCCCGCTTGAAGAGCATTTGCGAAACGACCGCCTGGAGGGTATTGGCCAGCATGACGCGAATCTGGTTCTGCTGGTCGCCGGGGTAGATGTCCACTATACGCTCGATGGTCTGAGCGGCCGACTGGGTGTGCAGCGTCGCGAGCACCAGATGCCCGGTCTCGGCGGCGGTGACGGTGGCGCTGGTGGTCTCCAGGTCTCGCATCTCGCCGACCAGGATGATGTCCGGGTCCTGCCGCAGCACGTGCCGCAGCCCCGAGGCGAAGTCGGGCACGTCCATGCCCAGCTCTCGCTGCTCGATGATGCACTTGTCCGGCGTCAGCTCGTACTCAACCGGGTCTTCGAGCGTGATGATGTGCAGGCCGTACTTGTGGTTGATGGCGTCGATCATGGACGCCAGCGTGGTGCTCTTGCCCGCGCCGGTCTCGCCGGTGACAAGCACCAGGCCGCGCGGCATGTCGGTGAAGCTGCTGACCACCGGCGGCAGATTCAGGCTCTCCAGCGCCGGCACGACGTTGGGAATGGCGCGGAAGGCAATGGCCACCGAATCCCGCTGGAAATGGGAGTTCACGCGGAATCGGCCACGCCCGGGCATCTCTGTCGAGAAGTCCAGGTCGCGGCGGCGAAGGAACTGAGCGTAGCGGCGCGTGCCGACCATTTCGCGGACCAGCTCGGCGGCCGCTTCCTCCGACACGACCGGGAATCCGCTGTCGAGCAGCTCGGTGTTGATCCGGAAGACGGGCGACCGGCCGGCCAGGACGTGCACGTCCGAAGCCCCGCGATCCAGCGCCTCGACCAATAGTTCCTCAAGTTTCACCAGTCTGCTCCTTCCCCGCCGCTAGATGTCGGTGACCCTGGCGATCTCTTCAACCGTGGTCAGCCCGGCGGTCACCTTCTGCAACCCGTCCTCGCGCAGGCTGTGCATGCCCATTTCCCGGCAGGCACGGCGCAGATCCATCAGGGACGGATTGGACGTGATCAGGTCACGGACGTCGTCGTCCACTTCGAGCATTTCGTAGATTCCCAGCCGCCCGGCGTAGCCGGTCTCGCGGCACTTCTCGCACCCGACGCCGTGGAACATCTGCTCCACTTTCTCCCCGTGCCTGGCCAGATAGCTGGCGATTCCTTCGGAGACCTCCGTCACCGGCGTCTTGCAGTTTTCGCAGATCTTCCGCACCAGCCGCTGCGCCAGGACGGCGTTTACGCTGGCGGCGATCAGGTAGGGCTCAATGCCGATGTTAACCAGCCTCGTGATCGAGGCGGGGGCGTCGTTGGTGTGCAGCGTGGAGAGCACCAGGTGCCCGGTCAGCGAGGCCTGCACGGCGATCCTGGCCGTTTCCTCGTCACGGATCTCGCCGACCATGATGACGTCCGGGTCCTGGCGAAGCAGGCTGCGCAGCGCGGCGGCGAACGTCAACCCGATGGTCTCGTGCACGTTGACCTGGTTGGCGAACGCAAGCTGATACTCCACCGGATCCTCGACGGTGGAGATGTTCAACGTGTCGGAGTCCATTACCCGCAGCCCGGAGTACAGCGTGGTAGTCTTGCCGCTGCCTGTCGGCCCGGTGACCAGGACGATCCCGTTGGGCTGGACAATCTCGCGGCGGAAACTCTCGAGCATGTCGTCCCACATGCCCAGCTTTTCCAGCCCGATCATGATGGAGCGGTTGTCCAGGATTCGGATAACGCACTTTTCGCCGCTGGTGGTGGGCAGCGTGCTGACGCGCAGGTCAACGTGCCCGCCGTGGATCATGGCCCGAATGCGCCCGTCCTGCGGCAGCCGCCGCTCGGCGATGTCAATGTTGGCCATGATCTTCAGGCGCGACAGGATGGCCGCGTGCATCCGCAGCGGCGGGGCCGACTGCTCGAACAGCACGCCGTCAATGCGATAGCGGATGCGCAGCGAGTCATCGCCCGGCTCGATGTGAATGTCCGACGCCCCCTCCTGCACGGCGCTGTAGATCAGATAGTTGACGTAGCGGATGACCGGGCTCTCGCCGGCCATCTTCTCCAGGTCGGTGACCTCGTCCTTGTTGCTCTCGACCACCTCCACTTCGTCCTCACCGATGCCCTGGATGATGTCCTCGAAGCCGGCCATCCCCGAGCCGCAGATCTCTTCGACCACCTGCTGGATGTCGCTGGGCGAGGTGACGACCAGTTGCACCGGGTGGCGGATTCGCCGCTTGACCTCGTCCACCAGGAAGATGTCAGCCGGGTCGGAAATGCCGACCAGTATCTCCCCGTCAATCTCGCGAATGGGAATGACGCCCCTGCGCTTGATGAACTCGGTGTCCAGAAGCCCGAACACTCTCCTGTCCACGTCCTCGGGCTTGACGGAGTGAAAGCGGAGGTTGAAGTAGGCGGCCATGGCCTGGAGGGCGGTGGTTTCATCGACAACTTCGGCCTCCCGCAAGACCTCCAGGACGGTCAGCTTGGGGTCCTCCTTCTGCTTGGCTGTGGCGGCGGCGTACTGTTCCGCCGTGATCTTGCCTTCTTTGAGAAGGATGGCCTCCGGGCCGTGGGGCACGGCGGAGACCTCCTTCGGGCGCCAGAGCTCGGTGAAACCCACCGGCTCGTCACCTGCCGTTGGCTTGCTCCGCTGGCGGACGGCGCCGGAATGTGTCTTTTCGCTCGGCGACACCCTAGCCTCCCGATGGAGACATCTTCAGGACGAACTCCTGCCCGCGCCAGGTCAGGACCACGCTCTTGGAGTCGATCTTCTTGACGGTGAAGCCTTGCGTCTGCTGCCCCTCGGTCAGCAGGTTGTTGGAGATGACGGCCGCGCTGCCCGAAGAGCCCATCATCACCGACTGGAGGCGGAGCCTGCTGAGCCGCTCCATCGCCTGCTTTTGCGTAATCTGCTCGGGCGTATCTTCCACCTTCTGCGTGGAGCCGGGGCGAACCGTGCTGATGGACGGCACCGCGCCCGCCTCCGGTGGAATGAACACGAACGGGTTCTTGTCAAGCTTCTCCAGCGGGATCTGATTCTTGACGATGCGGTCAGAGAAGTTGCTCAGCAGGTCCCTGGTTATCTTTCTCGCGCTGAGCGCGTCGGAGCCGCGCCCCGACCCGCCCTTGAGCCGCAGGAGGGCACTGTCCACCGACGACTCCGCCAGCTTCTGCTCGGCCGAGGCCTCTGCCGGACCCTTGCGCACCGAGAGGCCGTACACCGTCGCCACCCCACCGGCGAACAGCACGGCCAGGATGATGTTGGCGCGCGTCATCTGCGTCTTGTACGAGCCGTGGTGGGGCTGTGGCTCTTGGGGCTGAGCTTTCTCGACAGCGGCGCCCCCCATGTCCATGTCGGGCATGTCCGCAGCGTCTTCAGCAGCCTTGGCGGGCGTCGTATAGGGATTCTCGGCCATCCGTCACTTCCTTCCCGAGCGCTCGAAGAACACCGACATCTTGCACTCCGCGCGGATGCTGCCTTCCTTTGCCTGGGCGAGCTTCTCGATGTCCATGCTCTGGAGCCGCACGATCCGGGGGCGGGCCTCCAGCGCCAGCAAAAAGCCGTAGAAGCCCGTGAAAGGCCCTTCCAGCTTCATCGACAGCGGCTGCTCGGCGTAGGGGCCGCTGGCGTCGGTGAGTATGGACGGGCCTTGCCGGTCCAGGGTGCGAATGCTCTTCGTGGACAGATTGTTGCTCTCGGCAAGCCGCCAGACCTCCTGGAGCACCTTGTCGATCTCCTTCTCGGTCGGCAGCCGCGAGCGGAAGAACTGAATCGCCTTCTCCAGGGAGGCGATCTCCATCTTCAGGTCGCCGATGGTGCCGGTCACCCGGTTCAGCTCCCTGAGCTTGGCCTGGCGGGCCTCGACCTCCTTGGTCATCGCGACGTTGCGGGCGTTGTTGGGGCGATATACGGTCCACCACGCCCCCACGGGGATGGCCACCGTCAGGGCCACGAGGATTATTTCGCGTATGCTGAATTTCATTCCGCTTCTCCGTCCCGCCCGCCAAGCATGGCCACCGGCTTGCCGTCTTCGCGGGCGCTCTCAGCCAGCTGGGTGAGCTCCGCACTGCCCTTCAGGCGCATGACTATCCGAAACTCCCGCACCATGGACTCGCCCATCTCCTTCTCCTGGCTGTACACCAGGTCCACGGTCTCCATCAGCTCGCAGCGGGCCATGGCGGCGATGAATCTCGCCACCTCCACGTCGGTGGCGGCCAGGCCGGTCAGAGTGATGGTGGTATCCAGTCTTGTCAGACCCTCGGGTCTGACGCCGCGCCTCGCGGCGGCCTCGGCGAATCGGGTCTTGGGCGCCTCGGGGCCCAAGATTCTCTGGACGGGCTTGGTGTCCAGCTCGAACCGCATCAGCGAGCTGCCCTTGGGCAGGGCCTCGCAGACGCGAGCCAGCAGGTAGCTCCGCAAGACCGACTCCTGAAGGGCGGCCGTCAGTACGGCCTTCTGCAGCATCTGCTGCTGCGTGACCTCCAGGTTCTGCACCTGCTGGATAAGCTTCTCCGCGTCGTTGTAGGCCTGGTTCACGCGTTCGCGCACTTCGCGGGTGTGGCGGTGGCTCCGCTCGGAGATCACCGCCCCCGCCAGCACGCCCATCATCACCACGCCGAACAGGACGGCACATATCGCGGACGTCCGCCTCTGTTTCCGCCAGGAGATGTAATCTTCGGGCAGCAGGTTTACCTGGCTCATTGTTTCACCTCATGCAGCCTGGGAGGGTTGTTGCCCGAGACTCAATCCCACGGCGACGGCCCAGGCCGGCTGGGTCTGACGGCGGTCAGGTCCATTGTCCAGCTCCATCCCGCCCGCCTGGCCGATCCTGGCGAAGGGGTCCCCGATCTGCGCCGGCAGGTTCAATCGCTGGGCCATCATCTGGCAGAGGCGCCTGTCAAGGGCCTGGCCGCCGAGGAACACCACCCGATCCGCACGGCTGGAGGGGAAGGTGGACTCGAAGTAGCGCAGGCACTTGGTCACCTCCTCGAGCAGCGACCCCAGGGCTTTGGTAACGGCGGCGTAAACCTTCTCTGCCTCGGGGGCAGCCTCGGAAGCGTTGTGGACGTTCTGTCGGATCTGGCTGACCTGCGCTGCGGACATTCCAGTGGCAGCAGCGGCAGCCTCATCGATCTGCTCGGCGCCGAACATGACGTTTCGGGCGAAGACCATGTGCGGGCCCCTGACGATCACCACCTGGGTGACCGCCTGACCGAGGTCGAGGAAGAGCGTCACTTGATTGGCGTCCTCGGCGCGCTTGAACAGCCGGGCAAAACACTGCACAATGGCGCAGGGCTCGACGTTCAGGCCGATGAGTTCCAGCTTGGCGTGTTGGGCGAGTTTGAGGTAACTCTCGACAACCTGCCGTGAGGCCGCCAGCACTATCACTTCCAGGCTGGCGTGCGGGTCGCCCCTTAGCTCGCCTGCGACCACGTGGCGGATGATGGCGTCGGCGGAGTCAAAGGGGAGCTTGCCCTCCAGCTCAAAGCGCAAGGCCGTTCCCAACTGCTCGGGGGGCATCTTGCCGATCCGAACGTGCTGCACGAACGTCGAGGCAGCGGGAAGAGAGATGATGCACTGCCGCCCCTTGAAGGGCTTCTCCTTGAGCAGGCCGTTGAGGCGCTCGGCAAGGAACTTCATTCGCTTGCCCTCATCGTTCCTGCAAGGCTGCGGCATCTCGGCTCGCGCAGCCGCTGCCAGCTCGAGCTGCCCCTGAGCTTGGCGCAGCTGGGCCAGCTTCAGCGTCGCCGTACCCAGGTCAACGCCTATGGGCGTGACACGCGTTTTAAGGACCTTCCATGCCATCAGACGACCCCTGCGGCCGTGCGGTTCGGGGCTGGACGAGCCACTGCCCCGCCGAGGAGTTCCGTGCGCCGGCGTCGATAGAGCGTGGGGGTGGCACCACACTCTGCTTTCCGCTCAACGCCTTGCGCCCCATCCGCGCAGATGGCCTACCTCCGTCAGCCACACAGTCGCTGCCTAACTGAAATATACGTTACAGTCGCTACACACGCTGTTTGCCTGCCACCCGACCATTCAGCAGTGGTATCGGCGAGGTCAGGGCCGACATTGAGTAGCTCGCAACCCATCCTCGGGGAATTCTCATAGCCCCCGCCAGCGGGCGGATGGGCCGCCGAGGAGGCGACTGGGGCGGCCGCCGCAGGCGGTTTTTGCTTGCAGAGGGGCCGGGGCCGCCTAGAATATGTCTTGAAGGTTGCGGGTGATGTCAGTGCCGCCTGGGGGCGGCAACAGCGCTCTGTTCAGGGCGTCGGTAGAGAGTCTCGGCGAAGGGTAGGACGATGAAGGTCAAACTCGTAATGTTCAAACGCGACGGGCAGCGCAAGGATTTCCCCATTTCCGGCGTGAAGGTAACCATCGGCCGGGGCGAGGAGTGCGGCTTGCGGGTCCCGCTGTTGAGCGTCTCCCGAACGCACTGCGAACTGACCAAGGGACAGGACGAGCTGCGCGTCAAGGATCTGGCCAGTTCCAACGGCACCTACGTCAACAACCGGCGGATCAATGATGCCGTGCTGAAGCCCGGGGACCGGCTGGCCATCGGGCCGGTGATACTGACCGTGCAGATCAACGGCGTCCCCGAGCAGATCACTCCGGTCAAGACGCCGACGGAACTCGCCGCCGGGATCAGCGCGGGCGGCGACCCGGGCGAAGTCATCGATCTCGAGGCCGACATTGCCGAGGTCGTCGGGATCGAGGATTCCGACCCCATCTCCGCCCTCGAGGCCCTGGCGACCGAGAGCGAGGAAGAGGACAAGGAGCAGTAACGGGGCAGCCGCCCCACCACCGCGGGGGTCAGACGCCGGGGAGCTGCCTCCTCTCTGCCGGAGCTATTCGCGAACCTCGCCCGGGCATGGAGCATTGCGCTGGCCGGCGGATCTCAGAAAATCCTCCAGGAAGGCGGCCGCCGCTACGGCGTCGTGGCGGCGCTTCTTCTTTTCCCGGGTGAGCTGCCCGCTGAGCCGTTGATCCGCCTCGAAGCTGCTGAGCGTCTCGTCCCACAGTCGCACGTCCAAGCCGGTCCTCTCGCCCAGCTCGGCGGCGAAGGCCTTGGAAAGTTTCGCCTGGGCGCCTTCGGTGCCGTCGGCCTTGAGGGGCCAGCCCACCACCACGCCGGCGACCTGGTACTCCTCGGCGAGCTGCGCGATTCGCCCCACGGTGTCGGGATCAGTCGCGGCGAGCCCCTCCAGCGGCGAGGCGATCCCGTGCTGCGAGTCTCCCACCGCCACCCCCATGCGCTTGCGACCGTAATCGATGGCCAGCCAACGCCCCATAGCCACGTCAGACGTATTGCGAGCCGAAGTGCTGGCCGATCCAATCCACCAGCTCCTTCAGTCGCTGGGAGTCGTTCTTCTTGCAGACCAGCGTGGCATCGGGGCTGTGGACGATAACGCAGTCGTCCATGCCGACCACGGCCACGAGGTGTTCCCCGGCCGAGAAGATCACGTTCCGGTTGCTGTCGAGCACGGCCGCCCGGGCGGCGAGCACGGCGTTGCCGGCGGCGTCGAGCTGGACCACTTCATCCAGCGCCGGCCAGGAGCCCACGTCCAGCCACTCGCACGTCAGCTCGACCATCAGCACGTGCTCGGCCTTTTCCATCACCGCGTAGTCGATGCTGATCTTGGGCAGCTGCGGGTACACCTTCTCGAGCAGCCCGTCGTAGTCCTCCCCGGCCTGGGCGGCCTGGCCTACCTTCGCGAGCTTCTCTGCCGACTCGGAAAGGAACTTGCCCAAGGCCTGCCTGATCGCCTGCACCCGCCAGACGAACATCCCGCTGTTCCAGAAGTGCTCGCCGGACTCCACGTACCAGCGGGCCGTGTGGTGGTCGGGCTTCTCCTTGAAGCCCAGCACGGCGCGCGTGCCGGCGGGGCCCTCGCCGCCGCAGTGGACGTACCCCAGCCCGGTGTGCGGGTAGGTCGGGCGGATGCCGAACGTCACCAGTGCCCGCGGGTCGTCCTCGGCCGCCTTACAGGCCGACTCCACGCACTGGGTGAACTGGTCCTTGGGGCGAATGATGTGGTCGGCGGTGAAGACAGCCATCGTGGCGTCGCCGTCGCGGGCGGCGATCAGCTCGGCCCCCAGGGCGATGGCGTTGGCGGTATCGCGCCCCTCCGGCTCGCCGATGACGTTTTCCTTCAGAAGCTGCGGGAAGCACTCGCGGATCTCATCAACGTAAGCGGCGTTGGTGATCACCAGGATGCGCTGCGAGTCGAAGATCCCGTCCAGCCGCTCCACCGCCAGGGCCAGCAGGCTCTTGCCGTCAACGAGATTGATTAGCTGCTTGGGCTTGGATTGCCGGCTCGCCGGCCAGAGGCGCTTGCCGGAGCCGCCCGCCATGATGATCGCGTAACGCATCTTGCAGTCCCGCAAGGAGTATGATTCTCGCTCGGAACCAGCAGGAGTATAGCCTGTGACGGATAGGTTGTCAGTACCCCCGGCCGGTTTTTTGGCGAATTTGCCGCCAATTGCCGCCGCGACGGACGACCGGGCGGACCGGTCCTTCCCCGCCGGCCGCCGACGACCTATAATCCGCCGTACCCCTGGACCCAAGAGGAATCGGCATTGGCAATCCTGGCCGGAATTGACGAAGCAGGATACGGACCCCTGCTCGGCCCGCTGGTCGTCTCGGCGAGCGTCTTCCGCCTGCCGGACGAGATGGCCGACGAGTGCCTCTGGGAGGCCCTGGCCGGGGCGGTCACGCGGAGGGCCTTCCGCAAGTCGCCCGCCCTGCCGCTGGCCGACTCCAAGGTCATGCGCGTCCGGACGGAGGGCCTGATACACCTCGACCGCGGCGTCCTGGGGATGCTCCGCCAGCTCCGGCAGACGCCGCGAACCTTCGCCGAGCTGCTGCGACTGACGGCCCCCGCGATGAAGGGCCAGATGGGCGGCTACCCGTGGTACGCCGGCGGCGACCTGCCGTTGCCCCGCCAGGCCGACGCGACCGACCTGGCCCTGCGGGCGAACGCCGTGACCGAGGCCATGCGCCGCCGCGGCATGAGCCTTGAGGCGATCCGCGCCGAGCCGGTCCTCGCCGGCAGGTACAACCGCCTCGTGGGCGCCACGAGGAACAAGTCGGTGGCGCTGTTGGGCGTCACCAGCCGGCTGATCTGGGAGGTCTTCAGCAGCCACGCGGGCGCCGAGCCGACGCGGATCGTCGCCGACCGCCAGGGCGGGCGCATCCGCTACCTGCGGTACCTCCAGCAGATGTTCGAGGGCGCGGCCATCAGGGTCATCGACGAGTCCGACCGCCGCAGTGCCTATCTCGTCCGCGACGGGCGGCGAGAGGCCGAGATCAGCTTCCTGACCGGCGCGGAGGACCGCAGCCTGCCCGTGGCGCTGGCCAGCATGGTCAGCAAGTACGTGCGGGAGCTGTTCATGGAGCTGCTGAACCGCTGGTGGGCCGGGCGGATCGACGACCTCAAGCCCACGGCCGGGTACTACACCGACGGCCAGCGGTTCCTCCGCGACATAGACCGGGCCATTGCGGCCGAGGGCGTGGACAAGTCGCTGCTGGTCCGCAGCCGCTAGCCTGCTTATTGCATGAGCCCTGCCGGGTTCCTGCAATAAGCACCTTTGCGAG
>CBFCZU010000069.1:0-17839 GCA_965602635.1 uncultured Planctomycetales bacterium | reverse complement strand
CTTCAACGTCAACTCCTGGTCGAAGGAGCGACTGATAAACCAGACGGTCTTCGGCAACGAGGACAAGGGCGAGCTGGGCAAGTACGGCCCGTTCAGCGGCTGGGACCGGAACTCCGGCCCGGGCGGGCGGCTGGTCATCCCGCGATTCGTGATCGACCCCAAGGCCGGTGCGCTGGCGCCGGGCATCGGGCTGTACGTTCAATCGGCGACCAAGGCGGGCAAGGCCTACTACGCCGTCGTCGCGTCGATCGACGGCACGGCGAACGTGAAGGATTTCTCCCCGGCCAACAGCCTCGCCGCCCCGGTGGCGGAGTCGCAGGGGCACTGGGAGCCGGTCGCCCAGAACGCCGGGGCCGGGGAGTTCGGCTTCGACTTCCCGGGCAGGAAGCTCTACTACGTCAGGTGGGTGGGCCCGCCGCTGTCGAACCTGCCGAGCCGGTATTTCAACTGGTGCGTGCACGTGCCGCCGGAGCTGAAGGGCCCGGCCCCGCTGAACGTCTCGTTCCACGGGAACGGGTTCTCCTACGCCAAGCCGATCCGCCGGTTCGTCCGCTCGGCCATTCAGATATCGCCTCACGACTTCGGCCCGGTGAGCGGCTGGTACGGCTATCACGAGAGCCTCGGTACGCTGCGGAGCTGGCGCGAGGGCAAGGTTCAGCCGTACACCGAGCGGCGTCTGCTGGCGTTCATCGAGTGGGCCAGGAGCAAGTGGAAGATCGACGAGCAGCGGTGCTTCGCCGACGGCCGGGGGATGGGCGGCAGCGGCGCGGTCCACTTTGCCTGCAAGCACCCCGAGCTGCTGGCGTACGTCCTGTGCGACCGCGGCGCGGTCACCAGCCGCGACTCCAGCGACCTGCCGGTGCTGGAATCGGCCTGGGGGCGGGTGGACTGGGCCCTGCCCAACGACCACGGGGTGAACGTATGGAACTGGCAGGATTTGACGTGGTTCGTCGGACGCAAGGGGCCGGGCTGGGATCTGCCAGTGCTCTCGTTCTCGCCGGTGGGGCACACCGCCTGGCGGAACGTCTATCCGCGCAGGCTCGTACCCGACCGCCGGGCCCGCTGGGCGAGCAGCCACCGCGACTTCACCCAGCTCTTCCGGGCGCTGATGGCCAACAGGCACATGTTCTTCGCCGACTTCGACTGGGGCGCGACGCTGGCGATCCTGCCGGAGTGGATGGACGTGACCCGCGGCCCCGTCCCGGCTGTGACCAACAGCAGCGACATGAAGATCAAGCAGACCAAGGACGGGCCGTACATCTTCTTCGAGCCGTCGGGCTCGAGCCCGTCGGGTTGGATTCACTGGCACCACCGCTGGGACGGCACCGGCGCGGTTGACGAGTCCGACCGGCTGGAGATGACGCTGCAGGTGGCCGGGGCGGGCGAGGTAACCGCCGACGTCACCCCGCGGCGGGCGCGGAAGTTCCGCCCCAAGGCCGGCGAGACCTTCCGCTGGACCAACACCTGCCTGGCCGAGGGCGAGAAGAACTGGGCGCTGCGGGACATCTGGAAGAAGTACCCGAAGCGGAAGGAGATCCAGAGCGGCACGGTCGCCGCCGACGAGCACGGGCTGATCACGCTCAAGGGCGTCATCATCCTTCCGACCAGGAGCCGGATCGTGATCGAGCGAAAGGAGGCCGGCCGATGAAACGGTTGGCGACAATCGCGGCACTCGCCTGCCTGTGCGGGTCGCTTTCCGCGCGGGCGGAGCTGGTAACGGAGCGCTGGGGCCGCCGGGGCCGGTGCCGCCACAGCGGCGCGGCCAGTTTCAGGGTCGTCGTTGACGGCGGCGGCGTGGTGGCGAAGTTCGACCTGTCGGCCCTGCCGAAGAAGGCCACGATCCACCGCGCCCGACTGCTGATGAAGATCACCCACGGCCCGGGGCCGCTGAAAGAGCCCATCCTCATCCAGCCGCTGACGGCCCCGCGGCCTGAATCGGGCAAGCCGCCGGTCGAGAAGGCGTCGCTGGCGCTGGTGGGCCCGAGGTTCATGTCCTTCGACGCGACCGACGTGGTACGGCGGTGGGCCTCGGGCAAGCTGGCCAACAACGGGCTGTGGATCCGCAACGCCCGCGGCCGCGACCGGCTGGCGACGTACCTGGAGGTCAGCTACGCCGGCAAGCTCAAGGACCCCCCGCCGCCGGTGACGGGGCTGAAGGCCTTTCACCGCGCCGGGCAGGTCTTCATTACATTCGACGAGGTCAACTGCCCCTTCGCGGGCAAGGAGGAGGTTCCCTGGGACGACCTGAAGGCCCACAGGAAGGCCTTCGGCGCCGGCAAGCTGGCGGCCGTTTCGTATCGCATCTACCGCCACGTCAAGCCGATCACCTTGGCGAACCTTCATGAGGCCGAGCTGCTCGACGAGGTGCCGCAACTGTCCGCACTCGACGAGCGCATGATCCAGACGCAGTGGAAGGGCGAGCAGATCAAGAACGTGCGTGTCGGCTCGGCGCGGGTGCCGCGGGTGTGCGTCATGCCGAAGCAGGAGCTGCCGGTGGGCACGGGCGTGTACGTCCGCACCTCCGACAAGGCCGGGGAGTTCCACTACGCCGTGGTCTCCGCCGCCGACGGGGTCGAGAACACCCTCCGGATCGACGCCGGCAACAGCCTCGCCAAGCCGCTGGCCGAGAAGGTCGCCCGCCCCGAGCCGATCCTCAACCACGAGACCGTGCACGTTTACGACAAGCCGCGCCCGCACCGGTTCTACCTGCTGTGGACCGACCCGCCGCTGAGCAGGGTGCCGAACTTCTTCCACATGGGGATCACCTCGCCCGCCAAGCCCGCCGACGCGCAGCCGCTGTACGTGCAGTCGTGGTGGTGGGACAACGGCTGGGCGGGCTCCGGCGCGCGCCGGGCGTTCAAGGGCTGCGTCAGCCTGCAAATGGAGACGCCGTGGGTCCTCCACAAGGCCGTCCACGAGGGCTGCGGCACGTACAAGGCCTGGAGTCAGGGCACCGTGCAGGACTACTGGGTCCGGCGGCTGCGGAACGTGCTGCCCTGGATCACGAAACAGCACAACATCGACCCGCAGCGGATGTACGCCATGAGCTCCGACTGGGCGTGGCACCACGGCGACCTGTTCGCCGCCGTCCACGAGAACCTGACCACCGACCCGAAGCGCAGCCCGGTGGGGATCGGCTCGAACCGCTTCTGGGGCCCGGTGGCCAAGCCGGCGCCGACCGAGTGGGGGATCAGCGCGTGGGACTATTACGACATCGCCTGGTACGCCCGCAAGCACGTGAAGTTCGAGATGCCGATGGTCTTCTACACGCCCAACATGCACCTGGGCGATTTCGGGACGATCGACAAACCGCGGTTCTACCGGGCCATGCTGGACACGAAGCGCCCGTTCATCGCCACCTGGGGCAAGGGCGTCAGCGCCGGCTGGATCTATGACATCAAGCGTGACGACACGCTGGCGGCCTTCGGCAACTGCTCGCTGGACAACAACCCGGGAATCGGCATGGACGACGGCGACCGTGAAGGCCAGATCAATGGCTACCTTCGGTTCGACAGCGCCTCCGCCGCCGATGAGCCGGATCGGTGGGAGATGACCGTCTGGCTGTACGGCGGCGACGACCGCGGGCGGTACGGCGCGCCGGCCGATAGCTGCACCGTGGACGTCACGCCCCGCCGGTGCCGGAAGTTCAAGCCCGCCCCGGGGCAGACGTTCAAGTGGACCGTCGTCTCGCTGCCCGACAAGAAGGTCATTCAGTCCGGCCCCGCCACGGCGGACAAGTGGGGCCTGGTGACGTGCAGGAATGTCAAGGTCAGCAAGACCAAGAGCCGGATACGCATCGAGCGCTAGCCCGGATGTTGCACGATGCGCGTGCAACATCCGCCCTGCGGGCTTCGACGCGAGCGACTTGCGTCGCTCTTGCTCAGGGCTAGCCTTGAGCGAGGCGCGAAGCGCCGAGTCGAAACCTTTGCGAGAGAACCGTCTCTCGCAAAGGTGCTTATTGCATAGACCCCGAAGGGGTCATGCAATAAGCAGGCTAGCGGCAGCACACGGAGACTGAAGAGATGATCGACCGACGCGTTTGGATGGTCCCGGCCGTCGTAGCGGCGGCAATGGAGCGAGTGACTTGAGCAAGACAAAGCACGCCGGCGAACAGGAGCTAGCCGTCAACGGCGGGCCGAAGGCCTTCGCGGGAATGACCGGAAAGCCCCAGCCCAAGATCGGCGTCGAGGAGTTCATGTCCGTCGCCGAGCGCTTCGGCTTCACGGGCGAGGCCCTGGGGCGGATCCGCGCCGCCGTGTCGAACGACGACTTCGTCGGCGGCGGGCCGAACCTGGCGAGGTACCTCTGCCCGTTCCCCGAGCCGACCAAGAGCGAGCAGTTCGAGGCGGCGGCGCGGGAGATGTTCGGCGTCCGGCACGCGCTGTCGATCAGCTCGGGCACGGCCGCCGTTCACGCAGCCGCCGCGGCTGTGGGCGCAGCGCCCGGCAAGGAGGTCATCGTCCCGGCGATCGGATTCATGGCCACCTCGGCGGCACTGGCGATGACCGGCGCGACGCCCGTGTTCTGCGACGTGGACGAGTCGTTCCAGATGGACCCGGGCAAGATCGAGCCGCTCATCACCGCCCGGACGGTGGCCGTCGCCCCGACGCACCAGTGGGGCGGCGTGTGCGACATGGAGCCGATCGTCGCCGTTGCCCGCGGGCACGGCCTGAAGGTCATCGAGGACTGCGCCCAGTCGCCCGGCGGGCGATACCGGGGCCGATACGTCGGTACGATCGGCGACGTCGGCTGCTTCAGCATCTCCGCCTACAAGATCATCGGCGGCGGCGAGGGCGGCCTGCTCGTCACCGACGACGAGGGGCTCTACGATCGCGCCCGCCAACTGGCCGAGTGCGGCGGGCTGTGGCGGGGAGACCGGTTTGCCCCGCCGCGGCATGCGGGCGAGCTGTTCGTCGGCACGAACTACCGCATGTCGGAGCTGGAGGCGGCCGTTGACGTGGTCCAGCTCGCCAAGCTCGAAGACGTGGTGGGGCGGCACCGAAAGGTCTTCGCCCGCGTCGCCGGGCGGCTGGAGACGTTCCGCGAGATCGTCCCCCGCCGCGTCACCGACGCCGAAGGCTGGATCGGCTACGAGCTGCGCTTCTACCCCGAAACGCACGAGCTAGGCGGGCGGATCGCCGCCGCACTGACGGCCGAGGGCATCGGCTGCGGATACCGCGGGCCCGACGCCGCCCCCGACTGGCACGTTTACCATCACATGTTCCCGGTGATCCTCGACCCGGCCACCGGCGAGCCGCGCTACAAGCGAGGCGACTGCCCTGTCGCCGACGACCTCTACGACCGCAGCGCAAGGGTCGGCCTGGACCAGTGGTTCTCGCAGGCCGACTGCGACGCCGTCGCCGCCGGGATCAACAAGGTCCTGTCGGCCTACTGCACGCCCGACGAGCGGGCGGCGAAGTGGCTCTGACGGGGCGACCGGGCCAGGCGCGGAGCGATTCCATGACGCACTACATCGCGGCCTACGACACCGAGCACGCCGAGTGCCTGCCCGCCTGCCGCAAGATCGTCGAGGTCCACCGGCGGCACGAGATGCCGGCCACGTTCTTCCTGGTCGGCAGGGCGCTGCGGGCCGACGCCGACGAATACCGCCGCCTGCTGGACGACCCGCTCTTCGAGGTCGCCTCGCACACGTGGTCGCACGGGATGCTGCGCGACCATCCGCTCTGCGGGCCCGCGCTGCCGCTCGAGGCCGTCGCCGAGGAGATCGCCCGCGGCAAGCAGGCCGTCGAGGACGTCTTCGAGCGCCCATGCCTGGGCCTCAGGCCGGGGTGCTGCTTCGTCGAAGGACTGACGGGCGCGCCCGAGGTGCTCAAGCTCCTCCACGAGGCCGGGCTCAAGTACGTCAGCAGCCTGGCCTGGGGGCCGGACTACACCATGCCCGCCCTGCTCCGCCAGCCCTTCACGTACGAGGGCGACGGCTTCCCCGACCTGTGGGAGCTCCCCGGCCACGGGTGGCAGGAGAACCTGCTCAAGGACAACAACAAGTGGGGCCCCTCGCGGCTGACGCTCTGGCCGGCAGCGATGCCCGAGGCGATCCCGCGCGACTTCGTCAAGACGCCGCGCGAGGAGTTCGACGTCCACCGCCTCTTCCTCGACAAGGCAGCCGGCGACGAGCTGACCTTCGTCTCGCTGATCTGGCACCCCTGGTCGCTGGATCGGTTCGATCCGGCGATGGAGATGCTCGACCTCGTCTTCGCGCGCGTCCGCGATCTCGGCCTGGAGGCGACGACGTACGCCGGCCTGTACCGGCGGCTCGGCGGCGCGTGACCCCAGCGGCGTGCGGGAGGGCTAGGGCAGCTCCAGCAGTTGCAGCAGGCCCTCCTTCATCTCGCAGAAGCCCTGCCCGGTGAGCGTCCCGTAAAGGGGATCGCCGCTCAGCGGGAAATACGACGCCAGCGGGACCTTCTGGGCGACGACCATCCCGCAGTGCTCGCGCGACCAGCCGTTCTTGAGCTGCAGCAGCCTCAGCAGCTCGGCGTCCTGGGCGCCGCGCCGCAGGGCGTGGACGCGGAAGCTCGCCACGGCATTGCCGTAGGCGCCGCCGGGGTTGATGATCAGCCCGTTCGTGTCGTAGGCGGTCATCGCGGCCGCGCCGGCAAGCGACTGCCACGGAAGCACCCCGTTGCCGTTCAGCGCGAAGGTGTTCAGGCACCAGACCGTCGAGTTCCAGTTGCTCTGGTTGACGGCGTTGCACGAGCCGTAGGCATACGGCGTGACGGGCATCCGGGTGGCGTGGTCCCGCATCATCCGCGGCAGGCTGTTGTACATGCCGCCGACGTACATGGTGTTCATGATCCCGTCGGACACATTGCCTTGCCACATGGGGCGGGAGACGTCGCCGCGGAACAGGAACGTCGCCCGGGGGCGGTTCATCGCCGCCAGGCCCTGCTCGTAGAGCTGCTCGTGGAACTCGCTGGTGTACACCTCCGGATCGTTGACCGCCTCCTTGTACAGCCGCCCGAAGAAGTTTATGGCCGCCCAGTCGAGAAACTCCGCCGGCTCGTCCAGCGTCCACATCGTGTAGCCCCAGCTTGGCTTGTTGTTCAGGTAGAACTGCATGACGGTCCGGTTCCAGCTCTCCGAGCCGAAGTGGGCGACGAAGTCGGCCGTGCAGTTCTTGAAGGCGGTCTTGAAGGCCTCGTCCATCGCCTCGTCGATGGGCTTGGCCATGGTGTCGTGGTGGAGCTTGTCCCAGTTGTCTTCTCCGTTGATGGGTATGCCCGGGCCGGGGTCGTAGTGGTTCAGGAAGTTCTTGGGCCAGCCCTCGAACAGCGGCAGGTAGAGCGTCGGCACGGGCTCCTCGCCGCGTGGGTTTCCGGCGAACCAGGAGCCGTCCAGCAGCCCGCCGAGGTTGGCGTCGAAGGCCGTCCAGTCTATCACGTGCCCGTCACCGCCGACGACCGGCACCCAGTCGCTGTGGACGTTCCCGCCTTGGGAATAGGGCACGCGGTTGATCGTGCACCGGTGGTAATGGGCCAGGCGGAAGCTGTTCTTGAACTGTGGGCTGCCGGCCGTGCCCGGGCCGCTGTAGCAGTTCAGCTCGGGATTGAAGTGGACCTGGTCGGGGATGACCACGTCGTACACCTTGACCTTCAGCGGGAGCTGGAGCTGCCCGGGCTGGGCCGTGAGGACCACCTGCCCGTCGTACTCGCCGGGCGGAGTGTCGCTGGGCACGTGCAGGTCCACCGTCAGCGCCTGGAGGGTCTGGCCGGCGACGGGGTTGTCGGCAAAGGGGGAGTCGAAGACCTGGCCGACCAGCAGCGCGATGGCGTACTCGCTCTCGCGCAGGACATACCAGTTCCGCCAGAGCTTCACGCCCTCGTTGGATATCTCGGCGGCGCCCGGGCCGGCGAGGTTGGTCACGCTAAGCTGGCAGTCGTTCAGCGCTCCCTCGATGGCGAGCTGGAAGCTGACGATCTCGCCGCGTGCGGCCGCCAGGCGGATCTGCCCGGTGGCGCCGGACCAGACGGGGTTCTTCTGGCGGTAGTCGGCGCCGCCCTGCTCGTGAAGCACCGCCTTGGTGACGGGGTCAACCTTCGTGACCTCGGGGAATGCCCACACCGACGCGGTCCCCAGGGTCTGGGGCGCGCCGGCCACGGGCGTGAAGGGAGAGGCCGGCAGCGCAGGCACGGTCAGCGCCGCACTGGCGGCGCCGCCGGCGCTGGCGGCGGCGGACTCGTTGCCCGCGGCGTCCACAGCGGTCGCCGCGACCGTGATGGCCGCCCCGGGCGCCAGGTCGCGCAGGACGAACGTCTGGACCGACCCGCCCGCGGCTGCGAACGGAATCTGCCAGCGCTCCACCGCCATGCCGTTGACCGTCAGGTTGAAGGACAGCGCGTCCTGCGGCACCGTCAGGCTGATCTGTGCCGCCCCCTGGGCGGGCGTCGCCCAGTTCGGCGCCGGCTGGACGCTCAGCTCGGTCGGCGCGGCCGGGGGCGCATCGTCTGTCGCGACGGCCCTGATCTCCAGGTAGGGGGCGTTGCCGGACTCGCGGGTGGAGATGCGGTTGTTGACGCCCCACCACGTGGAGCCGTCCATGATCATCAGCCCGTGGGTGGCGCCGGCCACCATCGCCTCCACCAGCCGGGGGTCGATCTCGATTTCCTGCCAGCCCGGCCGACCCGCCGCCGGGGCCATCCATTCATCGAACCGGATGGTGTTGCCGTTGCCAAGGCCCACGTTCCAGACCTTCGCTCCGGGCCAGCCCCAGTCGTCCACCCCGTAGCTCGACTCGTTGAACGAGGCCCCGTGCCCGACGGGGTCGGGCGCGTAGCTGGTGCTGAGGCCCTCGACCCATTCATGGGAAACCGTCGAGATCGTCAGCCAGCGCAGGTCGGTGCCGTCGTTGAGGTTCAGCCCCCCGCCGCCGGCGGGCCTGATGTACAGCCTCGCGCTGGTGATCGTCTTGCCCGCCAGGGGCGTCACGTCAAAGTCGATAATCCCGAACTCCTGGAGCACCTTGAGCTTGATGGTCGTCGCCCTGCCCATGTTGTAGTCGCGCTCGGACGTGACGGACGAGAGCCACACGTCCCTGTTGGCCGGACGACGAATGGTGCCGAAGTTGTTCGACCAGACGATGTAGTCCAGGCCGTCCACGGTGCCGTCGCCGGTGAAGTCGCCCTGCTCGTAAGTGGTGCCCGTGAGGTAGTTGTTCGACCAGATGGTGTAGTCGAGCCCGTCAACGCTGGCGTCGTGGTTGGCGTCTCCGGGCAGCGGCGCGGTCAGGTAGTTGGCCTCCACGGGGTCGGTCAGGCCCGTGGGGGAGTCGGTGTCGGCCTTGCGGGTATCCGCCGCCGCGGGGAGCTTCGGCAATTCCAACGGCAGCCGCTGAAGTGTCAGGAGATCGGTCGGGCTGGTGACGGTCCTCGGCCTGCGGGTGCCGGCGGCGAGATTCGCGCTGGAGGCCTTGCGCTCCGCCGGGCTCAGGCGGCCGTCGCCGTCCTTGTCGAAGAGGGTAAGCATCTTTCTGCGCATGACAATGCGGTAGTTCTCTGCCTCGACCCAGCCCAGCCGGCCGTTGCCGTCGGTGTCGAAGGCCTTGGCCGCCGACCACCTGTCGTAGGGCCGGACGAAGGAGCTGCCCCTCCCGGCAGCGGACGTGAACTCCGCCTTGGTAATCTCGCCGTCCGCGCCGGCGATGGCGAAGAACAGGCTCCGCTCCCGGCCCTGGAAATACGCTTCGAGCAGGTCGCGAACCTGATCGGCCTTCTGTTGCGCCGGCGGCGGCGAGGCCGATGCGCCCGCGGCGGCCAGGGCCAGTTGGGCCAATGCGATGACTGTAAGACCAATTGCGCGAAAGCGCCGAATGCCTGACATTGCGGTTCCCTTCAGATGAATAAAGGACTTCCTCCAGGTTCAACAGCTCGTCGGCGCACCTCACCGATGCACCGGCGCCGAGCGAGCTGTCACGGGCTCGCCCGGGCAATCGGATACCATTATCCACCTATATTGCGATTCCGGCAAGGGAGTTCTTTGGAGCACGGCCCGACCCACAGCCACGAGAGCCCGTTGCCCGGCGGTGCGCCCGGCGGTATAAGGGCGCCTCGGCAGGCGAGGAACTTGCGGACCGCAACTGGACCCCTATTCGGACGGGCTGACGATGAGACTCTCGGCTGCGATCTCCATCATCATTATTATTGGCTGTGCCGGCTGCTCGGGATTGGGCGACAGCAACAGCACCGTCCTCCAGCAGGGCCTCTCGCCCACCCGGGAGTATTCGGGCTGCCGGACGGCGACCCTCTGGCCGAAGGCTCCGCCCAAGGCGCCCGCGGCGGGGGCGAAGATGCTCTACCTCCGCGGCGAGGACAACCGCATGCTGGTCAAGTTCGACATCCCCGACGCGCTCAAGGGCAAGAAGCTCGCCCGCGCGCGGCTGTGGGTCTTCCTGCCCGGCGCCAGCAAGGCCAACCGCTACTGCGAGATCATGTGTCACGGCCTGCTGTCCGACTGGGACAAGTCGGCCACGTGGAAGAGCGCCAAGGCCGCGACGGACTGGCCCTCGCCCGGGGGTGACTTCGACGCCAAGACCGACTACGCCAACGGGCGCCCGGCGGGGGCGGCCGACTCGGTCGAGCTTTACGCCCCCAGCCGCGGCAACTGGTACAACCTGATGGACTGGCTGCCGGTCAGCGTGCCCAAAGGCGGCACGTGGGTGAGCTTCAACGTCACGCCGCTGGCGGAGAAGTGGCTGGCGGACCCCGCCGCCAATCACGGCGTGATGCTCAGGCCCGTCCGCGTCGCGGACACGAGAATGCGCAACACCTGGGAGATCGACATCCCCTCCGAGAGCTACGACAAGGACCCGAAGCTGCGCCCGAAGCTGGAGCTTGAGCTGGCCCCCAGGCCCGAGGCCGTGAGCGTCGGCATGACCCACACCATGCGGAAAATCGACCCCCACTCGCACCGCTACGAATACCGCGGCGAGTACAAGCGCGAGCACCTCCTCGAGATGGCCGCCAACGAGCACGAGGGCTTCCAGGTGGTCGTCCGGGCGTGGATGAACGACCTGTCGGACGTCAACTTCACCTGGGGCGATCTGGTCAACCGCCGGACGGGCGCGAAGCTGCCGGCAGAGAAGATGACCTGGTACTGCCAGGACACGGTGAAGATGGTGGCTAGCTGGCTGGTGCGGGACAAGTATTTCGCCGGCAAGTGCTACCGTGTGCCCGACCCGCTGGTGCCGGGTGAGCTTTCGCCGGCGCGCTGGAAGGCCGTCCGCCGCCACCAGGCGACGCCGTTCTGGTTCAACGTCAACGCCCCGCCCGGCACGCCCGCCGGCGACTACCGCACCGCCGTCACCATGACGGCCAAGGGCTGCGAGCCGGTCGAACTCAAGCTCACCGTCCGCGTGTGGGACTACGAGATCCCCGGGAAGTGGAACTTCTGCGTCGTCGGCAGCTTCGGCGCCGCCGGCATCCCCAGGTACTACGGCAAGGACTACAAGGGCGAGTGGATGGACCGGTGGTACGACTTCCTGCTGGACCACCGCGTCGCCCCCACCGCCCAGTACAGCCGCGCCCTGTCGCCGCCGGCCGATAGGCTCAAGCACTGCGTTGACCGGGGCATGAACGTCCTGTACCTCGACGGCAGCTTCAAGCGCAACAGCGACCTCAAGGCCCTCAAGACCAAGTACGACCTTGTCAAGAAGATGGGGCTGATCCACCTGGCCGTCATCTACGTCGAGGACGAGGGCCACCGCCACGAGATGCGGCAACACCTCTCGCAGAACGTCCGCAAGGTGACGCCCGAGGCGATGATGATGGTCGGCGGCGGCGCGCCCAACCCCAAGGGCATCGGCTACATCGACGTGTGGGACCCGGAGATCGACGTCTGGCCGGGCGACAAGCTCTCGGCCGCCGAGGCGCGGAAGGTCGTCGAGCAGTGCCAGGCGCGCGGCGAGAAGTTCTTCTGGTACGTCGCCGCCGGCCCGCCGGCCCCATACCCGAACGTGCAGCTCGAATACCCCCTCATCGGCGCGAGGTCGTACATCTGGATGAGCTGGAAGTACCGCGCCACCGGCTTCGAGTACTACTGCTACAACATATGGAAATACAACTTCAAGTCCCCGAAGCGCTGGCCTGAGGTGCCCTGGGACGCCCGCGCCTTCGTCAGCCCAAACTCCATGTACAACTGCGACGGCATGCTCTTCTACCCCGGGCCCAACGGCACGCCGTGTCCCTCCATCCGCCTGGAGAACATCGGCGACGGCATCGAGGACTGGGAGAGCTTCTACATCCTCCGCGACTACGCCGACGCCCTCGCCGCCAGGGGCGACGACAGCGCGGCCGCCAAGGCGCTGCTCGCCAAGGCACGGGCCATGCTCGACGTGCCCGACGAAGTGGTAAAGAGCGTCACCGTCTGGTCGCAGGACCCGCAGCTACTCCTGAAGACGCGGCGCGAGCTGGCCGGTCTGATCGTCGCGATGAAGAAGATCGTCCCCAAGGCCGAGTACGAGCGGCTCCGCGACGCCCGCCAGGCCGATCAGCTCAAGCGCGAGCGGGAGATGCTCAAGAAGCGCTCGTCCGCCCGGGCCTCTACGCCGTGACGATCCGGTCCACGACCAGTTGACGGAACGCCGGCGACAGCGCCGCGAAGTAGGCGGTGAAGCCCGTCACGCGGACGATCAGGTCCGGGTACGCCCAGGGGTCGGCGTGGGCGGCCAGCAGCTTCTCCCTGTCGATGATGTTCACGTTGAAGAGCGTTCCTCCCATGTCGAAGTGCGTCTTGATGAGGGCGGCGACCTTGGCGATGCCCTCGTCGTCGTCGGCGAACCCGGCCGAGAGCTCCAACTGAATCGGGCAGGTGTTCCCGTAGCCGGTCTGGATCGCGGCGACGGCCTTGGCCATGGCGGTCGCGGCCCCGTCCGCGCGGAAGCCGTTGTTGGGGTTCGCCCCGTGCGAGATGGGCTCGCCCGCCCCGCGCCCGTCGGGTGTCGCGCCGACCACCTCGCCCATCACGATGGTCGATGACCAGGAGAACCACCCCGGGATCATGATCCGCCCGCCGGGGGTGGGGCTCTCCTTGACCAGCCCCGCGAACAGCTCGCTTACGCGGACGGCCCACTCGTCGCCGAGCGACCCGCCCTGCCCGTAGCGCGGGGCCGACTTGAACATCGCCTGGACCCGCCGCCCGTCAGGCCCGGCGAAATTGCGCCGCAGGTGAGCGACCGCCTCGCCCCAGCTCAGCACGCCCTCCCGCTCGATCCGCGCCTCCAGCGCGGCGAACGAATCGGCCACCGTCGCCAGGCCCGACCCGTCCACGCACATGTTGTAGAACTCCACGCCGCCGTCGGAGACGTCGAGGCCCTTCTCGATCGGCCCGTGGCAGAGCAGGTTGAGCATCAGCTCCACCGTGTTGTCCTTCTGGTGGGCAAGGTGGAAGTCGATCCCCTTGGCGGTGCACAGGACCGCCCGCCGCAGGTGCTCGTCGAATCGCCGCCACAGCTCGCCCACGCTCGGGGCAACGGCCGGGTCCTCGACCATCTCGTGGAAGGCCACCTCGAACACCTTCGCGACGTTGATCTTCACCAGGTCGTTGAGCGGGTACTCCCGCCCGGGGATGGCCATCCAGTGGCACCCGACGGCGATCCGCTCGCGCGCCAGCTCCGCGGGGTAGCCGTTCCGCATGAACCCCTCGACGAGCCCCTTGTCGCCGGCGAACCTCGGCCAGCCCTTGCGGTCGCGAAGCAGATGCCCCACGGCCGCCAGCAGGAACTCCTCGTCCATCCCGTCGTGGACGCGGACGGTCAGGTTGTTGGCGACGCCCAGCCGGTGGGCGGCCTCGATGACCAGGAACGACACGTGGCTCGTCAGGTCGCGCCCGTCCGCCGCCGGGCCCGAGAGCTGGTAGTAGTGAGTCTCGTTGAGCAGCAGGCAGGCGATCAGGAAGATCGCGTCCTCGTCGTCGATCAGCCCGGCCGCGACGTCGCGCTCGTAGTATGGCCGGAGCAGCTCGTCGAGCTGCCCGCCGGCGCCGTCGCGGTTGTACACCCGCGATGCCATGTTGAACCAGGCGATCCACTGGCAGGCCTCGCGAAGCGTCCGGGGCGGGCCCTCCAGCACCCACTCGTTCACCTCGGCCATCTCGGCGAGATTGGCCTTCAGCTCGGGCCTGGTTTCCTCATCGAGCGCCTTGTGAATGTCGGCGATCGTGCGGCGGATCCAGTCCTGGACCGCCTCGACGACGTCCTCCTCCCCTTGGTAGAACTCCGCCTTCTCCGGGCCGTGGCTGGCGCGGCAGTCGCGAACCTTCCTCAGCAGCCCGCCCCAGCCCAGCTCCAGCCCGATGGAATAGTCGGGCCCGAAGTGCGAGTCGCCGCCGATGCCGGAGGTGATGCCGTACATCTGCTGCTCGCAGACCAGGTGCGGGTAGGCCAGCTCCGGCGGCCAGCGCACCGGGCGCCGCCGCGACAGGAAGGCCATCCACCTGCCCGCCAGCGCGTCCATCGGGTCCACGTAGGTCGGGTGAATCCGCATCAGGGAGGCGAAGTTCTCGCCCCAGCCGGCCGCGCCGTAGAACGACCCGTTGGCGTGGTTGGGGATCGGCTCCCAGTCCAATTCCTCCGGCGGGGCGACCAGGCCCAGGTCGTCCTCGTCCATGTGCCCGTACCGGTCGATCTTCTCGCGCGTCTGCTCGCCCTTCCGCTCGACCAGCCGACGCAGGCGGTCCTCGTACGTCAGCGGAGCTGAAGGCGCCACACTCATTCCGCGATCCTTTCCTCGCCTTGCCCGTCCCGGCAGCGAACCTCGACGCCGCGGCGCCGGGCCTCGTCGGCCAGGGCCTCCATCGCCCCCCCGTCAGGGCGGGCGAACTCCTCGGCGGGAGGCTCCACGCCCAGGCCCTCGTACTTGCTCATCCCCAGCGGATTGTAAGCGAGCAACTCATAGTACAGCAGCCCCTCCAGGCCGGAGACGAAATCCGCAATCTTGCCGATCTCCCCTGCCGTCGCGTTCACGCCGCCGATCACCGGTGTCCGGACGATGATCGCGGCGCCATCGCCCGAGAGCCGCCGAGCGTTCGCCAGGACCCGCTCGTTGCCCGAACCCGTCCATCGCCGGTGCGCGGCCGGGTCCATCAGCTTGATGTCCAGCATGACCAGGTCGGTCACCGCCAAGACGGCCGCGACGTGCGACCAGGGCCAGTCAAGATTCGTCTCGATCGCGGTGTGTATGCCCTCGGCCTTGCACGCCCGCAGCAACTCGACGGCGGCATCCAGTTGAAACAGCGGCTCGCCGCCCGAGAGCGTCACCCCCCCGCCGGAGCTGTCGTAGAACTCCCGGTCGGCCGCCACCTCCGCCATGACCTGTTCGACGGTCATCTCCCTGCCCACCATGACCAGGGCGCGGGCGTAACACCCGGCCGCACATCGTCCGCAGGCCTCGCATAGTGAGCGGTCGAACCGGCGCGAGCCGTCCGTCAGCGTGTGGGCCTTGTTCGGACAGGCCGACAGGCACGCCCCGCAGCCGACGCACCGGCCTGGGACAAACTGCACCTCCGCCTCCGGCCGGAGCGTCTCGGGGTTGTGGCACCAGAGGCAGCGCAGGTTGCAGCCCTTCAGGAAGACGGTTGTCCGAATGCCCGGCCCGTCGTGGACCGAGAACCGCTGAATGTCACTAACTATCACTACACACCTCAACTGCGGTCCGCGTCCGGCCCGCTTGCCTGTTTCGCCATTGTACAGGCCCCGGCCCGGACGGACGAAGCTTTCCGGCCGCCCTGAGCGACCGTCCGCAACGGGGCGGAAACGAGCGGAACGGAGCGGAACGAAACGGAACGAAACGGAAAGTTTTGGAACGAAACGGAACGAAACGGAAAGTTCCGCGACGGGCCCCGAATACGTAAGTTCTTGTCCGCCAAGGCGTTTCCTGTTTTGCGCCGCGAATCCGGCTTCGCCGTCCTGCTTCGCCGAGGCTTCGCAGGAACCGGCTACGCCGGACAAGCTTCGCGAACACCGCGGACTCTGTTGAGTGCAAACGGCCCAGCTTGCCCACGTTGCCGCCGCCTTGAACCTGCGGGTGCCACAGCTTGCTTGTCAAGCTGTGATCGTTCCGCGTTTCGAGCAACACGGTTTGCGAGCAAACCGTGCCACCCCACGAACTCGCCTATTCGGTTTTCAGTCGCTTCGGAGGCGCACACCTATGGCGCGCCTCTACCCTTAGGCCAGCGGAAGCCTTTGCGCGCGCAAACGTGTTGCCATAATGACCCCCCTTGCCATAACTCCCGGCCGGGCCGGCGGCCGAAATTCTCATTTTCCCACGATTTCGCCGGGAGGGGGGGGTAGCGTTTGCGCGCGCAAATGCATCACCATAACAGCCTCGCAGGGATGCATGGGATGCAGGGGATTTGTGTTGGGCGCGGGGTAGGGTGGGCAGGTCCCGCCGGACTTGTCACGGCGTAGCGCCAGCGAAGCCGGAAGGCGGGTTCTGCCCACGGGTTTGCCTGACCTCTACTCTGGCCCCCCGTGGCGCGCTTCCGTTGCCCTGGATGCTGGCGATGGCACCGGTCCCATTTCCTCAAGATTGCCTCTTGGCGTACCACGTATTACGCAGTAGCATGTACTACGTAATAAAGGATACCGTATGAGGACATGGATAACGCAGCTTCGCAAGGGCCTGCTGGAGTTCTGCGTCTTGAACGCCATCTCCCGCGCCGAAACCTATGGCTATGAACTGGTGCAACGCCTGAAAGGCGTCGAACAGCTAGCCGTAACCGAAAGCACCGTCTATCCGATCCTGAGCCGACTCAAACAGGACGGGTATGTAAAGGTCCGTGACGCACCATCGTCAAGCGGGCCCCCCAGGCGGTATTTCTCACTTACAGCCGTCGGGCGACATCGCATCGGCGAGATGAACGCCTATTGGGGCGGGTTGTGCGCGGCGATGACAGAACTTCGGGAAACCACGGACAGGAGACATGGCAATGAAGAATAATGAACAGGTTCGTGCGAGAGTGCAGTCGTATCTGAAGGAAGTAGCGGCGCACCTGGAACGCATGCCAGAGCGGGAACGGCAAGACCTGTTGAGGCAGCTTGACTCTCATATCCATGAGGCACTGCAGGCGAGAACAGGCGGGAATGATGCTCAAGCCTCCGATGTGGAAGCCGTACTCTCAGAGATGGACCCACCGGCATCCTACGGAACAGTGAGAGAAGGTCGCTTCGCTGGGCTGAGCCGAGGGAAATGGGCTCTGCTCATTTCCCTCGGCTCACTCGTTATTGCAGGTCTCTTAGTACTGTTGACCGGTGAACGAGTGCACGTCTGGATTCCCTTCTTCCTGTTCCTGGGCGGTCAGATTTCGGCGTTCGTCATCGGACTTCTGTCGTGGCGCGAATCCTTCGGGAAGGCAGCGGTCTTCACTTCCACTGCACTGAGCGTTCTGGCCGCACTTTTCTATTCCTGAGGAGCCACTCATCTCGCTGCTTCGTCCAACGTGCCGGCAGATTCCTGTGCAGCTTGCTCAGGCTGATGCCTTCCGGGTCGTCGCCCCGCAGTATGGCCTCGATGGGCCCCGGGTTGGCGTCTCTCCCGCGCTTCAACACGGTCGCAATGGCATCGCTTGACAGGCCGCGACAATGGGGTTGTGTTCATCGGAAGCATCAACCGGTACATGCGGGCGGTACTCCAGGCCGCGGCCGAGAGCTGGCAGGGCCTGCCGGTCTACGTCGCCTACGGCGGCAACCTCACCGCCGAGCGGAGGTCTGTCACGACCAGGCCGACTGCGCCGCGCTGGCCGAGCTGCCTGCCCGGGCCCGGACAGTTGGGACGCCCTACTGAAGATTCAGCCGGTAGAGTTCCTTCGGATTGTCCCAGAACCATTGTCT
>CBFCZU010000068.1:0-17890 GCA_965602635.1 uncultured Planctomycetales bacterium | reverse complement strand
TTGCCAACGTTGTTGTCGTCGGTTCGAATCCGATCGCCCGCTTGACCGGACGCCTGTCGTCAGACCGTGACGGCGGGCGTTTCTTGTTCCCCGCGTAGCGGCTCGCCCCGGCCGGCGCCCCCGCACGATCACGGCGCCAGCAAGTGCGGCTTCAGGGCCGCCGGCAGGTCGCGAAGGAACGTGATGTCGTCCAACGCCACCGCCGCCTTCTCGTTCTTGACGTTGGTGCAGAGCTTCAGGCACGTCAGCTTCATCGGGCGCGTCGGCTTGCCGGCCTTGGCATAGGCCTCCGGGCCCTCCACCGCCAGCTCGAGCTTGGTCAGGTCCAGCACGACCCACGCCCACGCGCCCACCTTGGGGTGAAGGTAGCCGGTGAAGGCGAAGTGCGGCAGGTGCGGCGCGGCCCGCGGGTTCGCCCGCGTCACCAGGCTCAGCACGATCTCCATCTTGCGGTCGGCCTTCACCCGCAGCGCGAGATACCTGTACCGCGCGACGTCGTGGTTCTTGGCCGGGGCTCGCGACCGCACGATCCGCTGCTTGCCGTACTCGCCCCAGTCCTGCTGCTCGCCGCCGGCGAAGGTGATCTTCACGACGCGGTCCTTGCCGTCCGTCGCGTAGGCGGCGCCGGCGCCCCATAGCTGCTTCTCGAGCTGCTTCTTCTCGGCGTTGTCGAAGAGCCACTTGCCCGGCCCGACGGGGGCGATCTCCACAGCCGGGGCGGTCGTGGGCCTCGTCGACGGCACGGCCGGGCGCGGCCGCGGGGCCGCCGCCACCTTCGGCAGCGGTTTGCCGCCCTCCCCCGTCAGCCGTGCCGTGTCGCCCTGCCCGCGGATCACGTCAACGACCCGCTGGCAGAAGTAAGGCGCGACCTTCCTGCTGAAGGTCTCGTTCGGGTGCGAGTCCTCGGCCGCCTGGGCGTGCTGGGCCTTGAGGTACAGCCCCCCGGCCGTCTCCAGGCTGTAGAAGTCCCACACGAAGATGTTGTCGCCCTTCTCGTCCCAGCGGGTGCGGACCCACGCGAAGAACGCCTTCGTCCGCCGCGCGGCCGCCTCGTCCATCTCGGCCTTGACCTGCACCGCCCCGGTCCAGACGATGAACCGGACCTTCGGGTAACTCCGCATCTTCTTCTTCAGGGCCTCGTACTGGAGCTTGTAGTTCTGGATCCGCTTCTCGTTGGAGGCCACGTTCGCCCGCCCGGTGTCGGCCTCTATCGCGCACACGGGAAAGCAGTGCTTGAAAACGATCACGTCGTACTTGGCGGTCAGGATTTCCAGCGTCGGCTCGCCCTTGTAGGGCTTGGCGCCGGCGTGGCGGACCCAGATGTTCCAGTAGTCGTAGGGGTAGTTCTCCCACCCGTAGGGGGAGTCCTTGGGGAAGTTCTGCTGGGTGATGCCGTAGTCGGTCTTGTTGGCGGCGTTGTAGGCGGCGAACCACCCGGCGACGCCGCCGTTCCAGATGCACTCGCCCGTGCTGTGGTGCAGGAAGATGATCCGCGCGCGGGTGGGCGCGGGCTTGCCGCCGGCGCGCCTGGTAGTCTGGGCGTCGGCGTTGCAGGCCGAGACTTCGCAGATCAGGATGAGTGCCAGACCGATCGCCGCCGAGTTCCGTCCTGTCGTGCTCATGGTCATCTCCTCCTCCCGTGGGTCGCCCCCGCCGAATGGCTGTCGAGGGTAATTGTCGCCCGGCGAAGATGATTCGGCAAGATCGGCTTCCCTCCTTCCGTCTGGGGGATCCGGGGGCGGGCCTCTATGCGAGGATGAAACTCTTGATCGTTCCCAGACATGCTCCGGGCGTGTAGTATGTCCCGGCGAGGAGCCATGGAAGCCAAGCCAACCTACGAAGACGTGATGCGTTGCGTCGAGGCGCTCTGCCGGGACAACCCCCTTGCCAGGGCGTCCTCGGCGGGGAAATCAGTCGAAGGCCGGGACATTCCGATCGTCGAGATCACCGACCGCCGGGCCGGCGACGACGACAAGCAGCTCGTGATCATCACGGCCGGCACGCACGGGGCCGAAGAGGCCGGCCGGCTGGTGGCGATGGCCCTGACGGAGTGGCTCGCCTCCGGCGGGCCGGCGGTGACGCTGCGGAACCAGAAGTTCATCATCCTGCCATGCGTCAACCCCGACGGCTCGATCCGCAACACAGGACGCAACGCCGAGGGGATCGACATCTACGACTCCTACCCCCCCGGCCAGGAGCCGACCAGCCACGAAGGCAGGCTCGTCTTCGCCGCCGTGGGGCACCTGGACCCGGCGCTGGTGGTTGACATCCACGGCCTGGCCGGCGGGGCGATGAACGAGGAGTTCTACGTTCACCCGCCCTCGCCCAACAGCCCGGCGTACTTCCTCGCCCCGATCCTCGCCGAGGAGGCCCGCCAGGCGGCTGAGGCCGCCGGATTCCCACAGCGCGAGCCGCGATTCGTCACCAACCGCAGCCCCCTGCCCGCCCGCATGGCCGGCGACTGCAACTGCTTCGCCTACACCGCGGAGATTACCGAGAACTTCTACCCCGCTCCGCTCATGCGCGCCAGCGGGTTCGTGCGGATGCAGGCACTGATCGCCATCGGCGACCGGCGGAACTACTTCCACTATTACCCCGGCTACCCGTGCGAGGCGATCAGCGGGCACGCGATGGCGTGGCTGTGCGCGGCCGGGCGGACGGCGGCCCTCCGCGGCCAGAACCGACGCCAACTGCTCCGGGCCCTGCCGCACATCCCCGGCCTACAGCGGGAGTACTTCGACCGCGACTCGGCGGCCACCCTCAAGCTCACCGCCGACCGCGACCTGCCGGAGCTGCCGCGGTTCGCCCTCCAGGTGCGCGTGCACAAGCCGGCCGAGATCAAGGGCGTGTACTACGACGGGAAGGAGCTCTCGCCCGGCGAGGAGGACGGATTCGTGACCTGGCAGGACACCGCCTCCACGATCGTGCGAGTGAACGTCAACGCGCCGCTCACCAAGGGCGAGCACGCCGCATCCGTCAAGTACGACCTGCAATGGTAGCAGCCAGCCGGGGCCTCGGGCACGGGCAAGGGCGGCGCGATTGACCGGGGTCGCCGGGGAGTTTACGATCTGACCTTCGGGCGGCGCCGCCGCGGCGCGGGCCGCCAGCCATAACCTGCGGAAAGGAACAGCCATGCCAGAGTATTCGATCAGCCCGTCCGGCGAGAAATTCCGCATCCCCGCCGACAAGGAGTACGCCGCCGAGATGCGCCGCCTGGGCAAGCTCGTCAAGGCCGCCCGCGGCGAGGGCAAGGAAATCGCCGTGGTCATGGGCGTGGGCTTCGTCGGGGCGGTGATGGCCGCGGTCGTCGCCGACTCCACCGACAAGCGCGGTAAGCCCACCAAGTTCGTCATCGGCTGCCAGAGGCCCAGCACCAGGAGCTACTGGAAGATCCCCCTTCTCAACCGCGGCCTGGCGCCCGTCAGGTCCGAGGATCCCGAGGTCGATCCCATGATCGCCCGCTGCGTGCTGGAGAAGAAGACCCTCACCGCCACGTTCGACAGCGACGCGCTCGGGTACGCCGACATCGTGATCGTGGACGTCCAGTGCGATTACACCAAGGTGGACCTCGGCAATATGCGCACCGGCCAGACCGAGATGACCGCCCTGGAGCAGACCATGCGGACCATCGGGCAGAGGATCCCGCCTAAGTGCCTGGTGCTCATCGAGACCACCGTCGCGCCGGGGACGACGGAGTTCGTGGCCTGGCCGATCCTCAAAAAGGCCTTCGCCGCCCGCGGGCTCAAGTCGGCGCCGCTGCTGGCGCACAGCTTCGAGCGCGTCATGCCCGGCCGGGACTACGTCTCCTCCATCCGCGACTTCTGGCGCGTGTGCAGCGGCTGCAACGCCGAGGCGCGAAGGCGCGTCGTCAAGTTCCTCAAGAGCGTCCTCAACACCGCCGACTATCCCCTGACCGTCATGGACCGCCCCATCGAGTCAGAGACCACCAAGATCGTCGAGAACTCCTACCGGGCAACCACGCTGGCCTTCCTCAATGAGTGGAGCCTCTTCGCCGAGCGCAACGGCGTCGACCTCGTCAAGGTCGTCAACGCCATCAAGGTCCGCCCAACCCACAGCAACATCATCTTCCCAGGCCCGAGCATCGGTGGATATTGCCTGCCAAAGGACGGCGGGCTGGGATACTGGGCTTACAAGCACATCCTGGGCTTCGACGACGGCGACGAGGTCTTCAAGATGTCCACCAGGGCAATTGACATCAACGACACCCGCGGGCTGCACGTCGCCACGCTCACCCGCGACTGCCTGCGCAACATGGGCCGGCACATCGCCGGGGCAGACGTGCTCATCTGCGGGGCGAGCTACCGCAAGGACGTCGGCGACACACGATACAGCGGCTCCGAGCTGGTCGTCCGACGCCTCACGGAAATGGGCGCCGAGATGCGAGTCCACGACCCATACGTCGAGCACTGGTACGAGCTGGAAAAGCAGGACGTCTATCCCGCTCCGGGACACTCCTGGTCCAGGTTCTTCCACAACCAGGACGGCCTCTCCGACGTCAGCGTGCAGAAGGACCTCGCCAAGGCGATCAAGGGGGCCGAAGCCGTCATCCTCGCCGTGCCGCACGAGCACTACATCGCCCTGGACCCCGACAGGGTGGTGAAGATGGCCGGCGGGCCGCTGGGCGTCATCGACTGCTTCGGCATCCTCGAGGACGACCAGATCCGCCGATACTTCGAGCTGGGATGCGAGGTTAAGGCCCTCGGGCGCGGGCACATCCAGCGCATCAAGGAAGAGGTCCGCAAAAAGGCGCGAAAGTGATCGACTGAATCGCCGGCGCGGCATGGCCCCTGTCGAGGCCATGGCCCGAGCGGCTCATCCAACAAGCGAGTGCGAGAAATGAAGTTCACGAGCGTGACAAGACGGTTTTTCAGCGAGCATCAGCGGCGTGACGCCACCGACCTTGACGACGACGCGGGCGCCGCCTCGACCCACAAGGAGTTCCGGAAGGCGTATTACGCGTTCACGTCGCTGGGGTTCGACGACCGCAGCCGGCGGATCTTCTGCGGGACGACCAACTTCTCCGACGACCTGCTGCACGCCTACGACCCGGCCTCGGGGCAGTTCGAATCGATGAACTACGCCGCCATCGGCGAGCCGTACGAGGTGAAGATCCACCGCGGCCTGTGCATCGGCGGCGACGGCTGCGTGTACGGGGCGACGAGCTGCCTGCACGGCATCGACGAGCTGGCCAAGGGGCCCGGCGGCAAGGTCTTCAAGTTCGACCCGGCCACGGGAACCTACGAGGTCCTCGCCGTTCCCCTCCCCCAGCTCTACATCCAGACGATCTCGCTGGACTGGGACCGGCGGATGATCTACGGGATGGGCTACCCGGTGTTCGAGTTCTTCGCGTACTCGCTGGAGCGGCGCGAGGTGGTGTACCGCCAGTACATGGGGTCGATCTCGCACATCGGCGGGGTGGACGACGACGGCGGCTATTGGGGCACCTGGATGGGCAGGCGCAAGAGCCACAACCTCTTCCGCTACGATCCGGCCGGCAACGAGGTGACGTTCCACGATCACGGCTTCCCGACGCCCTGCCGGAACCTGATGTACTACCTGGCGGGCCCGATCGACTCGGTGCTGAACGGCCGCGACGGCTACATGTACATCGGCCACGAGAGCGGCGAGCTGTACCGGCTCGACTGGCGGACAGGGCGCGTTGAGTACCTCTGCAAGCCGCTACCCGGGCAGCGCCTGCCGGGCCTGGCCGCGGGCGCCGACGGGCTGATCTTCGGCGTGGGCGGCAGCGACGAGGACACCGGCGGCTTCGTGTACGACCGCAAGACGGGCCGATCCGAGCCGCTGGGGCCGATCCGCGACGACCAGGACGTGTGCTTCCGCACGCACGACTGCTGCCTGGTGGGCGACGCGCTGTTCGTGGGCGAGACCGACAACCCCCGCCGGTCGTGCTATCTCTGGGAATGCCGCCTGGGATGACGCCGGCTCGCCACGACCCCGCGGCCAGTTTTCGGAGAGCCGCCCTCCCTTCGTGCTGAGCGGCCGGCTGCGGGGGCCCCGAGTTGTAGCGTCGTATCGAGTCGTCTACAAACGCCTTAGGTCTTGACAGAATCCCGATGCGTGGTAGCATGATTGGTCTGTGGGGCCTCTTTTCCGGGCCATGCCTTTTCGAGGGAGTTTCCGTCTCGCAGTGACATGCTCAAATGCTCGGCAGCGCTGTTGTGCGCTGGCGAGCCGAAGCTGCTTTGCGGGTTGTGGGCGGCAGGTTTGAGGGCCCGGGACGAGCGTATGGGCATGATATCGCAGGCCGATGGAGAAAGGAGACAACCATGAGGCACATCAAGGGAATCGTCCGTTTAGCGGTGTTAGTGGCGGCGGCGTCGATCATGGCGGCAGGCAGCCCGGCGGCGGCCGTCACGCGCACCTGGACCGGCAGCGTGAACCCCGAGTGGTTCTACGCCCTCAACTGGACGCCGGCGGAGACCCCGGCCTACAGCGATGTCCTGTTGATCAACAACGGCTCGCCGCTGACCCACAGCTACGTCAGTGTCGGCAACGACGGGGCGATCACCTTCAACGGGCCAGCCGCCTCGGGGACATTCGGCTACAGCATCTTCGCGGTCGGCTACAACGGCAGCGGCGCCCTGAGCATCAGCAACGGCGCGCAGGTCGCGAACATCAACGGGCAGATCGGCTCCCAGGTCGGCTCGACCGGCACGGTGACCGTGGACAACGGCACCTGGACCAACAGCGGCGACCTGCACGTCGCCTCCCAGGGCAACGCGACCCTCGACATCCTCAGCGGCGGGGCAGTCTCGAATACCGCCGGGTACATCGCCCACTGGGGCGGGTCGCTCGGGACGGTGACTGTGGCCGGGGCAGGCTCGACCTGGACCAACAGTGGCAAGCTGTACGTCGGCTACGGGGGCGCCGGCGCGCTGAGCATCAGCAACGGCGGGCTCGTCTCTTCGAGCAACGGGACGAGTATCGCCATCAGCAGCGACGGCTTTGGCACGGTGACGGTGGACAACGCGAGCTGGAACAACAGTTACCTTAACGTCGGCTACTACGGCAGCGGCGAGCTGACCATCAGCAACGGCGGGCAGGTCGAGAACACCGACGCCCGCATTGCCTACAAGAGCGGCTCTAATGGGACGGCGACAGTGGACGGCGCAGGCTCGAGCTGGACAAGCTCCGAGGGACTCTACGTCGGCGGCAGCAGCGGCGCGCCCGGGGGGACGGGCACGCTTAACGTCAGCAGCGGCGGTCAGGTCAACGTCGCCGACACGCTGAACGTCTGGGGCGCGGGCACGATCCGGCTCGACAGCGGCTCCATCAGCGCCACGACGATCATCAACCAGGGCCAGATCATGGGTGTGGGCCAGATGGGCGGCGACCTGACGAACATCGGAGATGTCTCCCCGGGCCTGTCCGTGGGGATGCTCACCGTTGACGGCGACTACACCCAGGATTCCTCCGGGACGCTCCTGATCGAGCTGGGGGGTACGGCGCCCGGCAGCGAGCATGACGTGCTCGAAGTGACCGGCGCCGCCAGCCTGGACGGCGAGCTGAACGTGGTGTTGGACGGCTACACCCCGGCTGCGGGTGACTCCTTCGCGGTCATGACGTACGCCTCACGGACGGGCGAGTTCGCCGACACGACGGGCTGGCTGTTCGACGGCAACAAGGCGCTGGTGAAGGTCTACGGCGCGAACGCCCTGACCCTGACCGCAACCTATCAGGGCGACGTGACACTCGACTTCTGCGTGGACGGCCTGGACTACGTCGCCTGGTCCAGCAACTACCTCACGGGCGATACCTGGCAGGAGGGCGACCTCAACGCCGACGGCATCGCTGACGGCCTCGACTACGTGATCTGGTCGAGCAACTACCTCCAGGGCTGCCCGGGCCTGCCCGGGGTGGTCCCCGAGCCGGGCGCGCTGTCGCTACTGGCCCTGGGTGTTCTGGGCCTCAGGAGGCGGTCAAGAGCTTGATCCGCGCGGGTGGTGCGGCCGGGGCCGGGCGGCTACTCGAGAATCCGGATCTCGTCCATGTCGCCGAGCACGCCGTTGGCCAGCGTGAGGTATTCCAGCTTGGCCGGGTCGTGCCCCAGCAGGCGGCTGCCGACGGCATCGACCGCGACGGGATCGAAGCTCGCAAGAATCAGCTCGAGCTTCTTCTGCTTGCCGGAAAGGTGCATCCCCGTCAGCGCCACGGACGCATCCACCACGCACAGGTCCGGCCGCTTGTAGAGGCAGACGTCGAAGACGGACTTGTCGGTCGATGGCGAGTGCAGTTTCGACTTGTTCCAGGAGCCTTCGTAGTACGGGGCCGGCGCGAGCCCGAACATGTTCTTCATCGCGATGGTCGTGCCGGTGAAGCTGTGGTCCTTCAGCACGGGCAGGGAGATTATGAACGCCTCGCGGGCGACCTCGGGCAGGTAGAACTCCTTGAGCTGCACGGCGTCGTCGCGCGTCAGCCTCACGGCCGGGGACTCGTTGAAGTCGATCAGCCTTATTCGCCGCCGACCGGCCAACTCGGCGTAGCCGTTGGCCTCGAAGGTCTGCTGCGTCCTCCCGGTGCCGGTACCCTCGCCGATGGCGATTTCGGCGTCGCACCGCTCGGCGCAGTAGCTGTAAACGGCCTCAGCCGCGGCCACGTGCGTTGTCACCGGCGGCGCGTCGGCGTTGGTGAGGTTGGGCTTGATTATCACCAGCCCGGCGTCGGGCAGCCTCTCCGCCGCGCCGATCAGGTCCAGCGCCTTGGTGACGCTGGCGTCGTAATCGGTGAATGCAACTTTCGCCACGTCGCTCATGGCCTGTTCTGCTCTCACCCCCCGCGGTTTCCGGCGAGGCCCATTTTCCCATCTTGGCGGAGGCCCGGTCAAGGCCGCTTGACCGGCCTGGCGCGGCGGGCATATAATCTCCCCCGCGTGTGGCGGACACGGAGGCCGTGATGGCCAGGGAGACGATCGTGAGCAGGACAGAGGCGAAGGGGTGGCGAGCGGCGCTGGCGGTCGCGCTTCTGGCAACCACGACGGCCGGCGGATGCGGCTGGCTTCGCGGCAGGTTCTCCAAGCCCGCCCGCGCCGAGCCGGTCCCCGAGCCCATCGACCTGCTGCTGCCCCGGAAGATCCAGTTCCAGCACACCTTCACTGGCACGCGCGTCTTCCGGGAGGAAGGCGGCAAGGAGGGCTTCGAGATACGCCTGGAGGCGCTGGACGCCGACGGCGACAGCACGAAGGCATTTGGCCAGCTTCGCTTCGAGCTTTATACCTTCGACCCCACCTGCCCCCATGACCGGGGCAAGCAGCTTGCGATCTGGCCGGTGGACATCGAGGACCCCAAGGCAAACCGCCGGCACTGGAGCCGTATCGCCCGCTGCTACGAGTTCAAGCTGGGCTGGGCGCATCCGATCCCGATCGGCCATAAGTTCATCCTCCGGGCGGTATTTCAGAGCCGCTTCACGCCCAGGCTTTTCGACGAGCAGACGTTCGTCTCCGAGTAGCGGAGCCGCCGGCGGAGGCGCATCCCCCGATGAGCGAAATGACCAACCGTCAGCGCTTCGATCGCGTGATGAGCTTCCAGCCGGTGGACCGGCTGCCGATGATGGAATGGGCGCCCTGGTGGGACAAGACGCTGGACCGCTGGCGCGGCGAGGGGCTGCCCGAGGAGCTGACCGACGCGGTGGACGTTCAGCGCCACCTGGGGCTCGACCCGATCCGCCACGTGTGGATCTCCCACTGGACCGACCGGGCGCCCCAGCCCGCCTCCCACGGCGCGGGCATCATCGCCGACCTGGCCGACTACGAGGCCGTCCGCCCCACCCTCTACGGCGACGGGTTCGACGCCGAGAAGCTCCGGGCATGGGCCGAGCAGCAGCGCAGCGGCGAGCTGCTCCTGTGGCTGACCTTCGACGGGTTCTTCTGGTACCCGCGCAGGATGCTGGGCATCCAGCGACACCTCTACGCCTTCTACGACCAGGCCGACCTCATGGACCGGATCAACGCCGACCTGCTCGACCACCAGCGGCGCGTGCTGGAGGCGGTGCTGGAGATTTGCACGCCCGACTTCATGACCTTCGCCGAGGACATGAGCTACAACCACGGGCCGATGATTTCGCGGGAGCTCTGCGAGCGCTTCCTCGCCCCGTGGTACAGGCAGATCGTCCCGCTGCTCAAGGCGGCGGGCATCCGCGTGCTCGTGGACAGCGACGGCGACGTGACCGAGCTGGTGGACTGGATGCTGGCCCTCGGCGTGGAGGGCTTCCTGCCGCTGGAGCGCCAGGCGGGCGTGGACGTGGGCGAGCTGCGCCGCCGCTGGCCGAGGCTGCTGATGCTCGGCGCGTTCGACAAGATGGTGATGCACCGCGGGGAGCGGGCGATCCGCCAGGAGTTCGAGCGCCTGGGGCCGGTGGCCGCGGCCGGCGGGTTCGTGCCCAGCGTGGACCACCAGACACCGCCGGGCGTCTCGCTGCAGCAGTACCGCGAGTACCTGGCCATCTTCCGCGATTTCTGCCGGCGGGCGGCGGAGGCGGCCGGGCAGGCATCCGCCTGAAGGAAAGGGACATCGAATGATACTCAACCGTGACGAGTACCGCCGGAAGGTTCTCGGCTGCTGGATGGGCAAGAACATCGGCGGGACGCTGGGCGCGCCGTTCGAGTGGCGGCGCCAGGTCAACGAGGTGAGCTTCTACACCCAGCCCCTCGGCGGCGAGCCGCTGCCCAACGACGACCTGGACATCCAGCTCCTGTGGCTGGTGGCGCTCGAGGAGATGGGCGTGGAGATCGACGCCCGCGTGCTGAGCGAGTACTGGTGCCTTTACGTGACGCCGCACTGGAGCGAGTACGGCACGGCCAAGGCGAACATGCGCTCGGGGCTCCTCCCGCCGCTGTCCGGGACGCTGCACAACGCCTACAAGGACAGTTGCGGCGCGTTCATCCGCTCGGAGATCTGGGCCTGCATCGCCCCCGGGCGCCCGGCGCTGGCGGCGCGTTACGCCTGCCAGGACGCCATCCTCGACCACGGCAACGGCGAGGGGACCTACGCGGCGGTGTTCTGCGCGGCGCTGGAGAGCGCGGCGTTCGTGGTGTCGGACATGCGCGAGCTGATCGACATCGGGCTGAGCTACATCCCGCCCGACTGCGGCGTGGCCGGGGCCGTCCGCTGCGCCGTCGATTGCCACCAGGCCGGGGCCGACTGGAAGGCCGCCCGCGAGGAAATCCTCCGCCACCACCGCGGCAGCTCCATGATGGGCGATGCGTCCCTGACGAGCCCGGCCGACCGGGAGAAGGGCTTCCACGAGGGCCAGAGGGGCTACGACGCGCCGTCCAACATCGCCATCGTCGTGCTGGGGCTGCTCTGCGGCGGCGACGACTTCGACAAGATGATCTGCACCACGGTCAACTGCGGCGAGGACACCGACTGCACCGGCGCCACGGCGGGGTCCATCTTCGGCCTCATCCACGGCGCCGACGCCATACCCGCAAAGTGGCTCGAACCCATCGGGCGTGGCATCAAGACCGCCTGCCTGAACCTCGGCGAGCTGGGCCTGGGCAGGCAGCTTCCGCAGACCATCGACGAGATGACCGACCGCACCGAGCGGCTGGCCATGCAGGTGCTGGGGCGCAACCGCGCCTCCAAGGTGGCGATCGTCGAGGGCGCGGCGACCGACGTCTCGGGCGACGAGGCCGCCTCGCTGGCGGCGAGCGACGGCGGGGAGTCGCTGCGGGCGAGCATGAACGCCCCGGTCTTCCACTTCGACTTCTTCAGCGTCGAGGTCGATTACGGCGACTCGCCGACCATACGCGACGGCGAGCCCAAGACCGTCGCCCTTACCCTCCGCAACACCTACAAGGTCCAGGCGAACGTCTCGCTGCACTGGTACCTGCCGGCCGGGTGGCGCGTGGGCCCCGCCGGCGACGGCGTGGTGATGTCCCTGCCGGCGCACCTGGGCGAGGCGGTCGCGCTGGAGTTCACGCTCCACGCCGAGCGGGTGGAGAAGGCGATGAACCGCTGCGTGGTGGAGTTGACCGTCGAGGGCCGGCCGGCCGTGATGCTCGTCCCGATCACACTGCTCAACGGCAACGTCGCGCCAGCCCCCTGACCTCGGGGGGTGTCAGTCGCCCTTGCCCGCGGGGGCGGGGTGGTCGTCCTCGATGAGGGCGCGGACCAGCGCGACGCCGCCCCGGACGATCAGGCTCACTGCCAGCAGGAACAGCAGCAGCGACCAGGTGTAGGTAACCAGCGGCCAGAGGTTGTTCCTCATCAGCCCGTCGAATCGGCTCCAGATCACTCCGACCAGGGCGATGCCGCCGGCCAGGACCACGACCGCCGCCAGCGTGGCCCGCAGCGAGCGCCGCACGGGCGCCAGGCGGATCGACAGGCAGACGCTCACGTACACGAACAGGGGCACGCGCCAGTTGAGCCAGTCCACTTCCAGCCAGGTGGCGCTCATGCGTCGGAGCAGGCCGAGGTGGCCCTCGAGCTGGAACCAGAAGGCGGCGGTGCTTCCCGGCAGGGCCTGGGGGAGTGAGGCGCCCGAGCCACCGCCGGCGAACTCGTCGATCACCGGCCCGCCCAGCAGCGAGCGGGCGACGATGATGCCCGCCCCGCAGGCGACGATGCACATGAACGAGGCCACCATTGGCCCGAGGAAGCGGAACTTCGGCGTCGCCTCGGTGGTGGGCTCGGCCTCTTCCCCGCCGGAGGCCTTCCGCCGGGGCGCCGCGGCGCCGCCCCCGCCGCCGCTCATGAGCTTGGCACGGCGGATCTCCCCGCCGGTGATCAGGCAGCCGAAAATGTAGGCCATCTCCGCGACGACGGTCCCGGGCAGCAGCGCCCAGCCGACGCGGCGCGGCTTGATCATGTCGGCCCACAGGCGATACACGCCCTGCCCGGCGAAGATCACCCCCAACAGATACACGGAGAACGCCGCGTAGATCACGGTCCCGGCCCTTCAGGTAATCGTCAGCACGCAACTCTTATCGGCCAGCGCCGCCGGAAAGCTGCACGCCAACCGCCGCGGCCGCCCGCCGATAGGCCGCCGCGGGTGCAAATATTTCGCGCGCGCCGCGAATGCGTGGTAAAATGCGTGTTCGGCCGCTCGGTACAATCACGCGGAACCCCGTGGATCACTTTACCCTCAACAAGCTGGAGTTCGACCAGGTCCGCCGCATTCTCAGCCGCTTCTGCCGCTGCAGGCTGGGGCAGGCGCTGGCACGCCGTATCGGCCCGTCGCGCCGGCCTGAGACTGTCCGCCGCTGGCTGGCGGAGACCTCGCAGATGGTCACCACGCTTCGCGACGTCGGCCCGCCGCCTTTCGGCGGCATAACCGACATAGCCGATAACCTCAGCCGCGCACACGCCGGCGGAGGCGCCACAGGCGAGGACTTCGTCGTCATCGCCGCCACGCTCGAAGGCGCCGGCGCCGTCCGACGCTGGGCCGAGGGGCTGGACGAGTCCAGAGGCCTGCTCCGCGAGCTGGGCGCGCAGCTCCCGGACTTCCAGGGCGAGGTCGAGGCCATCCGTTCGGTGGTCAACTCCCGGGGCGAGGTGATGGACTCTGCCTCGGAGACCCTCGCCCGGGCGCGCCACAGCATCGAGCGAACGCGCCAGCGCATCCACGAGGTCATCTACGGCTACGCCCGCCGCCCGGAGATCGCCAGGATCCTCCAGAACCCCACCGTCACGCTGCACGAGGACCGGTTCGTCCTGCCGGTCAAGGCCGAGCGGCGCCACGAGCTGCCCGGCGTCGTCCACCGCGCCAGCCACACCGGCGCCACACTCTTCGTCGAGCCGACCGAATCGGTCGAGCTGAACAACAAGCTGGTTGAGCTGGCCGAGCAGGAGCGGCGTGAGGCGGCCCGGCTGCTGAACGAGCTGGGCATCACCCTCCACAAACGTGTCGAGCAGATGCTCTCGGCCATGCGGACGCTGGCGCAGATCGACCTGATCGCCGCCAAGGCGCAGTACGCCTTCCAGTTCGAATTCGCCTCCCCGGAGATTACCGAACGGGGTCCGCTGCTGCTGCGCAACGCCCGCCACCCACTGCTGATCGAGCAGGCCTATCAGCAGGAGGCGGCCGGGGCCGACCCGGAGCGGCGAATGGAAGTCGTCCCCATCGACGTGCGCCTGGGGCAGGACTTCGACGTGCTCATCGTCACCGGCTCGAACACCGGCGGCAAGACCGTCACGCTCAAGACCGTCGGGCTGCTGGCGGTGATGGCCCAGTCGGGGATGCACATCCCCGCCACCCAGGGCTCGGCGCTGCCCCTGTTCCGCGACGTCCTGCTGGACGTGGGCGACGAGCAGTCGCTCGAGCAGTCGCTGTCCACCTTCGGGGGGCACATCCGGCGCGTGAAGAACATCCTCCGCAAGGCCGACAGGTACTGCCTGGTCCTGCTGGACGAGCTGGGCAGCGGCACCGACCCCGACGAGGGCGGCGCCATAGGCCAGGCCGTCCTCGACGAGCTGCGCCAGATCGGGTGCCAGGCAATGGTCACCACGCACCTGGGCGTGCTCAAGGCCTACGCCTTCAATCACGACCGGGCGGACAACGCCTCGGTGGAGTTCGACACGCGTACGCTCCGCCCGACCTACCACCTGCGCATCGGCGAGCCGGGCGAGAGCCACGCCATCACCGTCGCCGCGGCGATGGGCATGCCCAAGCGGATCGTCAACTCGGCCAACAGGCTCGTTCACGAAAAGGCCGGGACATTCCGGCGGGCCATCCGCGCCACCACCGTCTCGCGGCGGGCGTCCGAGAAGGCGCGCTCAGAGGCCTTCTCCGCCCGGCTGGCGGCGGAGAACTCACAGGAGGAGTACGCAGGGAAGCTCTCCGAGCTGCACCGCCTCCAGGGGCGGTTCGAGAGCTGGCTGGCGTCGCTTGCCGAGCTCCGCCCCGGCGACGAGGTGCCCGTCCCCAACCACTCCAAGCCCGGACGCCTGGTGCGGGTGCAGTTCAACAAGCAGATCGCGGTGGTGGACGTGGAGAACGTCCAGGTTGAGGTGCCGCTCGCCGAGCTGATGCCCGACCTGGGCCAGAGCGGCGTGCGGGCCGAGATCGCCTCGCTCCGCGAGCAGATCCTCGCCCAGGCCCGCCAGGCGGAGGCCAGCCGCGCCGAGGCCGAGCGGCTCCAGAAGGAGTACCACCTCTCGCTCACCCGCCACCGCGCCCGCCAGGGGCAGCTCGATCAGTGGCTCAGCGCCGTCGGAAAGGCGAAGGTCGGCGACGAGGTGACCATCGCCCGCCCGCCGGGCAAGGGCAAGCTCCTGGAGCTGGACTTCTCCACTGCCCGGGCGAAGGTCCAGACCGCCCGAGGGGTAATCAGGCTAGCGATCCAGGAATTGTTCCCTCAGGTCGGCCCGTTCGCCCACCGCGCCAAGGCCGCCGCTCGCCATCCGCGCAAGCCCAAGGACAAGCGCGACAGCCCAATGCCCCGCCGGAGCGGCGACACCAAGGCCGCCCAGGCCAATCGCGAGCTCCTGCTGAAGACCGAGGCGGGCGAGAAGGTGTACGTCGTCCCCTTCCACAAGCGCGCCACGCTCATCCGCTTCGACCAGGCCAGGGACCAGGCCGTCGTCCAGGCGGGGGCGTTCGAGATGCAGGTGCCCATCGCCGACCTGGAGCCCGTGCGGCAAGGCAAGTAGCCCCGGCGAGGGCGAGCTACCACAGGCGCGGAATGATCCGCCCGGTCCGGCTCATGTACGCGCGGTACTCCTCGCCGAAGTGATCGAGCATCATCCGCTCCTCGCGCGGGACCCGCACCAGGTACAGGGGCGCGAAGGTCACCAGCATCGCCGGGCCGGCGAGCCAGTTGTCCAGCAGCAGCGCTTGGGCGAGGGCCCAGAGCCAGTGGGCGGCGTACATGGGGTGGCGGATCCGGCGATATACGCCTTGGGTGACGAGCGAGTGATCCTTCCGGACTTGCGGGATCGGCGACCAGTTCCGCCCGAGGTCCACGTGCGAGCGCCACAGCAGCCACAGGGCGGCGGCGAAGACGCCCGCGCCGCACCAGCCCGCCCACGCCGGCAAGGGATAGTCCGCGAAGTCCAGCCGGTCCGTCACCGCGCACAGGAGAGGGAGGATGAAAATGCCCGCCGCGCCAAGGGCGACCAGGAGCATGTCCGGCCAAGACCTGCGGTTGTCGGCAACGTCCTGGCGCTTGTTGGGCCTGGCGTACCACTTCCGGGCGACCGACCCGACGACCAGGCCGATCAGGTAAACCGTCTTGAACACACTGTCAGGCAAAGGCATTGCTCCTGTCGGCCAGGTCGCCGGGCGGCCGGACGTCTGGAAGCACCAGGCTCAGATCCACCGCCGGACGCGCCTGCGGTAGGCCCGGTAGGTCTGTCCGAACGTTCCCTCCATCGCTTTTTCCTCGACGCACATGAACCTGTCGGCGACGAGCCAGGTGAACGCGGGTATGACCGGCACGGGCGTGACGCTCCCCAGCACGACGGCCAGGCCAATGAGGATCACGACCATGCCGAGATACATGGGATGGCGGCTGAAACGGTACGGACCCTCGGTGACCAGGCGGCTCGACCGCTCGAAGGGATTCACGGTGGTCTTTGCCTTCTTGAAGATCTGATCGGACCAGATATTCAGCACCAGGCCGATCACCAGGAGGGCGATGCCCAGGTAGCGATAGGGCGAGGGCACGACCTGCCTGACCGGCAGCAGAAAGTGCAGGGCGACCATGATCGCAATCGAGATCATAAGACAGGCGGGCGGCAGTATTCGCTTTACGGTCATCGGGCTGTCCGGCCGCGTCAGGCGCGTACCTCCACGGCCCGGCCTGTGTCGATACTCTCGTGAATGGCGGCCACGGCCGCGACGTTCACCAGGGCGTCGGCCAGCGTGCAGGGCATCTCGCCGCCGCCGCGCAGGGCCGAGAGGAAATCCGCAAACATCTGCGCCGGCGGGCTGGTCAACGCCCCGGTCATCGACACGCCGATCGTCGAGGGGTGCTCGTAGCGCTCGCCGGCCAGGTGGAGCATCTGGTCGGTCAGGTCGGCCCGCGCCGACCCGGCCGTGCCAACCATCTCGTGGCGGAACTGGAACACCAGCGGAATCGACCGCGGCAGCACCCAGCAGGAGCTGAACGAGCCGGTCATCCCACCGTCGAACTCGATCACCGCGTGGATGGCGTCGTAGGTGTCGATGCCGCGGGCGGTGAGCACGCCCTTCCGCCCCGCCGCCCAGACTCGCCGCGGCTTCTGCCCCGCGATCCACCCGGCCAGCTCCACCGTGTGCGACATCAGGAACCACCCGGGCGATGACCGCCCCAGCCAGGTGAGCATCTCCGTGGGCACGTCGATCCGGTCGTCGAGCTGGGAGTTGCACGAGACCAGCTCGCCCAGCTCGCCGGCCTCGGCGGCGGCCTTCATCGCCGACACCGGCGGGTTCCAGTGATTCTCGAACGCGACCATCGCCCGCACCCCGGCCGCGGCGACGGCCTCGGTGACGCGCCGCCCATCGGCCAGGTCCATCGCCAGCGGCTTCTCGATCAGCAGGTTCGCCCCGGCCCCGGCTGCCGAAAGCGCCGGCTCGACGTGGGCGAAGTCGGGCGTGGCGACGACGACCGCTTCGGGTCCGGCCTGGCGGCACATCGCCTCGGTGTCGGCAAAGCCCGGCACGGAGAACTCCTCGGCCGCGGCGCGCCGGCGATCCTCCGCCAGGTCGCACACGCCGACTAGCTCTGCGCCCGCCAGCCCCGCCGCCGCGGTCGCGTACATCTGCCCGCGAATGCCCATGCCCACCACGCCCACGCGGACCGGCTCGGCCCGGTCGGAAGTGCCTTTCTTGTCCGCCATCGTGACTCCTCTCGCCCCCGACGCCGGTATTTCACCACAGAGGCCACGGAGTTGACAAAAGATTTGCGGGGAGAAGAAGCAGAAGCAGTTCA
>CBFCZU010000067.1:0-17912 GCA_965602635.1 uncultured Planctomycetales bacterium | reverse complement strand
GCCCCATGGTCGGGCACATATACACGGCCGCCGGGCCATCAGCCGAGCCCTCGCCATACCCCGACAACGGCGGCAACATGGACTTCACGGAGATCAGCCCCGGCAACACGCTCTTCCTGCCGGTCTGCCGCGAAGGCGGGATGCTCGTCCTGGGCGACGTACACGCCTTCCAGGGCGACGGCGAGCTGTACCTGGAGGGCGGCGAGTGCGCCGCCGACGTCACCCTCACACTCGACGTGGACCGAACGTATCGCCACCCGCGCCCGCTCGTGGAGACGCCCGAGAGCCTCATCGGCCTGGGCTGCCGCGGCGGACTGTTCGAGAGCATTCAACTCGTGCTGGGCGACATGACGGCCCTGGTGTCGCGCCTCACCGGCGCCGGCGAGGAGGAGGCTTACATCTTCTGCGCCATGGTCGGGTCGGTCCGCCTGGCCGGCTGCCTGGGCTCCGAGCGCGGCGCCCAACACCCGCTGGTCGCACTGAGCATACCAAAGGAATTCCGCTGATCGGGAGTCAGACAATGAAGAACGAATACGTCCTCGAGCCCCTGGCCAACTATCACTGCCAATGCGGGGAGAACCCGTTATGGGACGACCGCGAGAGGGTGGTGTACTGGACGGACATCCCGGCCGGGAAGCTGTTCCGCTACCACGTTGACGACGGGCGGCACGAGCAGTTCTACACCGGCCGGCCGGTGGGGGGCTTCACGCTCCAGGAGGACGGCTCGCTGCTGCTGTTCAGCGATAACTGCATCCGGCTGCTGCTGCCCGACGGGAGCGAGCAGATCGTCGCCGAGGGCATCGACGACGACATGACCCGGTTCAACGACGTCATCGCCGACCCGGCGGGGCGGGTATTCGCCGGAACCATGGGCCGGACAAAGGAAAGCGGCGGGCTGTACCGCGTCGATACCGACGGGACCGTCACCTGCCTGTTCAAGGGCACGGGGATCTCGAACGGCGTGGGCTTCTCGCCCGACCGCAAGCGCTTCTACTGGACCTGCTCGACCACCCGGCGGATATTCCGCTTCGACTACGACCAGGACAGCGGCGACCTGGCCGGCCGGGAGGTATTCCTCGCCCTGGAGGCCGAAGAAAAGACCCCCGACGGCATGACGGTGGACTCGGAGGGCAACGTCTGGTCGGCCCGCTGGGACGGCTATGGCATCTTCAAGTACTCGCCGGCTGGCGAGCCGATCGGCAAGATCGAGCTGCCCGTCGCCAAGGTCAGCTCGGTGATATTTGGCGGCGACGGCCTGGACGAGTTTTACGTGACCACGGCCGGCGGGTCGGAGGGGGCCGACACGCCCGACGGGACGCTCTACCGCGTCAAGGTGGATGCCCGCGGCCTGCCTGAGTTCCGCTCGCGCGTGGGCATCGGCTGACCGCCCGGCTGAAAGGGCGAGCGGCGCGGCGAGGCGGCTATTTCTTCTCGAACCAGCCCATCTCGCCTCGGTGCGAGACGGTGATCTCCGTCCGGGCCGGGGCGGCCGCCCAGCGGACGGCGTTGGCCAGGATCTTCTGGATGACCGGGTCGTGGAAGATCGGGAAGGTCTCGTGCCCCGGGCGGAAGTAGAAGATTTTCCCGGCCCCGCGCTTCCAGGTGCAACCGCTGCGGAAGACCTCCCCGCCGGCGAAGTTGGAGATGAAGATCGTCTCCTCCGGCTCGGGTACGTCGAAGAACTCGCCGTACATCTCGGTGTGCTCGATGATGACGGGGTCGCCGACGCCTTCGGCGATCGGGTGGCCTGGCTTGGTGCACCAGATGATTTCCCGCTCGGCCGCCTCTCGCCACTTCAGCGAGCAGGTGGTGCCCATCATCCGCCGGAAGATCTTCGAGAAGTGCGCCGAGTGCAGCAGGATCAGCCCCATTCCGGAGATCACGTGCGACTGGACCCTGTCAACCACCTCGTCGCTGACCTCGTTGTGGGCCATGTGCCCCCACCACAGCAGCACGTCGGTGCCGGCCAGGACCTTCTCGGTCAGCCCGTGCTCGGGCTCGGCCAGGGTGGCGGTCGTCGCCTTGATGCCACCGGCGGCGTTGAGCCCCGCAGCGATGGCGCCGTGAATCCCATCGGGGTAGATCGCTGCGATTTCGGCGTTGCTCGTCTCGTGCTTGAACTCGTTCCATACGGTTGCCTTGATCGCCTTGGGCATCAATAGCCTCCTTTCGGCAAGTTGTCGGGCAGGCAGATTATCGCCTCCGGCGGCGCCGAGGCAAGCGGTGACATCCAGAAACCATCGCGCCCGGGCGTCCGCCGGCGGGGGAGAGGTCGCCAAAAATGCCCAATTTATCGGGCTATTTTGACTTGACGGGCTTGCGGGCCGCTCTGAAGATACCTGAGCGAGCGGTGAAGCGAGTGCCCTTTTGCGGCGGAGGGGTGTTGGTTTCGCCATTTCGAGTTTCAAGGGAAGTCGCGGTCGCCAGGGACAGGCGCTGCGGCAAGAGAACGCTAATTTGTCCGTCAGCGTGGACGGGCGAGGGCCGAGGCCATTGCCCTCAGCTTTGGGTCAAGGGCCTCCATGGAAGAAGGAGCGACACAAATGGCCAAAGCAATGACGAAGGCCCAAATCCTCAAGAATCTCGCCGAGCAGTGCGACCTGCCGAAGAAGACGGTGGTGGAGGTCGTGGAAACGCTGGTAGGGCTTGCCTACAAAGAGGCCAAGAACGGCTTCACGATTCCAGGGCTGGGCAAGCTGGTGCTGGTGCACCGCAAGGCGCGGATGGGCCGCAACCCGGCGACGGGCGAGCCGATCAGCATTCCGGCCAAGACGGTCCTGAGGTTCCGCATCGCCAAGGCCGCGAAGGACGCCGTCGGCAGGTAGAGCTTCGCCAGGCCGGACAGCCCTCCGGCCGCGAAAGCCTGTCCACGAATAGCCGCAGGATGGAGCCCGCGAGGCAGCGCCGACGCGCCGCCAGGCGAGCCTCTCGTCCCGCGGTGGCTCTCGGTCGAATGAGAAAGGGCCGCGATTACCCGCGGCCCTTTGCTTGCGCGTAGGTTGCTCGCCGCCGACTCATTAAGAGCCGCTCGACAGGTCGAGCTGGTGGAGGAACTGCTCGTTGGTCTCGAACTTCTCCATGGCCTTGAGCAACTGTGGTATCTCGGTGCCAACGTTGAGCTGGCTGAGGAACCGCCGGAGCATGTGCATCTTCGGGAGGATCCAGTCCTCGACCAGCAGCTCCTCTTTCCGCGTGCCGGACCTGGAAATGTCCACCGCCGGCCAGATGCGCTTCTCGGCCAACTGGCGGTCAAGCTGAAGCTCCAGGTTGCCGGTGCCCTTGAACTCCTCGAAGATCAGGTCGTCCATTCGGCTGCCGGTCTCGGTCAGGGCGGTGGACAGGATGGTCAGCGAGCCGCCGTCCTCGATCTTCCTGGCCGCACCGAAGAGGCGCTTGGGCGTCTCCAGCGCCCGGATGTCCATCCCGCCGGTCATGGTCCGCCCGGAGGTCTCGATGTGGCGGTTGTACGCCCGCCCCAGGCGGGTGAGGCTGTCCAGCAGGATGACCACGTCCTGGCCGAACTCCGTCATCCGCTTGGCCCGCTCGATGGTGAACTCCGTGATGCGGACGTGGTTGGCGACGTCCTGGTCGTTGGTCGAATGGACAATCTCCGCCTTGACCTTCCGCTTGAAGTCGGTGACCTCCTCGGGGCGCTCGTCAACCAGCAGCATGATAAGGTACACCTCGGGGTTGTTGGTGATAATGGCGTTGGCTATCTGCTGGAGCAGGATGGTCTTGCCTGACCGCGGCGGGGATACGATCAGCCCTCGCTGGCCCTTGCCCACCGGGCAGATCAGGTCGAGCACGCGCATCTCCATCGGGCCGCCGGGAGTCTCCAGCTTCAGCTGCGGGCAGGGGTCCACCACGATTAGGTCCTGGAAGGCGATGATGTCGGGCCATTCGCCGTAGGGCCGGCCGTTGATCTTGAGGATCTTCTGCATCCTCGGGCCGGCCTTCTTCCGCGTCGCGGCGGATATCTCGCCCTCAATCACCAAGCCCGTTCGCAGACGGTCTCCGCCGACGAAGTCCTTGGAGATGAAGACGTCGCCCGGCGTGGCGCGGTAGTCGTTCTCCTCCTGCCGAAGGAACCCGTAGCCCTTCTCAGTGATTTCCAGTACGCCTGAGGCTATCATAACTTCAGCAGCGACCTCATCACTTCGTGTACCTGTCATGGCGCTTTCAGTCCTTTAGTTTGCAGATGCGCCTCGGCCCCGATTTTCTCTGGACGCGATCCGTCAGTGCTTGCGAGCCATTAGAGACCCTCTCGCTTCCCCATTCTCCTACCACTTCATATTACCCTCTGCCGAGGGCAAAGAAAGCCCTTGATTGGCCGAAAATGAAAAAAAACGTTCTGGTCCGGAGCGGCTCAGGCGCGGGCAATCTCGCAGGCATCGGCCAGGTCGATCCGCCCCTCGTAGTATGCCCGTCCGATAATAGCCGCGGCGCATCCGATGTCCCTGCACCGGGCGACGTCGTCGAGGGAGGCGACCCCGCCGGAGGCAATGACCGGAAGTTCCGTGTCCGCAATCAGTTGCGCCGTAGTCTCCAGGTCCGGTCCTGCGAGCATGCCGTCGCGCTCGATGTCGGTGTATATGATGGCGGCCAGCGGCAGGTCGCGTGCCCGGGCGGCGAGCTCGCTGACGGTCAGGTCGGCCTGCTCGGTCCAGCCGTGGGCGGCCACCCGCCCGGAGCGGGCGTCGATTCCGAGGACGACCTTTCCCGCCATGTCGGCCCGCCCAGCCAGGGCGGCGAACCAGTCCCACCTCTCCACCGCGGCAGAGCCCACGATCACGCGTGCGACGCCCATCTCCAGCGCCTCGCGGGCGGCCGCGTCGTCGCGGATGCCACCGCCCAGCTCGACGCTGGCTTGCACCTCTTGGCAGACGCCCGCGATGGCGGCCGCGTTCGTCCTCCGGCCGGTGCGGGCGGCGTCGAGATCGACCATGTGAATCCAGCGCGCCCCGGCCGAGACGAACTGGCGAGCAACCGAAACGGCGTCGTCGCCATACACGGTCTGCCGCTCATAGTCGCCCTGGGCCAGACGCACCACCCGTCCGCCGCGCAGGTCTATCGAGGGGAGGATCTCCATTTCCCGCAACGGCCGCCGCTATGGCGCGGTGACGGCGATCTCGACACGACGGTTCTTGGCCTTGTCGGCAGCCGTCTTGTTTGAGGCAACGAAGTTCGTCGCCCCCATGGCGATCGTCTCGATCTTCTCGGGAGCGATGCCCAGTTGCCACAACTGGCGCGACACCGCCATCGCCCGATTCGCCGAAAGGTCCAGATTGTCCTTCCACAGCTTGGCGCTTCTCTTGATCCGGTCGCTGTCGGTGTAGCCGTACACGTGAACCGTCGCATTGGGGTGCTGGCCCTTGATCCGCGCGACGATGCCCCTGAGCCTGGCGACGCCCGCCTTCGACAGCGTCGCCCGCCCGGCGTTGAACAGCACGTCGGCGGTCAGCGTCACCCTCATCGCCACCTTGGGAGGCCGGGTGGGCGCCGGCGACGTCCCGCCCGCCTCCGCCTTCAGCGACGCCAGCTCGGAGTTCGCCGCGGCCAGCTCGGCGCTCTTGCTGTTGAACTGCGACTCCAGGTCAACGTTCGTGGCCTCGCTGGTGGCCAGGTCCGTCTGGAGCTCCTGGTACTTCACGTTGAGCTGGTTGTAGTCGCTCTTGACCTGGGCAAGCTCCTTCTTGACCTTGTCGGCACAGCCGAGGTTGGCCAGGTTCGCAGCCAGCAGCACGGCGGTCAAAAAAGTGGTCAGGCGATTCATACGCTTCTCCTTTGTCCCGTGTCTCCTTCTGCTCCAGTTGAACGGCGCGGATTATACGGACCCGCCGGGCGGAGTACACCAGAAATCCGCGGGGGGGGCTATTGGGGCTCGGCCCTCTCTTTCTCCAGGCTTTTCAGCTTCCGCTGGGCTTCCTTGAGGCGGGAGGCCTTCTTGCCCTCACGCATCCGCCTGATCGCCACCGGGATGAGCCGGATGATGGTGTACCAGACGACCACCCCGCAGGCGCCGATGACGATCATCGCCGCGGCGGGGGATACGTCGATCGGCCTCCAGAAGAACTGCATGCGCCACGGCCCGCCGATGTTGTTGATGACCAGTATGGCCGCCGCCACGAGAATCAGCAGCGACACGACGGCCAGGAAGTATCCTCGCACGAGTTTCAGGTTCATAGCCGCTCTCCGGTCCCGGGCCGCTCACCGGCCAGGGACGATGAAATCCACGATACCGTCATAGAACAGCATCACCACCAGCGCGCCCACCGCCAGCCAGGGCCCGTAGGGCAGCTCCCGCCTGCCGCGCGAGATCAGCAGGTGCAGCGCCCACACCAGGCCGAACAGCGGGGCAGCGAAGAAGGTCAGGACGCCCACCTGCCAGCCGGCGACGGCGCCGATGGCGGCGAGTATGTGCACGTCGCCCATGCCCATGGCCTCCCGGCCGAAGGCCAGCGTGCCGAGTATGCGCGTCCCCCAGATGAGCGCGCCGCCGACCAGCAGGCCGAAGACGCCTCCCATCCCGCAGGCCAAGTGTGTCCCCAGCCGCCCGGCCGTCTCGCCGCCCAGCAGGGCCTCCAGCGGCCCCCTCACCGCCGGGACCCGCGCGGCCAGGAACCATCCCACGACCGCGAGCACGATGGCCGGGGTGAGGAACACCAGCTCGCGCAGGATCTCCCTGCGCGGGTTGACGCCGTGGGAGGCGCTGATGGCCACGCTTTCCGGGCGGCCCGTCCCTTCGCCCGACGCGGCCGACGGCTCGTCCTCGGCGTCGAGGAAGCTCTCCTGGAGCCAGCCCAGATGGAGCATGCCCTTGCCTACGAACAGCCCGACGATCGCGCCGACCGACGCCAGAACCGCCGCCGCCGAGGAAGGCGGCATGAACGGGTGAGGCCGGAGCGCCGCGGCGACGATCCCCACGCCCGCGCAGAACCACATCACCGGCAGCGGCACGATGAACAACTGAATGTCCACCACGGAGCTTGCCAGCAGCCCGCAGAGCAGCGCGGCGTGGGCAACGAACATCGGCCAGGCCGACGCGAAATGCCCGGCGCCGTCCCGCAGGTCCAGAATGAAGTAGCACACGTACAGCCCGCACACGAGCACGGCCGTCAGCAGCTCGATGACCAGATACCGCGGCGAGATCGCCGCCTTGCAGAACCGGCAGCGCGCACGCAGCAGCAGGAAGGAGACGATGGGGATATTGTCGTACCACTTGATGGCCCGCCCGCAGTGGGGGCAATGGCTGGACGGGAAGACGATGCTCTCGCCCCGGGGCAGGCGATACACGACCACGTTGAGAAAGCTGCCGATGCAGGTTCCCAGGGCGAACAGCATGACAACCCAGTAAGCATCCATGCCAGGTCCCTCTTTCCCTACGGGCCGGTGTGAGGATAGCACAGGGGCGGCGGCATTTCAACACCGCCCCGGGCTCAATCGCCGCTTGCATGCCGGACCGGCCGGCCTATAATGCCGGCTTCGTACCAGAGAATGTCCACAGCGCAGTCATTTGAAAGGAAGGTGGGAGATGCCGCTGGTGCCCATGCGCGTCCTGCTGGACCACGCCGCGGAGAACGACTACGGGGTCGCCGCCCTGAACGTCAACAACATGGAGCAGATTCAGGCGATCATGCAGGCCGCCCAGGAGACCGATTCGCCGGTCATCGTCCAGGCCAGCCGCGGCGCCAGGAAGTACAGTAACGACGCCTACCTGCGTCACCTGATGCTGGCGGCGGTGGAGCTGAACCCCAAGATACCGATCGTCATGCACCTGGACCACGGCAATGCCCTGGAGACATGCTTGAGCGCCATCGAGCAGGGCTTCACCTCGGTGATGATGGACGGCTCGCTCAGCGAGGACGGCAAGACGCCCAGCAGCTATGAGTACAACGCCGAGATCACGCGTAAGGTGGTCGAGGCCGCCCATGCCAAGGGCGTCAGCGTGGAGGGCGAGCTGGGCGCCTTGGGCGGCATCGAGGACGGGCACGGGGCGGGCCTCAGCGAAGAGGAGGCCCAGAAGCACCTGACCGACCCCGACCAGGCCGAGCAGTTCGTCGCCGACACCGGCGTCGATGCGCTGGCACTGGCCATCGGCACCAGCCACGGCGCTTACAAGTTCAAGAGAAAGCCCACCGGCGAAGTGCTGAAGATGGACCTGATCGAGGATATCCACCGCCGGCTGCCGAACACGCACCTGGTGATGCACGGCTCGTCGTCGGTTCCGCAGGAGCTGCTGGACATCATCAACGCCCACGGCGGCGCCATGAAGCAGACCTACGGCGTGCCGATCGAGGAGATCCAGCGCGGCATCGCCAACGGCGTCCGCAAGGTCAACGTGGACACCGACAACCGCCTGGCCATCACCGGCGCCATCCGCAAGGTCTTCCACGAGGACCCCGCCGAGTTCGACCTGCGCAAGTATCTCACCCCGGCCCGCGAGGCCATGAAGGAGGTCTGCAAGATCCGCATGGTCGCCTTCGGCCAGGCCGGCAACGCCGGGAAGATCCCCGTCAAGACCTGCAAGCAGATGGTGAGCTTCTACAAGGGCAAATGAGCCCGAGCGAGAATCGGGATCTGGAGGAAATCAGGCGCGGCGGGCCAGTCAACTGAGGATGTCGTCGATTCGCCGCAGCGCGTCCTCGGGGATGGCCTTGCCCGAGGCGGCGGCGTTCTCTTCTATCTGCTCGGACCTCTTGGCCCCGCAGATCACGCTTGAGACGTTCTCGTGCCGCAGGCACCAGGCCAGGGCCAGTTGGGGCATGCTCATGCCCAGTTCGCCGGCCACCGCCTGGAGGCGCTCGACGCGCCCGACGGCGTCTTCGGTGAGGTAACCGGAGATGAACCGGCCCTCGCGCTTGGGGTCGGCGGCCCGGCTGCCGGGGGGAATCTTGCCACCGGAGTACTTGCCCGTCAGCACGCCCTGGGCCAGCGGGCTGTACGCCACCTGCCCGACGCCGAGTTTCTCGCAGGCCGGGATGACATCCCGCTCGACCTCCCGCCGGAGCATGTTGTACGACGGCTGGTTCGAGACGATCTTGTCGAGGTTCATGCGCTCGGCGAGTGCGTGGGCCTGCATGATCTGCTCGGCCGTCCACATGCTCGTGCCCACGTAGCGAACCTTGCCCGCCCGCACAAGGTCGTCGAAGGCGCGAAGCGTCTCGTCCAGCGGCGTGTCCTCGTCGAAGCGGTGGGCCTGGTAGAGATCCATGTAGTCGGCCCCGAGGCGCCGCAGCGAGGCGTCGGCCTGATCGAGGATGTGCTTGCGGGAGAGCCCCTGCTGGTTAGGCTTCTCGCCCATGGGGAAAAAGACCTTCGTGGCGAGCACGTACGTGTCGCGCGGCAGGTCTCTCACGGCCTTGCCGACTATCTCCTCGGCCGCGCCACCGGCGTAAACGTTGGCGGTGTCGAAGAAGTTGACGCCGAGGTCGTAGGCCTTCCGGACGATCGCCGCGGTGCCGGCCTCGTCCAGGGCGTGCCCGACGGTCAGCCAGCTTCCCAGGCCTACCTCGCTGACCTTCAGCCCGCTTCGTCCAAGCTTTCGGTATTCCATGATGATCTCGAATTACACGACCGGAGGGCGAATTTCACGAAGTAAGCCGGCGGCCCGGCGCCGGTCAGGCGAATTCCTCGACGATTTCCCGGGCGATCCTGGCCCACTCGACCAGGTCCTCGAACCGCCCGCCGATCGTCTCCACGTCCTTGAGCGAGATGTCCACGTGGCAGCCCTTCGTCGCCTCCAGGCCTTCGCGGAGGAGCCGGCGGACCTTCTCGGGATTGAAGCCAGTGCAGATCATCTCGGCCGGGCTGGGGCGCCAGGAGATCACGTAGTCGGTGCCGATCTGCTCGGCGCAGGAACGCACGTCCGCCCAGGGCGTCACCGAGATCCGGCGGAGGTTCGGGATCTTCCGCAGGCAGTCGATCTTCCGCGTCAGGTCCTCGCAGCACCCGTAGGCGGACAGGCCGAAATTCTCAATGATCGGGATCTGGTAGGCGACCATGAACTCATCGAACATCGCCGGCGAGACCAGCGTCGTCTCCTGCGAGGACATGAAGACCCACAGCTCGTCGCGCTTGACGGGCTGGCTGTTGGCGGCCGGGTCGGCCAGCTCCAGGGCGTACGGCATGGTCTGGTTTGCGTGGTGGCAGAGGCGCCAGTCGCCGGCGGCCTCGGCCTGGGCCTGCGCGTGCAGGATCCCGTCGCGCATGAGCGCCAGCAGCCGGTGCAGCCACTCGGGCCGATCCACCATGTCCAGCATGAACTCCTCCAGCCCCCGGAGCTGGACGATGTCGGTGGAAATGTCGGCGGGCCAGCCGCGCCAGTAGGGCCCGCGGTCAAGGTTGACCGTCAGGATGTCGCCGACGGCGTCCTGGAGCCTGGCGAAGTCCCGGGCGGTCGCCTGCTCGTCGATGGCGTGCCGCGGGGCGACGATCTTCTCGATGTCGGCCTCGGTCTTGAGCGGCGGGTCGAACTTCCACGCGCCGCGGTTTTCCGGGCTGGGGTGGTAGCGTATCTCCGGCCCCCAGCGGGCGGGGCCGCTGGGCGCGGCGTAGGTCGCGCCCACGGTGATCCACGGCTCGATGATGAAGTCGTCCCCCAGCCGGTCCTGGTGGAGCATGTCCTGCAGCGCGAACTCGCGGGCGCGGAAGAACGGGTCGCGGCAGCGGAGCGTCTCGGGCCCGATGACCTCATGCCGGCAGGCGATCCAGCGGACGTAGACCAGCGGGCGGGTCTTCTGAAGACTGTTGTGCCGGCGCCACAGGTCGCGCCGCTCGTCCTGAATGTCCTTGGCGGCGACCTCGGCCACTCGTTTGGCCAGGTCGCGAACGATGAGAATGTCTCCGTTGTCGGTCATTGCGGGCGGCCTCTCTTGTGGCAGGTCACTTGCGCAGCCGCAGCCAGCTTGCCCGGAATGCGTCGCGGACGCGCTTGGTCAGCCGCAGGCCCTTGCCGCCGGGGTGGGGCGAGTGGTCGGCGCGCGTCAGCTCCTCCTGATTGACCGGCCGCCGCGGCGCCATCCGCATCGCGAAGCCGAAGGCGGCAGCCTTGATGCGTCGGATAATCGGCATCAGGCAATCCTCTGGATCGGCTCGCCGATCCGGGCGAGCAGCTCCTCCATCGGCCTGGCCCGCGCGCCCGCCGATGCGCGAAGCTGGGCCGAGTCGATGATCCGCGCGTCGCGCCGGACCGCCTCAAGCAGGCTCATCCCGCCGGCGGCCCGCTCGCCGGGGGCCAGGTCGTGGTCCAGCATCCACCGGGCGACGTCGTCCTCATACTCGGCCGGGAACGCCAGGCCGACCACGAACTTCTCGCGCCTTGGCTCGCGGAATCCGCCCAGCAAGAGCTGCGCCCGGCAGGGCAGGGGCTCGGCCCCGGCCAGGGCGCGGAGCTGGTCGTAGTCGCGCCGCCCGGACGCCAGGTCGCGGCTGTAGAAGAATAGCCCGGTCTCCAGCATGAAACGCTCGCGCGGGACGCCCTTGAGCTCCATCGTCCCGTCAGGCCGGGCGCGGCAGATGCGATACACCTTCGCCTCGGCATACGCCTCGGACTCCAGCAGCAGCGCCACCTCCTCGGCCGTGTATCCCACCGAGCAGGTCGCGCCGAAGTCCACCACGTACAGCCCCCGGTAACCTTCGGGATGTGCCACCCGCGGCAGCTTCATCACTCGAACCCTATCCTGCCGAACTTCCGCCTTCCGACGCGGAGGATCTGGCCGGCCTTGACGCTGACCACCGCGTCGATCTCGGCGATCTTCTCCCCGTCCACGCTGACGGCATTCTGCTTGACCAGCCGCCCGGCCTCGCTGTTGCTGGAGGCGAAACCGGCCCTGACAACCAGCTCGACGATGCCCATTGTCATGCGCGTGGAGGGCAGCAGTATCTCCGGCATCTCGCTGGGTATCTGCCCGCGGGAGAAGACGCGGTCGAACTCGGCGGCGGCGGCCTCGGCTGCCGGCTCGCCGTGATAGATCCCCACGATCGCCCTGGCCAGCGTCGCCTTGGCCTGGCGGGGGTGCGTTTTGTCCGCGTCCACGAGCCGGCCGATTTCATCGGCGGGCAGGCCGGTCAGCAGCGCGAAGTAGTTCCCCATCAGCTTGTCGGGCATGGACATGACCTTGCCGAACATGTCGTTGGGCTCGTCGGTTATCCCGACGTAGTTGCCCTTGCTCTTGGACATCTTCTCGGTCCCGTCCAGCCCGGCCAGAAGGGGCATTATGACGACGACCTGCGGTCGCTGCCCGTTGGCACGCTGGATGTCCCGCCCGCAGAGGTTGTTGAACGTCTGGTCGCTCCCGCCCAGCTCCACGTCGGCGCGGACGCAGACGCTGTCGTAGGCCTGCATGAGCGGGTAGAGGAACTCGTGCAGGCCGATGGGGATTTCCTTCTGCAGCCGCAGGGCAAACGTGTCCCGCTCCATCATCCTGGCGACGGTCATCTGCCCGGCCAGGCGAAGCACGTCGGCGAAGCGCAGCTTGTTCAGCCACTCGCCGTTGTAGCGCACCTCAAGCCTGGCGGCCGTGGTGTCGAGTATCTTGCCCGCCTGCTGGAAGTAAGTCCCGGCGTTGGTCTGGATTTCCTCGACCGAGAGCACCGGGCGGGTCGCGTCCTGCCCGCTGGGGTCGCCTATCCGGGCGGTGTAGTCGCCTATGATGAGCACGGCCTTGTGCCCGAGGTCCTGGAACTGGCGAAGCTTGCGCAACTGGACGGTGTGGCCCAGGTGGATGTCCGGGGCGGTCGGGTCCATGCCGAACTTGACCCGCAGCGGCGTGCCGCTCCCGGCCGAGTCGATCAGCCGCTGGTGAAGCTCCTGGGGAGAGTATACGGACTCGGCCCCGCTGGTCAGCAGCTCCATCTGGGGCGCCACGTCGCCTTGTCCATCCTCGCCCATGCCGGAGGAGTTTAGCGTCCGGCGGGGAGCATTTCAAATCCTTTGCCCCCGCGTGCGGTGCGCCCTTGTTGCCCCGGGGCAGGGGCGTGTAGAATCCACCTCATGCCTGCCGACCGGAAAAGACGGGACTGGCGATTCCTGTCCCTTGCACTGGCACTGGCGGGATTGATGCTGGCAGCCGCTGTGGTGGGGCAGGAGACGCCGCCGGACTCGGAACCGGACGAGACTGTCGATGAGCAAACGGCGAAGCAATACGACCAGTTCCGCCAAGAGATGTCCAAGCAGGTGGACCGGTTCTTCGAGCGACAGGTTGTGCGCTACAAGCTCCGCGAAGCCCAGAAGAAGAATGCCCGTGTCCTGGCGGACAAGCACGGCGAGCAGTTCCTCAAGCGCCACGGCAGGCAAGTGTTCGACCTCATGCAGCGCGGAAGGGCGCTTCAGCAGCTTACGCGGGACTCCGGCCTAACCTGGCAAGAGATGCCACTGGACCTCAAGCGGGACCTGGCCGGGCGGGCGCTGCGGGTGATCGACGGCGTGGCAAAGGAGCTGGGCGACTTCAGCTCGGCCTTTGCCGAGGATCTCGACCCCGAGCAGAGGAAGATGCTGGAGGCAGACCGTCGGAAAATGGAATTCGGATTCCGTATGGCACGGTTTCAGATGAAGGTTGTGTCCGGCCAGGCCAGGCCGGAAGACAGGCCCAGGTCCCCGGACGAGGGCGAGCCGGGCGAGGGCCCGGACCGCCCGGATGGGCGCCGCGGCCGCGATCGGCGCCGCCGCCCGCCGGTCCAGGCGGCTGGCCCGCGGGTGGGCGACTGGGAAGCCTACGTCCGTGATTTCATCCAGAAGCACCGGCTGGACGAGGTTCAGAAGCTTCAGGCGATGGACCTGCTGACGAAGTACAAGGCCGCGGCGGCCGCGGCCCCAAAGCGGCCGGCCAGCCAGCCTGCGAGCCGGCCCCTGCCCGAGGACGGCTCGATGAAGGCCTTCCGCGGCAGGCTCGAGTCGATCCGCCTGCGACGGGAACAGGGCCGCAAGCTGTTCGAACAGCTCAAGGCGGAACTGGAGAAGATCCCCACGCCGGTGCAGCGAAAGCTGGCGGTGGATGCCGGCTGGAAGGCCACCACCCGCCCGGCGGCGCGGGGAAGGTAAGGCTCAAGCATGAGCGTCTGACGACGGGAACGGAGCGAATGAGGCACATGGCAAAGCTTTCCGGCAGCATCGCGGCGGCCGTCTGGCTGCTGACCTGCGGGTGCCAGGTCCACCCCGGGCATCCTCCTCAGAGCCTCGGCGAGCTCCGCCGGTGGCAGGAGGGGCAGGGCAAGGAATTCACCCGGCGGACGATCCTCCTGCACAACGCCAAGCGGGTGCTCCTGGAGGAGCTTCCGGCGGACAAGCGGGTGGAGTCGCTCCGCGTCGTGGAGAAGCTGGGCGCGACGGAGGACGAGACGTTCGCGGCCCTGGCGATGGGGCTGAGCGAGCCCTCAACGCCCCAGCCGGTGCGATTGGCCGTGCTCGCATACCTCGCCAAGCACGGCTACCCCGGCCTGGCCCAGCACGTGGTCGCGGCGCTGCCGCACGCAAAGGACCCGAAGCTTCGCTCGGCCATACTCGCATGGCTCGAGGAGAACCCCTCCCCGAACGTGCTGGCGGAAATCGTCAAGCTGTGGGCCGCGGATGCCAGCCCAAGCGAGCAGGACGAGCTGCGCTACCGGCGCGTGGTGGCCAGGATAACCGGGCGCAAGTGGGAAGATGCCCTGCTGACGGCGTTGAACGGCGAGGACACTTTCCCCCGCGGCTCGACGATCGAAGTTCTCGCCGCCAGGATGCCGGAGGACAAGCTAAAGGAGCAGATCGCCGCCCTCCGCCCGCAGACTCGGGTGGTTCGCAACATGCAGCACTTCCTGCAGATGTTCGGCTACCTGCCCAAGACCCGCAAGGAGCTGGAGGCGACGTGTGTTGCCTATGCCCGCGGCGCGGGCCGGCTCGCCGCCGCCGCCGCCCTGGCCAACAGATGGCAGCAACGGTACGGCTACGACTTCAACGTCCGGGACATCCACCTGCTCGGGCACCTGGCCTCCGACCCGCTGCGTAACCTGCTGCTCCGCAGGCAACTCAAGCTGGAGCTCTCTCAGATCATCGCCGCCCGCCGGAAGAACACGCCCGCCGGGTTCCTGGGGACGACCAGCAAGTTCCGCGGCGGGCTGCTGGTCGATTTCGACTCCCAGGTCGAGATACTCTCCATGGTCGACCTGTGGAACCTGACGCTGATAGACAATATGATGAGCCGCCTGCGGTACAGGATGGCGCTGAAGAGGGTCATGCGGCAGGACCGCGAGGACGTGCAGACCCAGTGGGGCGGGCTGATCTCGTATGACCAGGGCAAGGCAGAGGCAAAGCTCTACCGCCCGGGCGAGAGGACAGGCGACGACGCCTACGTTCCCAGCAAGCGCTTCCATGACGACGCCATCGACTGCATGTGCTTCTTCGTCGCCCACTTCGCCCGCGGATACCGCGGGGCCGCCGGGCCCACGAAGGAGGAACTGGCCTTCTCAAGGCAGCAAAACCTCTACGGGCTGGCGATGACCAGCCTGAGCGGCAACCGGGTCAATGCGACTTACTTCAACCCCCAGGGAACGGTGATCGACCTGGGCGACTTCTCGCTGGAGCCTTGACCGCCCGCGCCCGCTGACTTCAGGGAAGCTGCCGGAGGATCTCCTCGATGTCCTCCAGCTCCGCCTGCATCTCCTTGAGCTGTTCGCCCAGACTCTGCAACTGATCCTCCTCGGCCTCGGCCCTGAAGTCCTCGTCCTCCAGCCGCATCCGGATCATGGCGATAACCTGGAGCAGCTCGTCGCGGCGGTGCTGGAGATTCTCGCGCTTGGCCAGGCTGGCGACGTCCTGGGAGACCTCGTCCAGGACGTGCTCGGCCACGAATATCGGGGTGTCGAAGGCCGCGCCCAGGGCGATCGCGTCCGAGGGCCGGCTGTCGATCTCCAAGACCTCGTCGCCGCGCGAGATCACCAGCTTCGCGTAGAAGATGCGCTTCCGCAGGTCGTTGATGACGATCTTCTCCAGATGCCCCCCCATGGCGTCGATTAGCGCCGCCAGCAGGTCGTGTGTCATCGGGCGGGGCACCTCGAAACGCTTCCAGCGGCGGTCGATGGCCAGCGCCTCGTTCACGCCGATGGTGATGGGGAAGTAGCGCTCGCCGCCCTTTTCCTTGAGGATAATGATCTGCTGGGGCGAGGTTTCGACGATCACGGTCCGGGACAGCTCTACCGGTACGTCCATCGCTCACTCACTTTTTGGGATAGCCCGCGGCCGGCAACTTGCCGTCGCCCGCCCGCCGGCCGTCAGTCACCGATATCTTACATTGTCACTGCAACTGTGACAGGGCTTTTTCGATGGCTTCCAGCTCCCGGCGCATGGCCGCGAGGCGCTGCTTCTCGCGCTCGACAACCTCGGGAGGTGCATTCTCGATGAACCTGGCATTGGCCAGCTTTCCTTCGGCGCCCTGGATGCCCCGCGCGAGCGTCTGCTGCCGCTTGGTCTGCTTGGCGAGTTCGGCCTGGCGGTCAACCACGTCGTGAATGAAGGCCTGGACGCCCGCGGCCATCACCGTCGCGTCCGCGGGTCCACTCTTGGCGGCCGGGTCAACGCTGACCGGCTCAACCTGGGCAAGCGAGCCGATCAGGGCGGCATGGTCGGCGATCATCCGTCCCTGCTCCCCGTCGGCGGCCACGGTTATCGCCACCTTCTTCGACGGCGGGACGTTGTGCCGGCTGCGGGCCTCGCGGATGCCACTCACCAGGTCCTGGACGGCGGCGAAGCGCTCCTCGGCGTGCTCGTTGATTGCCGCCGACTCGGCCCGGGGCCAGGCGGCGCGGATCAACATGGGCTCGGCGGAGGTGTCGTGCGGCCCGCGGAGCGGAGCGGCCGAGTTGAGCTGCCCCCAGAGCTGTTCGGTCACAAAGGGGATGATCGGGTGCAGCAGCCGCAGCAGGACGTCCAGGGCGTGGGCCACAACGGCCTTGGGGGCTGACTGACCCGCGGCCAGGCGGACCTTGGCGATCTCCAGGTACCAGTCGCAGAAGTCGTTCCACATGTATCGGTACAGCGCCCCGGCCGCCTCGTGGAACCGGTAAGCGCCGAGGGCCTCGGTGACGTCGCGGACCGTCCGGTTCAGCCGGGAGAGGATCCAGGCGTCGGAGAGTTCGAACTGGCCCGCCGCCTCGGACCAGGGCGGGACGGCGTCGAGGTTCATCAGGGCGAAACGCGAGGCGTTCCACAGCTTGGTGCAGAAGTTGCGCCCCAGGTCGAACTTCGGCGAGCTGGTGACCCGCCGCCCGTCCGGCAGCGTCATCTCCTCGACCGGCATGCGGACGTCCTGCGTCTGGGTGGTCATGTAGGCCAGGGTGAAGCGCATGGCGTCGGCGCCGTGGCTCTCGATGATGTCCAGCGGGTCGATGCCGTTGCCCAGGCTCTTGGACATCTTCCGGCCGTCGCCGTCCTGGATCATGGCGTGGATGTAAACGTCGGCGAACGGCGGCTCGCCGCGGAAGTACTGCCCGAACATGACCATCCGGCTGACCCAGAGGGTGATGATCTCCCGCGCCGTGCACAGCACGTTGCTGGGGTAGAACGTCTTGAGCAGCTCGGTCTCGTCAGGCCAGCCCATCGTGCTGATCGGCCACAGCGCCGAACTGAACCAGGTGTCCAATACGTCCGGGTCGCGAGCGAACCCCCACTTCTTGATCTCGTCGATCACTTCAGCATCGTTGGGGTCGCGCACACAGATAAACCACGTCGGGTACTCGTCATCGAGATCTCCATGAGCATAGCCGAGTCGCCCTCGTCCGTGCACAGCGATCCTACCTTCCTTGCGCCACTCTCCGAGTTGCGCTGTGAACTGATCGAGCGCATCGGCAGCCCCGCCCACGACTGTCGCGGACCAAACGGGAATGCGGTGCCCCCACCAGAGCTGGCGGCTGATTGGCCAGTCGCGGAGGTTTTCCAGCCAGGC
>CBFCZU010000066.1:0-18141 GCA_965602635.1 uncultured Planctomycetales bacterium | reverse complement strand
AACGTCGCCGCCGCCCACGGGCTGGCCTGCTACAGCGACTGGATCGACGTGACGCCCGGCCACCGCTACCGCTGCGCCATCACCTACGCCAGCGAGGGGCCGACCTTCCTGCCGTTCGTCAAGGGCTACGCCCTGATCCACACACCCGGCGAGGAAAAGCCCCAGCGGCGCGAGGTGTACCGCCGCCAGTTCCCCAAGCTCAAGAGCACCGCCGGCAAGTGGAAGACCACGGTGGCGGACTTCGTGCCGTCGGTCCTGCCGCCCAAGCACGGACACCGCGCGCCCTACAAGCTACAATGGGTCCGCGTGGACCTGTACTGTTATTGGCCCAAGGGCCGGCTGTGGGTCAGAGACGTGACCCTCAAGCTCGTCGAGGCCGCCGGCGCGTCCGGCAAGGTGCTCGACCCCATGACGCCAAAACCGGCTGAGAGAACGAAATGATCGACCTGCGAAGCGACACGGTAACGAAGCCTACGCCGGAGATGCGGGCGGCGATGGCGGCGGCCGAGGTGGGCGACGACGTGCTGGGCGACGACCCGACGGTCATCGCCCTGGAGGCCCGAACGGCTGAGGTGCTGGGCAAGCCCGCGGCCGTGTACATGCCATCCGGCTCCATGACCAACCAGGTGGCCATCCGCGCCCACACCGAGCCGGCCGACGAGATCATCCTCGAGGCCCAGGGGCACTCGTACTTCTACGAGGGCGGAGGCCCGGCCGCCCTTTCGGGGGTGACCTGCCGGCTGGTTCAGGGCAAGCGAGGCATCTTCACGGCCGAGGACGTCCGCGCCGTGCTCCGGCCGAAGAACGTCCACTTCCCGCGCACGAAGCTGGTGTGCGTCGAGAACACGCATAACCGGGGCGGCGGGAGCGTCTGGCCGATCGAGACAGTGGCCGAGGTGGCGGCCGCCGCCCACGACGCGGGGCTGAGCATGCACCTCGACGGCGCCCGGCTGTGGAACGCCGCCGTCGCCTCGGGCACCCCCGAGCGCGCCTACGCCGAGCACTTCGAGTCGGTGAGCGTGTGCTTCTCCAAGGGCCTCGGGGCGCCGGTCGGCTCTGTCCTGGCCGGCAGCGAGGAGTTCATCGCCCGCGCCCGGCGGTTCCGCAAGCTCTTCGGCGGCGGCATGCGCCAGGCGGGGATCATCGCCGCGGGCGCACTGTACGCCCTGGCAAACCACCGCGACCGCCTCCGCGAGGACCACGCCAACGCCAAGGCGCTCGCCCGCGGAATCGCCGGACTGCCCAGCGTGGAGCTCGACCCCGCCACGGTCGAGACCAACATCGTAATCTTCACCGTCACGTCGATGCCGGCAGCGGAGCTGGCCGAGAGGCTCAAGCAGCGCGGGCTGCTGGTCCTGGCGAGGGGCACCGACACCATCCGGGCGGTGACTAACCTGACGGTCTCAGCCGAGGAGATCGCCGCGGCCGTCACGGAGATCCGCCAAGCGGCATCGGCCTAGGCTGGGCAGGCATGGTGCGTCACAAGTGGGACATCTCGCCGAAGGCGGCGGTCGCGCTCCAGTTGAAGCTGGCGGGCGAGGTCCGCGTCGAGCTGCTGGCGGGCGAGGTTGCCGCGGTGGCCGGGACCGACTGCGCGTTCCTCGACGGCGGCAGGCGCATCGTGGCCGCGGCCGTGCTTTGCGACGCCGAAACAATGGAGGTCCTCACCTCCCGCCACGTGATCCGCCCGTGCGGGTTCCCCTACGTGCCGGGCCTGCTGAGCTTCCGCGAGGCCCCGGCCGTGATCGCCGCGGTCAGGGCGCTGCCGCGCCGCCCGGACCTGCTCATCTGCGACGGCCAGGGGCTGGCCCATCCCCGCCGGCTCGGGCTCGCCAGCCACGTCGGGTTATGGCTGGACCTGCCCACCATCGGCGTGGCCAAGAGCCGCCTGTGCGGCGAGCACGGCCCGGTCGGCCGCGAGCGAGGGCGCCGCGCCCGCCTGCGCCACCGGGGCCAAACCGTCGGCTCGGTCGTGCGGACGCGAACCGGCGTCAAGCCCGTGTACGTCTCCGTCGGCCACCGGGTCGCCTTGCCCCAGGCCGTGTCCTGGACGCTCCGCGCCGCCCGCCGATTCCGCCTACCCGAGCCCACGCGACAGGCACACCTGCTGGTCAGCTCCCTCACCCGAGCGGCCGCAGATTGACTTGCCGGGGAGCGTCCCAGTCCGTAGAATCATGGTCTGCGATTTGGCGCCGGCGATGCTGGTATGGCAAGTCTTACTACGTGTAGTGCCGCGGACGTGTCGTGCATGAGTTTCGCGGATCACCCGAGAGTGGGAATCGCGACATCGGAACGCTGACGGACACATTGCCGAGAGTGCTGCGTTTCTTCGGGTGCCTCCTCGCGTGTGGGCTCCTCGCGGGCATGCCGGCATGCGGGCCCCGGTGGCCCAAGGACCTGCCGACGGCCTTGCAGGACGAGAACCCTTCGATCCGGGCCGAGGCCTGTCGGCGGGCGGGCGAGGCCAAGGACGGCTCGGTCGTTCCGCTGCTGGTGGAGCGGCTCGACGACTCGGCCGGGGACGTCCGGTTCTTCGCCATCGGCGCCCTGAAGAAAATAACCGGCCAGACCCTGGGCTACCGCTACTACGACGAGGCCGAGACGCGCTCCCAGGCCGTGTGGCGGTGGCGGAACTGGCTCGGGGCAAACCCCGCATCCGCAAAGGACCTGTGAAGTGGCCGCATCGGACTTCCCCCAGTTCCCGGTTCGTATGTCGATCGTTTCGGTGCCCGCCCACCTGCCGGTGGTTCGCTCGGCGGTGGAGCGGCTGTGCGAGTTGATGGGCTTTGCCGAGGAGGACCGCGGCGGGATAGTCCTTTCCGTGGACGAGGCCCTGACCAACGTTATCAAGCACGCCTACCACGGCGATGACGACAAGCCCATCGAGATCGTCCTGCGCCCGACGGAGTCCGCCGGCCAGGCCGCCCTCAGCATCGAGGTTCGCGACTGGGGCGACGTGGCCGAACCGGCGCAGATAAGGTCGCGCGATCTGGAGGACGTCCGCCCCGGAGGGCTGGGCGTGCACATCATGAGCAGTTGCATGGATGAGGTGACCTACACGCCCGCCCCGGACGCCGGGACGGTGCTGACCATGCTCAAGAGGCTAAATCAAAGGAACGGGTAGTGACCGACGATTCCAGCCCGATACAAAGCGTCAAGTGGGTCGGCTCGGACCGCGCCGCCGTGGTGGTCGAGGCAGGCGGCGACATTGACCTGCACCAAAGCGCCCGGTTCCAGCAGGCCCTGCTGGCTCTGCTGGACGAGCGGCCCAAGAAGATCGTCGTGGACCTCTCGGGCGTAGCGTACATGGACTCCTCCGGGGTCGCCTCGCTGGTCAAGCTGCTGGCGCGCGTCCGCCGGAACCAGATTTCCCTGATACTCGCGGGGCTGACTGACCGGGTGCGCAGCGTTTTCGAGATCACCCGCCTGGACACGGTCTTCCAGATCGTCGCCACGCAACAGGAGGCCCTGGAAGCGTGAACGGACGCGACGGCCAGCCCAGCTTCGTCCATTCCCTCGGCGCGCGGGTGCTGGGGCTGGTCTCGTATGTCGGCGGCCTCGTGCTGCTGCTGGGAGCGGCGCTGCGCTTGTCCTGGCAGGGCGCGCTGGGGCGGCGGGCCAGTCGCGAGGCCGCCGCCTACCAGATGGTGCGTGTCGGAGTGCGCAGCCTGGGGATCGTATCGCTGGTGCAGCTATTCATCGGCGTGATCCTCGCCCTCCAGATGGCCCCGCCGCTGGAGCCGTTGGGGCAGCTTGACAAGATCTCCATGATCATCGGCGTGGCCGGCTTCCGGATGCTCGGGCCGATCATAACAGGGGTGGTGCTCAGCGGCTTCGCGGGGGCGTCCATCGCCGCCGAGATCGGGACGATGGTCGTGGCCGAGGAGATCGAGGCGCTTCAGGCCCACGCCCTCAACCCGGTCCGCTTCCTGGTCGTGCCTCGGGTGCTGGCGACGTTCGTGATGATGGTCCTGCTGACGGTCATCGCCAACTGCATGATCGCCCTGGGCGGCTACCTCACCTCCATGTGGGTGCTGGGCAGCCAGGTGTCCGAGCACTACTGGGAGAACATGCAGACCCAGCTTCGCATACGCGACTTCGTCAGCGGGCTGATAATGGCGGGCGTGTTCGGGCTGCTCATCAGTTTGATCGCCTGCTACGAGGGCCTGAGGGTCCGCGGCGGGGCCGAGGGCGTCGGGCGGGCGACCACCATGACCGTCGTCTATTCCATCGTCGGTATCGTCGGCGCTGCCTGCGTATTCACGGCGATCTTTTACGTCTTCAAGTTCTAGTTTGCACTGAGAATCAGAGCGTTGCCGCATGGCTGACAAAAAGACAGACAAGGATGCCCGCCAACCGATCGTCCGGGTGGTTGACCTGGTCAAGTCCTTCGGCGGGCGGGTGGTTCTCGACGGAGTGAACCTGGAGGTTTACCCGGGCGAGACGCTGGTGATCATGGGCGGCAGCGGGTGCGGCAAGAGCACCGTGCTGCGGCACATGGTCGGGTCGCTGTTTCCCGACACCGGCCACGTCGAGCTGCTCGGCAGCGACCTGAACGATCTGGACGAGCCGGGCCTCAACGCGCTGCGCCTGAGGTTCGGCATACTCTTTCAGTCAGGGGCGCTGTTCAACTCCATGACCGTGGGCGACAACGTCGCCCTGCCGCTCCGCGAGCACACCGACCTCGACGCCCAGACCATCGAGATCATGGTCAAGATCAAGCTCGAGCTGGTCGGCCTGCGGGAGGCGGAGGACCTTATGCCGGCCGAGATCTCCGGCGGCATGAAGAAGCGCGCCGGGCTAGCCAGGGCCATCGCCCTCGACCCGGAGATTCTGTTCTACGACGAGCCCTCCGCCGGGCTCGACCCGGTCACCTCCGCGGAGATCGACCAGCTCATGATGGACCTCACGGGCAAGCTGGGCGTCTCGAGCGTGGTGGTCACTCACGAGATGGACTCCGCCTTCCGGATCGCGGACCGGATGGCCATGCTGGACCGGGGCGTGATACTCAAAGTCGCCCCGCGGAGCGAATTCGAGGCCTTGCGCGACGGGCCCGAGAGCGGCGACGAGCGGCAAGACCTGATCCGCCAGTTCCTGCGCGGCGACTCGGAGGGGCCGATCACGGCACGGCGTCTATCGACCGGGTACGAGGACGACATCCTCGAGGCCGCCGGCGCGCCGTAGCGGCGAGACAGCACCCAGCACCTGGAGACTCTCATCATGGCAAAGAAGGAACACAGCGAATTCAAGGCCGGGTTATTCGCCCTGATCGCCATGTGCGTGGGCGTGGGCGTGCTGATCTGGCTGGGGGCCAGCGAGGTGCTCTCCCCGCCCAAGGGGCGGGCGGTCTTTTACGTCGACCAAGGCACTGGCAGCCTCGGCCTGAAGGCCGGCGACCTCGTGCAGGTCTCGGACCTGCCGGTAGGCAAGATCGCCGAGATACGCTACGACCCCGAGAAGAAGCGCACGCTGTACATCGCCCGGATCAACCACCCGGACGTCAAGATACACCCCGACGGCAAGGCCCAGGCGGTGTGCGGGCTGGTCGGGGCCGGGGCGCTGGTCGTGACGGATATGGGCAGCGAGAAAGCCCTGGCGGACGAAGGCGACCCCGCGCTTGTCTCCAAGGGCGGCATGAGCCTGGGCATAGACAGACTCTGCGTCGCCGCGGACACGCTCAACAAGATCGCCGAGGATCTCCAGAAGGAGATCGACACCGAAAACGACAAGGCCGTGCTGGCCAAGGTGCACGCCATCATCGACGACCTGAAGGTCACCTCCGCCGCCGCGGTCAAGATCGCCGCCAACATACTCGCCCAGACGGACGTCGCCGACAAGGCCTCCCTGCTGGCCAAGGTTCACCGCAGCGCCGGCGACGTGAACGAGATAACCGCCGACCTCCGCACCGAGGTCGATGCCTCCGACAAGGCCTCCCTCATGTCCAAGGTCCGTCGCACGGCCGGCAACGTGGAAGACATGACAATCGACGCGAAGCCCAAGGTCAGCGGGGCGCTCACCTCGGTGGTCAACACCACCGGGATGATAGAGCAGTACGTCAAGAAGGACGTGGCCGCGATCCTGGCCGACCTGCGGAAGATAGATACCGAGCTGCTGGCGATCGTCGGCAACCTCAAGGCCCTCACCGGCAAGGCCAAAGACCTGATCGTCCTCAACAGCGACAACATCGACGAGATGGTGCTGAACTTCACGTCGATGTCGGCGAACCTCAACGCCGCGGCCAAGGAGATCCGCCGCGCCCCCTGGCGGCTGGTGGAGAAGCCCACTGGCGAACGGACCCGCACGCAGAACATCTACGACGCCGCCCGTGTCTTCTCCGAGGGGGCCGAGGAGCTGAACGGCGCGCTCGCCCGGCTGACGGCACTGCGTAAGGCGCGCCCGGAGGGCGTGACGGCCAAGGACCCCGAGCTGGCTAAGATACTCGAGCACGTCAAGGCCAGCTTCGACAAGTTCAGCAGCGTCGAGAAGGCGCTGTGGGACGAACTGAAGAAGTGACCGCCCCCGGCCCGGCCGAGGCTAGTCCCTCACGGCCAGGGCGACGGTGTAGGTCTTGCCCTGCTTGAGCTTGGCGTAGTTGCCGAAGACCTCTTCGAAGTTCCGCCGGATGAACTGCCTCAGCCCGGCGATCGTCACCACGTAGAGCCGCCCGCCGCGCTTGAGGTGGGCTCTTGCGTCGTGCAGGATGATGCTCAGCAGCTCCTTGCCGGTGTTCGCCGGCAGGTTCGCCATGATGTTGTCGAACCGCATCTCCGCGGGCACCGCGCTGAACGCGTTTGACGGGTAGATCTCGACGTTGTCGATGCCGTTGAGGCGGGCGTTCTTCACGGCGTACTCGAGGGCGACGAAGTCCTTGTCCACCATGTGGACCTTCCCCGCGGGCGTAAGGGCGGCGACCGCCAGGCCGATCGCCCCGTACCCGCAGCCGAGTTCGAGCGTGACGTCCTCGCTGCCCACCTCGACGTTATCGACGAGCCTCCACGTGCCGTCGTCGATCCGCCGCGGGCTGAACAGCCCCCACGTGCTGTGGAACACCATCCGCCGTCCCCGCAGAGTCGCCTCGAAGACGATGTCGCGCTTGAGCCTGTCGATGTCCGCTTCACTCATAGTCAGCTACCTTACCCAAAACACGCGCGCAAGTTAAGGCCCGCCGGTGGCGATCGGCGGGCCTTGAGTGCCTGGGTAGCTTTCCCTCAGCGAGCTTTTCTCCCGGCGATTCCTTTGGTCGCCTTGGAGACCTTCTTGGCCTTCTCCTTAGGCCGCAGGGCGCGGGTGGCGGCGCCGGCCTTCCACATCTCGGAGTTGCCCATCTCCGCCAGCTCCTTGGCGAGCTGCTTCTGGTAGCCCGCCCGCCCGCAGCTCGATATCACGCGCCGCGTCTCCACGCCGGCTGCGACGCGCTTGTAGAGATCCCGGAAGACGGGCATCACCGCCTTCTTGAACTTGGGCTTCCAGTCGAGCGCCCCCCGCTGGGCCGTGGCCGAGCAGTTGGCGTACATCCAGTCCATGCCGTTCTCGCTGACCAGGCGGATGAGGCTCTCGGTGAGCTCCTCGACCGTCTCGTTGAATGCCTCGGAGGGGCTGTGCCCGTGCCGCCGCAGCGTGTCGTACTGGGCCTCCATGATCCCGGCCAGGGCGCCCATCAGGACGCCGCGCTCGCCGGTGAGGTCGCTGTACACCTCGCCCTTGAACGTGGTCGGGAAGAGGTACCCGCTGCCGATGGCGATTCCCAGGGCGATGCATCGCTCGCGCGCCCGCCCGGTGGCGTCCTGCTCGACGGCGAAGCTGGCGTTGATGCCCGCCCCCGACAGGAAGTTGCGGCGGAGCGATGTGCCCGATCCCTTCGGGGCGACCATGATCACGTCAACGTCCTTGGGCGGGATCACCTTCGTCTGTTTCCTGTACACGATCGAGAAGCCGTGAGAGAAATACAGCGCGTCGCCCGGGTCGAGGTTCTTTTTTACGCCCGGCCAGATGATCCGCTGGGCGGCGTCGGAGACGAGCATCTGAACGATCGTCCCCCGCTTTGCCGCCTCGTCGATGTCGAAGAGCGTCTTGCCGGGCTTCCAGCCGTCGCGGCGGGCGCGGTCCCAGTCGGCCTTGAACTTCCTGGACTGGCCGACGATCACCTTGAACCCATTGTCCTTCATGTTCAGTGCCTGGGCGGGTCCCTGCACGCCATATCCGATCACGGCGATGACCTCGCCTTTGAGCACCCGGCGGGCCTTGGCCATTGGAAACTCGCTGCGCATGACCACCTCTTCCCTGACGCCGCCGAAGTTTACCTTTGCCATTACGCCTTCTCCTTCCGCGATGGACGTTCGCGTCTTTCGGTCTTTGCCCCGGCCGGTAGTCCTACATTGCCGGTGAGGCGATTTCAACTGCTTTCCCCGCGAAGCACCCCCGGCGGCGCGCCGCAAGAAAAAACCCGACCCGCTCTGGCGTCGCCGGGGGCGGGCAGTAGAATGCCCGGAACGGTCGTTACCCCATGACGTAGCAACAGGCGAGGATTTACGCTATGGCAGCAAAGAAGGCGAAGGAAGGTCACGCAGCCCATACCCAGAAGGCCGATCAGCTCGGCATACTCGACAGCGTCCAGCGACCGCTGAAGGTCGTGTTCCTGGGCGCCGGCAGCGGATTCCTGGAGCACCTGGCCAAGGACGTGCTCAGCATCGCCGGCGCCGATAAGGGCGAGTTCGCCCTGGTGGACATCGACCAGGAGCGGCTCCAGCTGGCCGAGGCGCTGACGAAGGTCATCCTGGCCAAGACCGGCAAGACCGGCTGGAAGCTCACCGCCACGACGCAGCGCGCCGACGTCCTGGAGGGGGCCGACTACATCATCAACTGCATCGAGGTCAGCGGCACGGATTGCGTCCGCTTCGACAACGACATCCCCATGAAGTTCGGCGTGACCCAGTGCATCGGCGACACGGGCGGGCCCGGCGGGCTGTTCAAGGCCCTGCGGACCGTGCCCGTCTGGCTGGACGTGCTCGCGGACGTCGAGCGGCTCTGCCCCGACGCGTGGGTGCTCAACTACACCAACCCGATGAGCATCATGTGCCTGGCCGCCGCCCGCGCCAGCAAGGCCAAGGTCGTCGGACTGTGCCACAGCGTCCAGGGCACCAGCCACGTCCTCGCCCGCTATGCCGACGTGCCCTACCACGAGATGAAGTGGCAGTGCGCCGGGATCAATCACCTGGCCTGGTTCACCGAGCTGTCGCGAAACGGCGAGGACCTCTACCCGATCCTGTGCGAGAAGGTCACCAAGGACCCCGAGCTGCTGAAGAAAGACCCCGTCCGCTTCGACGTGATGCTGCACCTCGGCAGCTTCGTCACCGAGTCCAGCGGGCACTTCAGCGAGTACCTGCCCTACTACCGCAAGCGCCCGGAGCTGATCGACAAGTATTGCGGCGAGGGCTACCTCGGGGCCACCAGCTTTTACGCCGACGGCTGGCCCGGCTGGCGGAAGCGCTGCGACCAGCGGCGCAGGGACATCATCGCCGGCAAGGAGGAGCCCAACGTCGAGCGGAGTTGGGAGTACGCCAGCTTCATCATCGAGGCGATCGAGACCGGTCAGCCGTTCGTCATCCACGGCAACGTGCCCAACGCCGGCCTGATCACAAACCTGCCCGCCGACGGCGTCGTGGAGGTGGCCTGCCTGGTTGACCGCCGCGGCGTCAGGCCGACCCACTTCGGCCGCCTGGCGCCCCAACTGGCCGCCATCTCCGACTGGAACATGCGGATGTACGACCTGGCCGCCGACGCCTGCATCCAGCGCTCGCCCAAGCTGGCCGCCCACGCGCTGATGGTCGACCCGCTCTCCGCCTCGTGCTGCTGCCCGGCCGAGATAAGGCAGATGACCGAAGAGCTCTTCGAGGCCGAGAGAGAGTTCCTCCCGGGCTTCTGACGCGATCCATCCGTCCGCGGGCACGGCGGGCGGCTTGCGTCAGGCCGGCGCGTGGGCATAATGGCCCGCGCCAGTTTGGAAGGAACCGATAGATGAGCAGACTGATGGTGGGAGTAAGCGGCGTCCGCGGCATCGTCGGAGAGACGCTCACGGGCGAGGTGGCCGAGCAGTTCGGCCTGGCCTTCGCGACGATGTTGGGGGCGGGCAAGACGATCGCCCTCGGGCGGGACACGCGAACCTCCGGGGAGATGATCCGTGACGCGGTCGTGGCGGGCTTGACGGCCGGCGGGATCGATGTCATCGACCTGGGCGTGGTCTCGACGCCGGGCGTGGCGCTGATGATCAAGCGCCTCTCGGCCGACGGAGGGGTGGTCGTCACCGCCAGCCACAATCCGCTGCCCTACAACGGCATCAAGTTCATGACGCCGGACGGGGTGAACTTCCCCGCCCCCGAGGCCGCGCAGCTCAAGCATATCTGGGAAGACGGCGCCTACGCCCCGGCCGCCCGGGCCGGGACAGTCACGGCCAACGACACGACGCACGAGACGCACGTCGAGGCCGCGTGCGGCATTGTCGACGTGCCAGCCATCGCGGCGCGGCGGTTCAAGGTCGCCCTGGACAGCATCAACGGCGCCGGCTGCGTGGGCACGGTCATGCTGATGGAGCGCCTCGGCTGCGAGCTGATCCACATTAACGCCGAGCCCAGCGGGCAGTTCGCCCACGAGCCCGAGCCGATAGCCGTCAACCTCGGCGGCCTGTGCGACGCCGTGGGCACCCGCGGCGCGGAGATCGGCTTCGCCCAGGACCCCGACGCCGACCGGCTGGTCATCGTCGATGAGACGGGGCGATTCATCGGCGAGGAGTACACGCTGGCGCTGACCGCGGCGTTCGTCCTGTCCCATCGCAAGGGCGACCTGGCGACCAACCTGTCGGCCACGCGGATGATCGACGACGTGGCGTCGTCGGCCGGGGTGAAGCTGTATCGCGCGCCGGTCGGCGAGTCGAACGTCGCCGAGGCGATGGTCCGGCACAAGTGCATCTTCGGCGGCGAGGGCAACGGCGGCGTGATGGACCCGCGCGTGGTGATCGTCCGCGACAGCTTCGTCGGCATCGCCCTGATGCTCCACTACCTCACCGCCAGCGGAAAGACGGTCGGCGAGCTGGTCTCGGCGCTGCCGCGCTACGTGATGCTCAAGGACAAGTTCGCCTGCCCTCTCGATGCGGCGCCGAAGATAATCGCGGCGGCGCGGAAGGACCTCCTCTCCCGCCCACAGGCGGCCGCCAACGAGGAGGACGGGCTGCGAGTGGACCTGCCCGTTGGCTGGGTCCACGTCCGGGCGTCCAACACCGAGCCGATCATGCGGATCGTCACCGAGGCCGAGGACGCCGAAGCGGCCGGGGCTCTCGCGGCAGATGTCCGCGCAATCGCCGACGAGATTCTCAAGGGCACTTAACATGGCAAGCGACGAGATTCGCATAGGCGTGGTGGGCGCGGCCGGTCGCGGCGGCAGTTTCTTCCGCTCGCTACGGGCCCTGGCCGGCGTTCGCATGACGGCCGCCTGCGACGTCAACCCCGAGGGGCTGGCCAAGGCCGCCGAGGAGTGGTCCATCCCGCAGACCTTCACCGATTACGAGGCCATGCTCGACGCCGGCGCCGCCGACGCGGTGGTCATCGGCACGCCGATGCACTTTCACGCGCCCCAGGCCGTCGCCGCACTGCAAAGGGGCGTCCACGTTCTCAGCGAGGTGCCCGCGGCCGTGAGCCTCGACGAGTGCCGCCGGCTCGTCCAGGCCGCCGCCGAAAGCTCCGCCGTCTACATGATGGCCGAGAACTACTGCTACGGCATACCCAACATCATCGTCCGCGAGATGACGCGGGCGGGCCTGTTCGGCGAGATGTACTACGCCGAGGGGCACTACCTCCACGAGCTGAAGGCCCACAACGAGGTCACCCGCTGGCGGCGGAAATGGCAAACCGGCATCGACGGCAACACGTACATCACCCACGAGCTGGGGCCGCTGCTTCAGTGGCTCGCACCCCAGCGCGTCACGCAGGTGGCCTGCGCGGGCGCCGGGTATCATTACGTGGACGCCCGCGATGAAGCGTACGGCATCCAGGACATGATCGTGACGCTCGGGCGGCTCAGCGGCGGCGGGATGGTGCAGTGCCAGATCGACATGCTCTCCGAGCGCCCCCACAAGATGGACTACTATCGCCTCCAGGGCACGCTGGGGGCATACGAGTCCGGGCGGGCGCCCGGCGAGCAGCCCAAGGTATCGCTCCGGCCCAAGCCCCGGGCGCTCGACGACGGCAGCGCGATGGAATGGGAGCCGCTCGAGAATTACCGCGAGCGCTTCCTGCCCGAGCACGTCAAGGCCATGCTGGCCGAGTCCAGCAAGGCCGGGCACGGCGGAGGCGACTTCTGGGTGCTCCACGATTTCGCCCGGGCCATCCGGACCGCCGCGCCGCCGCCGATCGGCATTCACGAGGCCATGGACATGACCTTGCCGGGGCTGATCTCCCAGCAGGCGGTGGGCACGGGGACGTGGCTGGACGTGCCCGACTCGCGCCCGTGGGTCGGCTGACCGCAGGCGCGGCGAAAGGACTGACCGATGCGGGTTATCGTCATTGGCGGCACGGGGCACATCGGCGGGCACCTGGTTCCGCGGCTGATCGAGGCGGGCCACGACGTGACGGTCGCCACGCGAGGCCGCCGACCGAGGCCCGACGGCAAGGCGTGGGAGCAGGCCAAGCTCGTCAAGCTGCCCGCGGATGATCCGGTCGCTGCCCTGGCCGAGCTGCCCTGCGACGCGCTCATCGACATCGTGCAGGCCGACGCGACCGCACTGTACGAGGCCCTGCGCGGCAAGTGCCGCCACTTCATCTGGTGCGGGTCGGTGTGGATGCTCGGCCCGCCGACGACCGTGCCCGCCCCGGAGGTCCGCGTCGGCCCGGCCTTGAGCGAGCCGTACGAGCGGCGCATGGACGAGCTGTGCGGGCTTCAGCGCCGCTGCCGCCGCGACGGCGTGGCCTTCACCGCGATCCTCCCACCGAACATCTGCGGGCCGGGCAAGGTGCCGCTGGAGATGCGCGGCGGGCGCGACGTCGAGGCCCATCGCGCCATGGCACGCGGCGAGCCGGTGAAGCTCTTCCGCGGATGCAACGCGCTGATTGGGCCTTGCGACGCCCAGGACGTCGCCGAAGGCTTCGCCCTCGCCCTCGAGAAGCCCGACCCAGCGGCCGGTGAGTTCTTCAACGTCGGCTCGGCCTACGCGCTCACGGCCGCCCAGATGGTCCAGTTGTTCTCGGAGATCTACGGCGTCGCGATTCCGATCGAGTGGGTCTCCTACGAGGAGTTCGCCACACGCGTCATGCCCGACCGGGGGGCGAGGAATCATTTCCTCTTCCACATGTGCCCGGACATTTCCAAGGCCCGGCGCAAGCTCGCATACGAGCCGCGGCACACGCCCGAGCAGAGCATGGCCAGGGCGGTGGAGTGGATGAAGGGCCAGGCCCTGATGGGCTGATCCGTCGCGGCCGCCCGTCGCGCGAAACCGCTGGACAAATCGCGTCGGGCGATTATCATGCAGTGTCGTGCGGGCGTAATTCAGTGGTAGAATGCCAGCTTCCCAAGCTGGACGTCGGCGGTTCGAATCCGCTCGCCCGCTGTCAGAGGCGTGACGTGCGGGCGTCTGCCTGCCGGCCACGCCTCGCGGACGCGCCATCTCCGTTCACTCCGCATTCCCGACGGCGTCTTTTCGACACGCCGATGCTACTGCATCTGGCTTGTGGCGACCTGGGGCCGGGGCAGGCCCAGCCCGTCGGCGACGGCACAGGTCCAAAGATGCATCCCGTGGCACCGCCTCATTCATCACACGGCTTGGTTTCGCATTGCGTATCGCGGCCGCAGCAGGGCCTGTCGCGCCCGCAGCTTGGGCGAGAGGTGCGGTAGTCGGTAGAGCGAACACCGGAGGCCTTGACGATGACCGCCGCACCGGCCCCGATCAGTCGGTTAACCTTTCCGCCGCATTCGGGACAGGTTTCCACAGGCGGGTCCGACATCTTCTGGAATTGCTCGAAGCGGTGGCCGCAATGGTCGCACTGATAGTCATAGGTTGGCATGCCTGATTACCTCACCCTGCCACGCCCTGACTCAGCCGAGCTTCTCCGCTCCGGAGTAAACCTCCTCGATCCGCAAAGCCGCCGCGCCGTGTCCGGGGTGCTTCGGAGGATTCCAGGTCTTCATGTGATCGAAGACTTCACCATCCTTGTGGTATTCGAGCGTCCCTTTGACCTGGTATGCCTTGCCCTTCTTGCAGCGAAACAAGATCGATCCCTTGCAGCCGCTGAGCAGGTTCTTTCGGGTCTTGTCAAAGTAGTTGTCGGCCACAACCAGACGGTCATCGCCGAATGCACCCACGCAGCCCACGTAGATGATGTTGGGGGCACTGTCTGGATTGACCGTCGCCAGGATCACAGGGCCGTCACGATCTTCCCACGCCTCTCTGACTGTCTCAGGTAAACACGCCATCTATCATTCCTTTCTCTCTTGGGGTGGCCCGGGGCACACCGCTATCGCGGCAGCGCCCCCACCTTCGTCCACAGATCACGAATGTCCTCGGTGCAGCCATCTTGCTGAAATTCGACGACGGCCTGCTTTCGGACCTGGGCGTCCGTCACGGCCCGGTCATACCGGACCCGCCCGGCCACGCTGAGGCCACGTTCAATCGTCTGACGCTCGATTTCCGAGGCGACGTCCGGGTTGATATCCCACTTGTTGATGCACACCATGCCCGGAATCTTGAAATGCTTGGCCACGTCCGCCACGCGGCCGAGATCGTGCAGGCCGCTGAGCGTGGGCTCGGTGACGATCAACACGAAGTCGGCGCCGGTGATGGAGGCGATGACGGGACAGCCGATGCCGGGCGAGCCGTCGATCAGAACGAGATCGATGCCGCGCTGCTCTGCGAGTTTCCCCGCTTCCTGACGAACGGTAGTGACCAGCTTGCCGGAGTTCTCCTCCGCGATGCCCAGCTTGGCATGCACCATCGGCCCGTGCCGAGTCTCAGAGACGTACCATTCGCCGTTGACGGCAGGGACGAATTCGATGGCCTTCTCGGCACAAAACCACGCGCAGACGCCGCAGCCTTCGCAGGCGATGGGGTCGATGCGGAAGGTCTTGTCCACTCGCCCATTTCCAGGCCCGTCAAAGTAGATCGCATCGAAGCGGCACAGCTCTTCACACTTGCCACAGGCGGTGCAATGTCCTGGCTTTATCCGCGCCCGCTTGCCGCCGGAGAAACTCTCCCGGCGGACGACCTTCGGGTCGAGGACCAGGTGCAAGTCGGCAGCGTCAACGTCGCAGTCGGCCAGCACCACCTTGTCAGCCAAGGCGGCAAACGAGGCCACAATCGACGTTTTGCCCGTGCCGCCCTTGCCGCTGATCACAACCAGTTCCTTTGGCTTCGTCTCCATCTGTGTCACTATCCCTTCGATGCTTCGGTGCTCTAATCCTCGGACAACTGGCCAATGGCGGCATCAATGCCTTCGGCCGGCTTGTCCTCGGCGGAGGTGATCGCAGCAAGAGTTCGTTCGCTCACCTTCTTCTGCTTGTTGAAGAACCGCACCATGCGTTGCATGAAGGCGGACTGTTCTTGCGGGTCCTGGAAGTGCCGAAGCAGCTTGCGGACCCACCGCAGGTTCTCCGCCACCTCTTGCGGAATTCGTTCGCCGTCGTGACGCACGGCCTCTTGGGGACACACGTCGTGACACCGCCCGCAGCGGACGCATTCGCCCTCGTCGATCTCGGCAAAACCGTCGACGTTCAGCTCAATAGCGCCTACGGGGCACTCGTTGACGCAGAGGCTGCAACTTGTACACATGTCCTGCTTAATCCATGGCATGATCGTCTTGCTCCTCTGGGCGACGGCGTCCGGACTGGTTCTCCACGATTTGTCTTTCCTCGGGCGTCGAGCAGAAAGTCTCCATGGCCAAGGTCCGCTTCCAACGGCGAAGGCCCGGAATGCCCTTGCACCGTGATGGCAGGGCCGCGCAGTAGACCATGTACCCGCCGCTGAAATTCAGGGCATCGAATCCCTTTTGTCGAAGAATCCGGCACGCATAGTAGCTGCGGATGCCCGTCAAGCAGTAAACCAGCAGTGTCCGGTCGCGGGGAATCTCCTGGATGCGGATGCGGAGATCATCTATGGGGATGTTCACGGCTCCCTCGATATAGCCGCGATGGAACTCTGCCTCTGTACGCACGTCAAGGAGCAGCCCGCCTTTCAGGAGCCAGTGATCTATCTGCTCCGTATGAACCACGTCCACGTCGCCGTCCAGAATGTTGCTGCTGACATAGCCCGCGAGATTGACGGCGTCCTTGCCCGTTCCGAACTGCGGCGCGTAGGATAACTCGATGGCGGCAAGGTCCGAGACGCTCAGCCCCCCGTAGAGGGCGGTCGCCAATACGTCGATCCGCTTATCCACCCCGTCGATGCCGACGACCTGTGCCCCAAGCAAGCGGCCCCCATCCGGCGCAAAGAGCAGTTTCATGACCATCGGGACTGCACCGGGATAGTATCCTGCGTGGGAGGCCGGGTGCGTGTAGGACTTCTCATAGGCCAGCCCCTTGGCCTTCAGCGCCTTCTCGTTGGCTCCCGTCGAGGCCGCCGCCAGGTCGAAGATCCGAACAATGCCGGTCCCGACAGCCCCTGGGTAGCGGACATCCTTGCCGCAGATGTGATCGGCGACGAGACGCCCCTGGCGATTCGCCAGATTCGCCAGTGGCATCAGCCTCCGACCTCCGACGACCAGGTCCTCGGTCTCAACCACATCGCCGATAGCGTAGATACTTGAGTCGCTCGTCTGCAACTGCTGGTTGGTGAGAATCCCGCCATGCGAACCGATGTCCAATCCCGCCGCCCGAGCCAGATCGGACTCGGGCTTGACGCCTATGGCGCAGATGACCATATCACAATGAATCTCGTGTCCGCCGCCAGTGCGAACGATCAGTCGGCCATTTCGGTCCTCCTCGCACCTTTCCAGCGGACTGTTCAAGAGCAACTCGACCCCCTGAAAGCGAAGATGCTGGTGTATCCACTCGGCCATCTCTCGGTCCAGCCAGGGCATCACCTGGTCGGCCATCTCCACCAAGGTGACGCAGAGACCGAGGTGGATGAGATTCTCAGTCATCTCCAAGCCGATGGCTCCGCCTCCGACCACCACCGCGGCGCGCGGATCGTTCTCTTCCACGAACCGGCGAATGTGTTCGGCATCGGGCACGGTCCGCAGGCAGAACACGCGGGCGCTATCCATCCCGGGCAGCTTCGGGCGCACCGGCTGTGCTCCGGGCGACAGAACCAATGTGTCATAGGCCTGACGATATGTCCCTCCGTTCTGGTGATCGCGCACCTCGACGGCCTTGCCCATCCGGTCGATGGAGAGAACCTCGTGCCGGACGCGAACGTCGATGCCGAAACGGTTCCTCATTCGCTCGGGTGTTGTGACAAGGAGTTTCTCCCGGCTACTGATCTCCCCGCCGACGAAATAAGGCAACCCGCAGTTCGCGAACGAGATGTACTCCCCGCGTTCGAACATTACGATGGTAGCGGTCTCGTCCAGTCTCCTGGCGCGAGCGGCGCAGGAGGCGCCCCCGGCCACACCGCCGACAATCACGATAATCCGTCCCATATGCACTCATCTCTCGCTTCAGCAAACGCACCCGAGTCAGCCGGGCTGCGCCTCTTTTCTCTCTCTATCTTGACCCAAGGTAGCCCATGAACTCCGTTTGGCCGTGTTCGGCGATCCTTGGTCGTCATCGCGCGTACTTGGCTGTGCCTCCTGCCACCGGTGGATGGCCGCTTCATCCAGCAGGGATGCTGCGTCCGCATCAAGGAACAGGTATGTCCGCGGATGCTCTACCAACACCGATGCCGGGCACGCCGGCCTGACGGTTCCGCTGAGATCGCACCGGACTGCAACGGCCTTTCTTGCCTCCGGAACCGCCGAGACAATGCACTTCGATCTCAAGATGCCCCGGATTGTCACAGTAATGGGTTTGTCCGGGACCTCTTGGATCGTGCCGAACCACCCCTCGTGAACCTGCTGCGCCCGGCAACTCTCGGTCAAGCTAACCACGGTGAAGGAATCGTCGTTTGCGAGGTTTGCCGGCGGATCGTTGAATGCCAGATGCCCGTTTTCGCCGATCCCCACGAAGGCC